>JANMJZ010000067.1:0-9159 GCA_031371635.1 Sphingomonadales bacterium | reverse complement strand
ATCCATGCCTTCAGACATCCGCGTGACCGCACCGGGCAGGATGATGTTGCTCCTGATATTGTGGTCTGCCCCTTCGAGCGCGACGAGGTTGTTGAGCCCGATCATCGACGATTTGGCCATCGCATAGGGCACGTTGGTGGCATTGCCATAAATGCCGCCGATCGACGACGTCAGCACGACCCTGCCATAGCCCGCACGGCGCATGATTTCGAAGCCGGGGCGGACGAGGTTCCAGGCGCCGTGCATATGGACGTCGATCACCGACTCGAAATCGTCCTGCGCAATTTCGTGGATGCCCCCGCGCCGCACATTGCCGGCATTGGGGATCAGGATGTCGAGCCGCCCCCAGCTGTCCATGGCGGCGCCGATGATGGCCTTGCCGCCGGCGACGGTCGCGACGCTGTCGGTGCTTGCGACCGCTTCGCCGCCGGCCGCCGTGATTTCATCGACGACGTCCTGCGCGGGGTTCTCGATGATCTGGTCGCCGCGGATGTTGCCGCCGATATCGTTGACGACGACCCGGGAGCCCCGGCTTGCGAGCAGCAGGGCATAGGCCCGGCCGAGGCCCCGGCCTCCGCCGGTGACAATGGCAACGCGGTCGTCGTAGCGCAGTTCGGCCATGCGGCAGTCCTCTTCCCGGTGAATGCGCGCTGATTGCCCCAAGCTCGTGCCCCTGCACAGGATGTGACCGTCATCCATCGCCCCAGCGACGCGACAGGCCGTTCGAGGCGCGGTAGATCGAACGCATGCAGACCGCGATCATCACAGGTGCAGGCAGCGGTATCGGCCTTGCAACCGCGAAAATGCTTCACGAGGCAGGCATGGCGGTCGTCGGCATCGGTCGCGATGCGACCAAGCTGGCGGCACTGGCCGACACACTCGGAGGTTCGCCGCGCGTTGCCACGCTTTCAATCGACGTCACGGCAACCGACGCCCCGCAACGGATCGTGCAGCTGGCGCTCGACCGCTTCGGCCGCATCGACTTCCTGATCAACAATGCGGGCATCGGCAGCCCCAAGCCCCTCGACGAAACCGACGACGCAATGCTCGACCATTTCCTCGACATCATGCTGCGCGCGCCGTTCCGCCTGTGCCGCGACGTCGTGCCGCACATGGCGCCCGGTTCGGGCGTCGTGAACGTGACCTCGACCTTCGCGATGATCGGCGGCAAGCGCGGTGGCGCCTATTCGGCAGCGAAAGGAGGTCTCAGGTCGCTGACCGAGCACATGGCATGCGAATACGGGCCCCGTGGCATCCGGTCCAATTGTGTCGCGCCCGGCGTGACAATGACCGACATGGTCCGCCACCGCTTTGCCGACGAGACGTTCAAGCGCGTCAATGTCGAGACAACCCCCTATCCGCGGCTTGCCGAAGCAGAGGATATTGCGGCGACGATCGCTTTCCTCTGTTCGCCGGGCGGCGAGATGATCAATGGCCAGTCCATCGTGGTCGACGGTGGCTGGACCCGCACCAAATATTTGAGTCCCCGCGCGCTGACCTCCGACTGGGTCGGCGGCGAGTAACGGAGAAACGC
This sequence comes from Sphingomonadales bacterium, assembly GCA_031371635.1. Taxonomy (GTDB): domain Bacteria; phylum Pseudomonadota; class Alphaproteobacteria; order Sphingomonadales; family Sphingomonadaceae; genus Sphingomonas_O. Next base: position 7,625 of record JANMJZ010000067.1, on the reverse strand, counting down.
ATGCCCCTGGTCACCTATGTCGATGCGGACGGCACGCGGCGCGATATCGACGTGCCCGTTGGCGAGAATGTCATGCGCGGCGCGCTTTACAACGATGTCGCAGGCATACTCGGGGAATGCGGCGGCGGCCTCGCCTGTGCGACCTGCCATTGCTACGTCGATGCCGCCTGGGCCGACCGGGCGGGAACGCCCACCTCGTCCGAAGAGCGCGACATGCTCGATTCGGTCGCAGCAGAGCGCAGGCCGACGAGCCGCCTCAGCTGCCAGATCGAGATGTCCATGGCACTCGACGGCCTGGTCGTCCACCTGCCCGAAACCCAGTATTGAGCGGAGCAAGGCCCATGCGTATCGATCCCGCCAACCCGGTCGCGCCCAACCCCATCCGCCGCGTCGGCAGGGACCAGATCCCGGATCATGTGCCGCCTGAACTCGTCCACTCGGCCGGTATCACTTTCGGTCCCGATTTCCTGGCGAACCCGCACAAGTTCATGGCGGACATGCACCGGAAATACCCGCCGGTTTACTACGACGTCGGGCCGATGGGGAATGCCTGGATCGTCACGAAGCACGAAGATGCGCTTTACGTCCTGCGCCATGCCGAGCTGTTCTCGAACGAGGACGCAACGCCGTTCCCGCGCGACCCCGACGACTATTTCTACTTCATCCCGATCGAAATCGATCCGCCCGAGCACCGCAAGTACCGCAACATCGTCGATCCGATCATCTCGCCCCAGGGCGTGCTCAAGCTCGAGGACCGTATCCGCGCGCTGGCCAACGAGCTGATCGACGGGTTCATCGACAAGGGCGAATGCGAATTCGACGAGGTCTTCGGGCGGCCGCTGCCGGTCCTCGTCTTCCTCGACCTGATGGGCCTGCCGCGCAACATGTGCGACACTTTCGTCCAATGGGCGATGGCGCTGCTGCACTCGAACGACCGCGCGATCATGGGCCAGTCGCTTGCCACGATCGGTGAATATCTGAAGGGCGCGATCATCGACAAGACCGCCAATCCGGACGAGGGCCTGATCAGCCGCATCGTCCACGCCGAGGTCGACGGCAAGAAATTGTCGGAACGCGAAATCCACGGCTTTGTCGTCTTCCTGTTCATCGCGGGCCTCGACACGGTGTTCGCGACGCTCAACCTCATCTGGGTCTGGCTGGCACAGAACCCCGACCGGCGGCAGGAAATGATCGATGATCCCGCCAACATCACGGCGCAGGTCGAGGAACTGCTGCGTGTCCATTCCGTGACATTCTCAGGTCGTACGGTGGCACAGGACACCGAATTGCGCGGAGTGAAACTGAAGAAAGGCGACAAGGTCACGACCTTGCTGCCCGTCTGCAATTTCGACCCGGACGTCTTCCCCAATCCGACCGACGTGGACTTTCACCGGCCGCGCAAGATCATCCTTGCCTTCACCGTGGGTGTGCACAGCTGCATGGGTGCCCATCTCGCGCGGCTCGAGATCAAGGTCGCGCTGCAGGAATGGCTGCGGCGCATTCCCGAGTTCAGGCTCAAGCCGGGGACCAGGGTGGAATACCGTCCGGGCGGCGTGATCGGGCCGGAGCACGTGCCGCTGGTCTGGTAGCCGTCGCTATTTCAGCTGCAGGTGCTTTCGAAAGAAGGTCGCCATCACCGCAAAGGCCTCCTTCGCTTCGGGCAGGGCGCTGTCGTAGAAGAATGCATGGCCCAGGCCGTCCCACATATGCAGGTCGGCATCGACGCCGGCCTTCACCAGCTCGCGGTGCGTGTTGATTGCCGCGCTCATCTCCTGCGCCCGTGATGCGGTGATCAGCAATGTCGGCGGGAATTTCCTCAGGATGCCGGGGTCGAGCACCGGCGAGGCCATCGGGTCGACCAGATCGGCTTCGGCAAAATAGCGGCGCGACCCGTCGGTGGGGGGCAGTGCCTGGAATGGTCGGGTGTAGGCCCGGCTGTCGCCGCCCCAGCGCGCGTCCGCCGAAGCACAGAAAATGCCGATAGCGGCCGGAAGAGGCAGCTTTGCCCTCTGAAGCGCCGCCATCGCCTCTGCAGTCAGGAGTCCGCCGGCTGAGCAGCCGAAAATACCGATGTCCCGAGGGCGATGGGTCTTCAACAGGTCGCGATAGACTTTGACGACATCCTCGGTCGCCGCCGGGAACATCGCCTCAGGGGCCTGTCGATAGGTGATGCTGACGATTTCGACCTGGGCAAGAGCTGCGAGCGGGATCGATTCCACCATGCCGGTGCCACTTGCGACGCCCATGACGAAGCCGCCACCTGGCAGGTTGAGAAGGATCTTCCTGCGGTTGGCAACGGGCACCGGCTTGATAGGGAGGGCGTAGACCGCAGGTACACCCGCAATCTCGCTGGTTCGCATGCCGACCTTGTAACTGTCGGCAAGCTTCCTGGTGCGCCCGCCCATCAGTTCAGGCATCCGCCGCCGCAACTCGCCTGCCTGGCCCGCCGCAAGCGCGCGGAGCATCAGGGCCTCGGGATCGCTCGGCGCGCGCGGCAGGGCTTTTTTCGCTTCCTCGCTGAGGTACAGGGAAGGCGGCAATCTGAACGGGGCAACCTCGACCGTCCCGTCATTTTCGATCTTGCCGTACGACGCGCCTGCCATCTGGGCATGTATCCCGGTCGGCGCCAATGAAAGCGCGGATAACAGGGCAATAGCCCGTGCCGACCTTATCAGTCTCGAAGCGTGCATGATCTCTCTCCCGCGCTTTTCGCCGGAGCCTAACCGCAATGCGTCGCCAGGCCAGCGAGTGCGCAAACAATCGTTGCCACGACGCGCGCCGGCAACTTCGCGGCGGCGTTATGTGTCCGCCGCGCGTTGACTCGGTACCCGGCAATGGGGGACCGCGGGCGTCTGTGCAGCAAAGCAAGGACGCAGGCATGACACGATCACTTCAGGGCCGGGTAGCTGTCGTCACCGGCGGCGGTTCCGGCATCGGCCGCGCGATCGCGATCCGCCTTGCCGAGGACACTGCCAAAATCGCCATCTGGGACATAAACGCTGCCGGTGCCGAAGAAACCGCCGCGATGATCCGCGATAAGGGCGGCAAGGCCCTTGCGCTCGATGCCGACTGCGCGGACAAGGTTGCGATCCGGGCCGCCGCCGACCGGACCCGCGCCGAACTCGGTAAGGTCGCTATTCTCGTGAACAACGCCGGGATCGCCCCCTTCACGCCGTTTCTCGACACCGACGACGATCTGTTCGACAGGGTCGTCCGCATCAACCTGCGTGGTCCCTGGCTGATGACGAAGGAAATCCTGCCGGACATGATCGATGCAGGCTGGGGGCGGGTCATCAACATCACGTCCTCGTCGGTACAAACCGGGTCGCCCGCGCAGGGTCATTATGTGGCGTCGAAAGGCGGGTTGCTGGGCATGACCAAGGCACTCGCGCTCGAGTTCGCCGCAACGGGTGTCACGTTCAACGTCATCCCGCCTGGTTTCATCGACACGCCGATGCTGCGCGCCGCGCCGATCGATGTCGAGGCCTTTGCCCAGACGCTGCCGATGAAGCGCGTCGGCAAGCCCGAAGACATTGCAGCGGCAGCCGCATATCTTGCGTCGGAAGAAGCGAGCTACATTACCGGCCAGACGATCAGCACCAACGGCGGCCGCTACATGGGGTCGCATTGATGCGCCTTGCGGGCAAAGTCGCGATCATCACCGGCGCGGCAGGCGGCATGGGAGAGGCTGCGGCAATCCTGTTCGCGCGCGAAGGCGCCAAAGTCGCGCTCGTCGACCTTGCCGCGGAAAAGGTAGAGCCCGTGGCCGACCGCATCCGGGCCGCAGGTGGCACCGCGATCTCCATCGGTGCGGACGTCAGCCGGAGCGCCGACGTGCAGCGCATCGTAGACCGCACGGTCGCCGAGCTGGGCTTGCCCAATGTGCTGTTCAACAACGCCGGCGTCGATACCGAGGGGCGCCGCGCCATGCTCGATATCGACGAGGAGGCTTTCGACCGGGTCATCGAGGTGAACCTCAAGGGCGCGTGGCTGATGATGAAGCACGTCGCGCCGCGCATGATCGAAGCCGGGGGCGGGTCGATCGTCAATACCGCGTCGCTCGGCGCCTTCATCGTCTGCAGCACGGCGGGCTATGGGGCATCGAAGGCTGGCCTCGTGGGCCTGAGCCGGATAGCGGCGGTCGAGCTCGGCCAGCACAATATCCGCGTCAACACCCTTTGCCCGGGGGCGACCGAAACGCCCATGGCACGCCATCAGCGCGCAGTGATGGAGGCCAAGGGCATGGATACGTCGAACACGGTGATCGGGCGCATGGGCGTGCTGGGCCGGATGGCGCAGCCCGAGGAAATGGCCCAGATGGCCTTGTTTCTCGCCAGCGACGAGGCGAGCTTTGCGACCGGCGCGGACTTCGTCAACGATGGCGGCTGGCGCGCGATGAGCGGGATTTCCGTTCAGGGTTTCGCGAATTAGGACATCGCCCCGCCGCTATCCTGCCTGTCCCGATGGGCATTGGCGGACGCGACACCTAGGCTTTGGCAAAAGAGTGCCGCGGGAGAGCTGGGCGATGGGCTATCTGACTGAACTGCGCGCCAACTGGCGGCCGCTGCTCGCCGCGATGATCGGTCTCGGCTCGGGCTATTCCACGACCAATTATGTAACCAGCATCATGGCGCCCGAACTGATCGAGGAGTTCGGCTGGTCCAAATCGGCATTTGCGCTGATCGGCGCGCTGGGCCTGCTGAGCACGCCATTGTTTCCCGTCGTCGGGCGGCTTGCCGACGTGCTCGGCGTGCGCAAGACGGCTCTCATCGGGATCATCGCCGGGCCGCTCGCCTTTGTCGCGCTGACGCAGATGACGGGCGACATCCGCACCTACATCGCAATCTATATTTTCCAGGGCACGTTCTTCATCGCGACGACGGCGACGGTGTACTGCCGGGTGGTCGTTCAATATGTCGAGCGCTCGCGAGGGTTGGCGCTGGCCATCGTTGCCTCTGGTCCGGCAATAAGCGGCGCGGTTCTTGCGCCCATGCTCAACCAGTATGTGCAGGCGAGCGGCTGGCGCGCAGGCTATGTCGCGGTCGCCGTGTTCACGGTTGCTGCCGGTATCGTCGCGCTGCTGATGCTGCCGCCCGAAAAGAAGAAAACAGAGGTGGCCTTGCGTAAGCCGGGCACCGCGCGCGCCGACTATGCCGAGATTTTTCGAACACGCGCCTTCTGGGTGCTGGCGGGTGCCATGCTGCTCTGCAATTTCCCTCAGGTGATCGCGCTGACCCAGCTGAAACTGGTCCTCATGGAACAGGGCGTCACGGCGGGCGGCATTTCGCTAATGATCTCTGCCTTCGCGACGGGCGTGTTGTTCGGCCGGTTCATTGCCGGCTTTGCACTCGACCATTTCACGCCATGGGTGGTCGCATCGCTCATCATGGGCCTGCCGGCGATCGGCCTTGGCCTGCTTGCCACGGGTTTCGACGCCAATTGGGTCGTGATGCTTTCGGTGGTTCTCATCGGCCTGTCGTTCGGCGGTGAAGGCGACCTGATCGGCTTCATGGTCGTTCGCAACTTCGGGGTGCGGATTTTCAGCAGCGTCATGGGCCTCATGGTCGCGATCATCTCGATTTCTGCGGCAGTCGGCGCCGCGCTGGTGAGCTGGTCGCTGAAGGCGACCGGAAGCTACACCGCGTTCCTCATCGGCTGCGCGTTTGCGGCTGTCATCGGCAGCGCCATGTTCGCACTCCTGCCGCGCGAGCCCGTTCGCGAAGAAGAGGCCGCGACGGTCTAGCTTAGCGGCTGCGGCGCGCCAGAGCCCATATAGGCCGCCAGATTGCGGTGCAGGCTGACGATCGAACGTTCCATGTAGGGGTTGGGTAACGTGCCCCGGAACCCGGCGTTCTTCATGCCCTGTTGCACGGCCGCCATATTGGCGAAGTCCTGTTGCAGCACCGGAGGCCAGTCTTGCGGCGCAGTGTAAGTCCATTCGGTCACGGGCGCCTCACCCTCCGGGTAGAGTTCGTAGACCGCGGCCTCGAAGATGCATTTGTCGGGATCAGTGCCGAAGGGCCGTGCCGCGTAGCACAGCATGTTGTTGACCGCCTGTCCGATCTGGAAATTCGGAAAGATCTGCCACGCCGTGCCCGCCTTTGCCGTATGCGTCGGATCGACGGTCGGCCACACCACACCGCGTGCCGCGTCCGCCGCGCGAGCCGACTGGATCCAGTGCTTCGACACGTCCGCAGCCGCCGTTCCTTCGGGCAGTTCGTCCACAAGTCGCTTGGCGGCCTCGACCAACGTCATCGTCGTGTTGGTATTGGCGTTCTCCCAAGTGAAGACCTGCAATTCGGCCGTCGATACGCGCGGATCGGGACCGCTGCCCAGTCGCAGCTTGCCGGCATCTTCGCCGACGTCCTTGGGCGCTTCATAGCCGATATGCGTATGCAGGCCGTGGCTGCGTGCCCAGCCCCGGAACTGGCCGAACTCGTTGAATTCCGGGTGCGTGGTGGCAACGTGATAGGTCTCGTTGAACGCTTCGAGGGCCACCTTCCAGTTGCACTCGAACACGATCCACTTGCGCCAGCGCGGGCGCATGTTGTGCAGTTGATAAGGCTCGAGCAGCGACGCCGCCGGGTCGAGATAATCGGCAAGCGGCGCGGCGTCCGGGTCCAAGTTGATCCAAAGCCACCCGCCCCACTGGTCGACGTGCACGGTTCCCAGGCTGGTACGATGGTCGTCGAGGCAGCCCTGCCAGTCGTCCCGATGCTCGATGTAAGTGTTCCTGCCCTGCAGGTCGAACGTCCAGCCGTGAAACCCGCAGATGAAATTTGCCTTGGTGCCGCGCGCATTGCGGGCGCCCGGCGGCGTATCGATGAGTCGGCGGCCGCGGTGCGGGCAGACGTTGTAATAGGCGCGCACCACTGCCGGTCCGGTGCGCACGATGATGATCGAGTCAGGGCCGATATCGTAGGTGATGTAATTGCCGACGTCGGGAATATCCTCGACCCGCCCCGCCTGCAGCCATGTCCTGCGCCATAGCCGTTCCTGCTCGGCGCGCGCGTAGTCCGCTGAAATATATGCCTCCGGACCGATCGTCGCCGGGCGGGTGAGCAGCTCGTCGGTCAAGGTCAGCGTCCCTTCCACTGGGGACGGCGCTTCTCGGCAAAGGCACGCGGCCCTTCCTGCGCGTCGTCGCTCATATAGGTGTATTCCGATGCGGCCCGCGCTGCCTGAAGCGCTGCGCCACGCCCCATTTCGGTCGCCAGCATGACGGTGTCGCGTCCCGCCTTCACCGACAGCGGGGCGCCGTCGAGGATCTCGCGGGCGAGTTCGAGCGCGGTCTCCATCAGCGCCTCTGGCTCGGCGATCCGGTTGACCAGCCCAATCTCGTAGGCGCGCTGCGCGGTAATCGGCTTTCCGGTCAGAATGATCTCCATCATGATCCTTTGCGGAATCATGTGGATCAACGGCGCCGCCCAGGGCGAGCTACGCCCGACCTTCACCTCGGTGATCGCGAATTTGGCGGTCGTGCTGGCCACGCACAGGTCGCACGCCTGCGCGATCATCCAGCCCCCGGCGAAGGCCACGCCATTGACGGCCGCGATCGTCGGCTTGCTCAGTTCGATGCTGTCATAGGGCAATGGAAAGAAGTCGCGCGGCGGCACCTGAAGCCC
>JANMJZ010000004.1:0-13529 GCA_031371635.1 Sphingomonadales bacterium | reverse complement strand
CTGGCATTGTCGCGCGATGGTGCCCGCGCGACCCTGACGCGGCTCATGACCGACAACAAGGTCGCGATGCTGGTTGCACCCACTTACGGTCCCGCCTGGCTGACCGATCCGGTGCATGGCGACCAGTTTGAAGGCCCGAGTGCGAGCGGGTTGCCAGCCATGTCGGGCTATCCGCACCTGACCGTACCCATGGGGCACGTCATGGGCCTGCCGGTCGGGCTGTCGTTCATCGGTCCCGCATGGAGCGAGGCCGCACTGCTAAACGCCGGCGATACCTATGAACGCTTGCGCGGCCCGTTCCCCGCTCCAAGCTTTGCCCGCACCGTTGATGCGATGCTCGACGCGCCACGCCCGTAATTGTTGTCGATGTCGCCCTCCATCTCGAGCATGTCCTCGCGCACGTGCAGCGAGGCAAGGGCAATGCGGGTCTCGCGCAGGAACTGAACCATCGCGCCGGCCAGCAGCACGATTGCAACGACGAACAGGACGGCGATCGCGTCGCCCAGGCTGAAGTCGAACAGCTCGCCGACGAACAGCGTGATGACCAGCAGGCAGACGGCAAGCCCGCTCGCGGTGCCGAGATATATCGACTGCCCGGCGAGTACCATGCGTCGTTCGAGCGTGCGCAGCTCTTCGACCAGCTGAACACGTTCGTCGCGCGCGAGGCCGCCGTGAAGATCTTCCAGATGGCGTGACCGGTCGACGACGCGGGCCAGCCGCCCCGCGATGACGTTCATGAACGCGCCGATGCCGGCGAGCAGGAAAACCGGTGCGATCGCGAGCTGGATTGTCCGCGCCATGTCCGAACCGGCCACGATTTCGTTCATGCGGCTCTCGCATCGAAGCTGGAAAGCGCCACCCGGGCGCTGTCAGGCAGCGGGCGGGGGCGGTGGTCGGACAGGTCGACGTGGACGGCGATCAGTTCGATGCTGGCGCGCAGGTCTTCCGCATCGGCGCCGTGAATCTCGACGAGTGTCGTCATGCTCGTGTTGCCGAAGCGCGGCGTGCGCGCCATCAGATCGAGCTCTTCGTCCGCGCGGATCGGTTTGCGGAAGTTCACTTCGGCCTTGGCGATATGGCATTCGACGGGCCCCGAATCCCACAGGCCCGCATCGCGCACGGCGCGCCAATATTCCGTTACCGCTATATCGGCATAGTCCAGGTAACGCGCGTTGAAGACGACCGCTTGCGGGTCGACCTCCGACCATCGGACGCGAATGCGATAGGCGTGGGCAAAATCGCTGCGTGCCACGCGCTACGCCGACCGCGCACCGGTGTTGACGCCCATGCTCGCCAGATATTTCCGCACGTTGCGAGCCGCCTGCCGAATGCGCTGTTCGTTTTCGACAAGCGCGATCCGCACATATCCTTCGCCTTCCTCGCCATAGCCGACACCGGGTGCCACGGCGACGCCGGCATGGGTCAGCAGCTGCTTGGTGAATTCGAGGCTGCCAAGATGCGCGAGCGCCGGCGGCAAGGGGGCCCAGGCGAACATCGAGGCGGGCGGGGCAGGCACGTCCCATCCGGCGCGGCCGAAGCTTTCGACCAGTACGTCGCGGCGCTGGTGGTACAGGGCGCGATTCTTTTCGACGATGTCCTGCGGCCCGTTGAGCGCCGCGCATGCAGCCGCCTGAATGGGCGTGAACGCGCCGTAATCGAGGTAGGATTTCACCCGCGTCATCGCCGCGATCAGCTGCTTGTTGCCGACAGCAAAACCGATCCGCCACCCCGCCATCGAATAGGTCTTGCTGAGCGAGGTGAATTCGACAGCGATATCGGTCGCGCCCTTCACCTGCAGGATCGAGGCCGTCGGGACGCCGTCGTAATAGAGCTCCGAATAGGCGAGATCAGATATGACCCAGACCTTGTTGTCGCGAGCCCAGGCGACGAGGCGTTCGTAGAAGGCGAGGTCGACGGTCTCCGACGTCGGGTTCGACGGATAGTTGACCACCAGCACGGATGGCCGCGGTACCGTAAACTTCATCGCGCGTTCGAGCGCTTCGAAATAATGTTCGTCGGGCGTCGTCGGAACGCTGCGGATCGTAGCGCCGGCAATGATGAAGCCGAAGGTGTGGATGGGGTAGCTTGGATTCGGCGCGAGCACGACATCGCCCGGCGCAGTGATCGCCGTCGCCAGGCTGGCGAGCCCTTCCTTCGAGCCCATTGTGACGACGACTTCGCTGTCGGGATCGACCTCGACGCCGAAACGGCGCGCGTAGTAATTCGCCTGTGCCTTGCGCAGGCCGGGAATGCCGCGCGACGCGGAATAGCCATGCGCGTCCGGTTTTTGCGCGACTTCGACCAGCTTGGCGATCACGTGGTCAGGGGGCGGCAAGTCCGGATTCCCCATGCCGAGGTCGATGATGTCCTCGCCCGCTGCACGTGCTGCTGCCCGCATCGCATTCACTTCGGCGATGACATAGGGCGGCAGGCGCTTCATGCGGTAGAATTCGTCGGACATTATTCTCCCTTTCGACAACATGCCCCTACGCCATTTCCGTGCCAGCGGGAATCCCGTAAGGACGTGCCGCGAGAAGGAGTATCCGATGGCCGATGATCCGGAGCCGATTGCCGAAGCGGCAGCGCTGCCCGTGCCCGATCTGAAGGCGGGCGTAAGGGCCATTCTCGACGGTTGGGGCGCGCTCCTCAAGCCTGTGGCCGACGCGAATCGCGACAAGGTCGATCCGCGCGACAAGCGGTTCGCCGGACCCGAATGGGACCACCCCGTCTTCGATCTGATGCGACAGGGTTATGCGATGATGGCCGATACCATGATGTCCGCCGTCGACGCTGTGCCCGGCGACGCCGACCAAAAGGCGCGGATGTCGTTCGCCATGCGGACGCTCGTCGAGGCAATGTCGCCCGCCAACTCGCCGCTCACCAATCCCGTCGTGCTCGACCGCGCGCTGGAAACCAACGGGGCCAGCTTGGCCGCCGGTTTCCAGAACCTGATGACCGACCTGCAGCGCGGACAACTGACTCACACCGCACCGACGGCGTTCGAACTCGGGGTCAACATCGCCACAACGCCGGGCAAGGTCATCTACGAAACGCCGCTCTTCCAGCTGATTCAATATGCGCCGACGACGCCGACGGTTGCGACGACGCCGCTGGTCATCTTTCCGCCGTGGATCAACCGCTTCTACATCCTCGACTTGTCGCCTGAGAAATCCTTCATCCGCTGGGCGGTCGGCGAAGGCCTGACGGTATTCATGGTCAGCTGGAAATCCGCGGACGCGTCGATGGCCGATGTCGTTTGGGACGATTACATCGCCGCCCAGATCGAGGCGATCGACACCATCCGCGATCTGCTCCACGTGAACTCGGTCCATGCCATCGGCTATTGCGTGGCAGGCACGACCTTGGCGGCCACGCTCGCGGTCCTTGCTGCTACGGGCAAGGCGAAGAACGTGAAGTCGGCAACGTTCTTTACGGCGCAGGTCGACTTCAGCGAGGCTGGCGAACTGCTGAACTTCGTCGATGACGCCAATATTGCGATGATCGAGCAACTGTCGTCCGTCGGCTATCTCGATGGGCGCTATCTGGCGCTTACGTTCAACCTGTTGCGCGGCAAAGACCTGATCTGGAACACGGTCGTGAGCAATTACCTGCTCGGCAAGGAATATCCGTCGTTCGACCTGCTCCACTGGAATGGCGATACGACCAATCTGCCGGCGAAATGGCACAAGGCCTATCTGACCGATCTTTACCGGGACAACCGGCTGGCGGTACCGGGTGCCCTGTCGGCGCTTGGGGTGCCGATCGATCTCACGAAGATCGGGACACCGGCCTATATCCAGGCTGGTCGCGAGGATCACATCGCGCCGCTCGCCAGCGTCTGGAAGCTGACCGAACATCTGAAGGGGCCGCTCCGATTCGTTCTTGCCGGGTCAGGCCATATCGCCGGCGTGGTCAATCCGCCGTCGGCACAGAAATATCAGTACTGGGTCGACGGGCCGATGACCAGTCTCGACGATTTCGTGGCGGGGTCTGCGGAAGTGAAGGGCAGCTGGTGGCCGGACTGGATTTCGTGGGTCAGGAATTTCGAGGCCGATGACGTCCCCGCAAAAGGCGCACGTATTCCAGGCGCCGGAAAGCTCGCGGCCATCGAGGACGCGCCCGGCCGGTACGTTAAGTCACGGTAAAAAGACGCTAAAACCAGTTTGTTTGGGAGCGCATCGGCCAATTATACAGGCTTATGTTGCACTGCAACAAAATGCTTGAAATCCTGATTCTTTGCAGTATATGGTGCACTGCAACATAGATCAGGAGCGCCGTTGTGGCCAAAGTTCCGACGTCAACCAAGCCCGTAACCAAGGCGAGTACGCCCCCTGTTGCGAAGCCTGTAAAGGCCGTGGCCGCAACACCGGTCGTCAAGACCGCGCCAGTGGCGGCGCCCAAGGCTTCCGTCGCAGCGCTGGCGCCCGCGCCGAAGCTGGAATTGCCCAAAGTTGAACTGCCCAAGGCCGAAGCCCCGAAGGCCGTGGCTCCGAAAATCGTCGCGAAGCCCGAAGCCAAGTCCGAGACCAAAGTTGAAACACCCGCTGCCGCCGTCCCGGCTGCTGCGCCTGCCCTCTTGAAAGGAACCACCATGAACGACACCATCACGAACGCCCAGGCATCGATGAAGACCGCCGCCGAAGACATGCAGACGCGCGCCACCGAAATGTTCGGCGACATGAACACACGTGCCAAGGACGCCATGTCGAAGGGCACCAAGGCAATTGAAGAGCTCGTCGAATTCTCGAAGGGCAATGTCGAAGCCATCGTCGCTTCGGGACGCGTTGCTGCCAAGGGCGCCGAAGAGATCGCCAAGTACTCGGCGGAATATGGCCGCACGGCCGTGGAGAAGGCCAACGCCACGGCGAAGCAGTTCGCGGCGGTCAAGTCGCCGACGGAATTCTTCCAGCTGCAGGGCGAAGTCGCCAAGCAGACGCTCGACGCGCTGGTCGCCGAAGGCTCGAAGTTCACCGAAAGCTATCTGAAGCTGGTCGGCGAGATTGCCCAGCCGATCTCGAACCGCGTTGCGGTCGCAGCCGAGAAGGTCAAGTCGACCGTCGCTGCCTGAGATCGCTGATCCAGCGTCGAAAGGGCCGTGCCGGGCGACCGGTACGGCCTTTTCTTTTGCCCTCCGCCCGTCCGGCCCTTGTCGCACGGCACGGCTTTGCCATATTCTGCCAGACGATGATTCCGAAAATGGCCTCTGACGACCGATCGAATGATGAAGGGCGCGGCACCGGTGTCGGCGTCGCAACGCGCACGCGATCCAAGACGAAAAAGCCCCAGCCCTATAAGGTGCTGATGCTCAACGACGATTATACGCCGATGGAATTCGTCGTCCTTTGCTTGCAGCGTTTCTTCCGGATGAGCCTTGAAGACGCGACGCGCGTCATGCTGCACGTCCACCAGAAGGGCGTCGGCGTTTGCGGCATCTTCAGCTATGAAGTGGCCGAGACCAAGGTGACCCAGGTGATAGACTTCGCCCGCAGCCAGCAGCATCCACTGCAATGCACGCTCGAAAAAGCGTAGGTTATCTGTCCCCGACGTTCGGGCGCGAAGGATAGAGGTAGCGGTCATCGAATTCGCCAAGCGTGTGCAGCGCAGCGAGATCATGGATCTGGACCACGCCCCCGCTGAAGCTGACCACGCCCGTTTCGCGCAGTTCACGAAGGACGCGATTGGCGTGGACGCTGGTCATGCCACAGGCCGACGCGACGTCGGCTTGCTGCATGGGCAGAGCAAAGCGCAGCCCGTCGCTTAGCCCTACCATCTGCAGGCGACGCCCGGTCTCGGCAAAGAAATGCGCCACGCGGCCCGCGCCCATCAGCCGGCCCAGGCGGAAGATCCATTCGCGATGCATCGCCGCATCGAGCAAGGTGCTGAACCAAAGGTGGCGCCCGAGATTGGGATAATCGTTCACCATCCTTGTGATCGTTTCATGCGGATAGGTTGCGAAGGTGCACGCCGTGAGCGTGGCGACATCATGGTCGAGGCTGCGCAAGGCATAGCCGTGCAGATCGACGAAATCCCCGGGCATGTGGAGCCCCACGAGCTGGCGGCTGCCGTCGAGCCCGTCCATGTAACGACATACAAAGCCTTCGATCAGCAACATGCTGCGATCGACCAGCGTGCCTCGCCGCACGATATCGGTGCGCGCCGGAAAGCTGACGACCTCGCCGACCTCGCGTTCGATCACCTCGATCTCGCTCGGGCTTAATTCCTCGCGGTGGCGCCCCATCAGAAATTTATCGGTCAGCATGCTAGTACCCTAAAGTTCGTCCGCCCCGGCGACTTGATCTATGTTGTTTATCCGAAACGGTTTTCGGGCAATCAGCCTGTAACGCTCCCAGACAGGAAACGCTTCCGTGACGACCACCGACAAGGAATATTATCGCGAGCGCGCGCGGCAGGAACGGGAGCGCGAGGCGACCGCTACGACCGACACTGCTGCACGAGCGCATGCCGAAATGGCCGAGGAATACGAGCGGCAGCTGCGCGAAAGCGAGGGCGAGCTTGGGCACTGACGGCCTCGGCTTGCGCCGCTGCCGGTCCGCGCTTAACCGTCACACATGGACCGTATTCTCATCCGCGGCGGCAACAGGCTGTCGGGCCGCATCCACATATCCGGGGCAAAAAATGCCGCCCTCACGCTTATGCCGTGCGCGCTGCTGACCGATGAACCGCTGACCCTCAGAAATCTGCCACGCCTCGCCGATGTGGACAGTTTCGGCCATTTGCTCAACCAGCTGGGCGTTTCCACATCGATCGAAGGCGCACGACCGGAGGATTTTGGTCGGGTCATGACAATGCGCGCCGGCCGCGTCACCTCCACCATGGCCCCGTACGATATCGTCCGCAAAATGCGTGCCTCGATACTCGTGCTTGGGCCGTTGCTGGCACGGATGGGCGAGGCGACGGTTTCGTTGCCCGGCGGTTGTGCCATTGGTACGCGACCGATCGACCTGCACCTCAAGGCGCTGGAAGCCTTTGGCGCGGAAATCGAGATCACGCACGGCTATGTAAAGGTTACGGCGCCGGGCGGTAGGCTTCCGGGCGGTACGGTGCGCTTTCCCGTCGTCTCGGTTGGCGCGACCGAGAACGCCCTGATGGCGGCTGTGCTGGCACGTGGCACCAGCGTCATCGACAATGCAGCGCGGGAACCCGAGATCGTCGATCTGTGCAATTGCCTGATCGCGATGGGGGCAAGCATCGACGGTGTGGGGACCGATACGCTGACGATCGAGGGACGCGACCGGCTTCACGGCGCGACTTATGCCGTCATGCCCGACCGGATCGAAGCGGGCAGTTATGCCTGCGCAGCGGCGATCACGGGCGGCTCGGTCGACCTCGTCGGTGCCGACGCCAGCGAAATGGGCGCGACGTTTGCCGCGCTGCGCGAAGCCGGCGTAAGCGTCACGGTCGACAAGGGGATCGTGAAAATTGCGGCCGACGGGCGCCTCGGGCCGCTGACGCTCTCGACAGCGCCCTATCCCGGCTTTGCCACCGACATGCAGGCGCAGTTCATGGCCATGCTGTGCAAAGCCGAGGGCGCGTCGATGCTGACCGAGACGATTTTCGAAAACCGCTACATGCATGTGCCAGAGCTGGCCCGCATGGGGGCGGACATCACGGTCAAAGGCCGCAGTGCCATGGTGCGGGGGGTCCCTGTCCTGACCGGTGCGCCCGTCATGGCGACCGACCTTCGCGCCTCGATGAGCCTCATCATCGCCGGGCTCGCCGCCGAGGGGGAAACCCAGGTACAGCGGGTCTATCATCTCGATCGCGGCTACGAGCGGCTGGAGGAGAAACTGGCTGCGGTCGGTGCCGATATCGAGCGGGACAGCGATGGGTAGTCTTCTGCCGGAGCGGCAGGTTTGACTGAAGCCGAATTTCTGGCCCTGCTTCGTCCTCTCGCCACGCACCCTGCCGCCCGAGGTTTGCTCGACGACGCGGCGGTTCTCGACGATCTTGTCCTGACGCATGATATCCTCGTCGAAGGTGTCCACTTCCTGCCTGACGATCCGCCGGGCGATGTGGCGTGGAAGCTGGTGGCAGTGAACCTGTCCGATCTGGCCGCGAAGGGCGCGGTTCCACTAGGCGTGATGCTGGGCTACCCTCTGGGCGATAGTGCCTGGGACGCCGCATTTGTGCAGGGGCTGGCCGATGCGCTGGCACATTTCGATGTTGCGTTGCTCGGCGGGGACACGGTCAGGGGGCCGAGGCTATTGTCGCTCACCGCGATAGGCCGCTGCGCTATCGTGCCGTCGCGCAGCGGCGCGCGGGCCGGAGACAGCCTGTGGGTGACCGGCGTCATCGGGCACGCGGGGCTGGGACTGGCGGGCGACCCTGCGCATCTGAGCGCCTATCGCCGCCCTGTGCCGCGTCTGGCGGAAGGCCAGGCGCTCGGCCCGATCGTCCATGCGATGATGGACGTGTCCGACGGGCTGCTGATCGATGCGCAGCGCCTGGCCTCGGCGAGCGGTCTCGCGCTGGCGATAGACCTCAACGCCGTACCGGTCGTCGGCGACCGGATGGCGGCGGTAACTGCCGGGGATGATTATGAATTGCTCTTTGCCCTTGCCGCGTCGGCTGTGCCGCCCGTATCGGCGACCCGCATCGGCACCTTCGCGGCGGGTGGCGGCTTAAGCCTGTACGATGCCCGAGGCCCCGTGCCGCTCCCGGCAAGGCTGGGGTGGCAGCACGCCATATAAGGTTGCCTTTGTCTGCGCCGCCCCCTTATAGCCGGGCGCGAAAATCCGTGCGGGGAAAAGCACGCGGATATCGCAGGGAAGGTTGTCCATGAATTTCGTCCTGATCGCCATTTTGTGCGGCTTTGCGGCTGTGCTCTACGGCATTGTTACCAGCCGCCAGGTCCTGTCTGCCTCTCCGGGCAACGCCAAAATGCAGGAAATCGGCGCGGCGATCCAGGAAGGTGCACAGGCCTATCTCGCGCGCCAGTACCGGGCCATTGCGATCGTCGGCGTCGTCGTCGCGGTTCTGGTCGGCGTGTTCCTCGGCCTGACCCCGGCGGTCGGTTTCGTGCTCGGCGCCGTGCTGTCGGGGGCGACCGGCTTTATCGGCATGAACATTTCGGTGCGCGCCAACGTGCGTACCGCACAGGCCGCGTCCGAGGGGCTTCAACAGGGCCTTACCATGGCGTTCCGTGCGGGCGCGATCACCGGCATGCTGGTTGCAGGGCTCGCGCTCCTCGCGATCGCTGTCTTCTTCTGGTACCTAACGGGTCCTGCGGGCTATGCTCCCAACGACCGTGTCGTCATTACCGCGCTCACCGCGCTCGCGCTGGGCGCCTCGCTCGTGTCGATCTTCGCGCGTCTGGGCGGCGGCATCTTTACCAAGGCTGCAGACGTCGGCGCGGACCTCGTCGGCAAGGTCGAAGCCGGTATCCCGGAGGACGATCCCCGCAACCCCGCCGTCATCGCCGACAATGTCGGCGACTGCGCCGGCATGGCGGCTGACCTGTTCGAAACCTATGTCGTGACTTTCGGCGCGACGATGGTGCTGGTCGCGATCACGCTGGCGGCCCGGACGACGGCGGCCGAACTGCTCGCGCTCATGTCACTGCCGCTGCTCGTCGGCGGCGTCTGCGTCCTCACGTCGATCGTCGGTACCTACTTCGTGCGCCTCGGCAGCTCGAAGAACATCATGGGGGCCATGTACAAGGGGTTCCTCGTCACGGCAGTCCTGTCGGCCATCGTCATCTGGTTCGCGACCGATGCGGTGCTTGGCGGCATGGAAAATGTCATCGGCGCCAGCGTCGACGGAACCGGCGGCTTCACCGGCCGGATCCTCTATTACTGCATGTTCCTGGGGCTGGTCATCACCGGCCTGCTGATCTGGATCACGGAGTATTACACGGGCACAAATTATCGCCCCGTGCGCAGCATCGCCAAGGCTTCGGAAACCGGCCATGGGACCAACGTTATCCAGGGGCTGGCCATCAGCCTCGAGGCGACGGCGTTGCCGACACTCGTGATCGTTGTCGGCATCATCATCGCGTTCAAGCTGGCGGGTCTGATCGGTATAGCTTTCGCGGCGACGGCGATGCTGGCGCTGGGCGGCATGGTCGTGGCGCTCGATGCCTATGGTCCTGTTACCGACAATGCAGGCGGCATCGCCGAGATGGCGGGAATGGACGACAGCGTCCGTGAAAAGACCGACGCGCTCGATGCCGTCGGCAACACCACCAAGGCCGTGACCAAGGGCTATGCCATCGGGTCGGCGGGTCTGGCGGCGCTCGTCCTGTTCGCGTCGTACACCGCCGACCTGCGCGAGTTCTTCCCGGACATGCAGGTGAACTTCAGCCTGGAAAACCCGTACGTCATCGTCGGCCTCCTGCTCGGTGCATTGCTGCCCTATCTGTTCGGCGCGATGGGCATGACGGCGGTGGGCCGTGCAGCTGGGGAAGTCGTCACCGACGTGCGCGACCAGTTCGCCAAGAACCCCGGCATCATGACCTATGAGACCAAGCCCGACTATGCCCGTACCGTCGATCTGGTAACCAAGGCCGCGATCAAGGAAATGATCCTGCCGTCGCTGCTGCCGGTGCTGGCACCTGTCGTCGTGTATTTCGCAATCTATGCGGTCGCAGGGCAGGCCGATGCCTTCGCCTCGCTGGGCGCGCTCCTCCTTGGCGTGATTGTTTCCGGCCTGTTCGTTGCCATCTCGATGACATCCGGCGGTGGCGCTTGGGACAATGCGAAGAAATACATCGAGGACGGCAATCATGGCGGCAAGGGCAGCGAAGCCCACAAGGCCGCAGTGACCGGCGACACCGTCGGCGATCCTTACAAGGATACGGCCGGCCCGGCCGTCAACCCGATGATCAAGATCACGAACATCGTGGCACTGTTGCTGCTGGCGGCGCTTGCGCACGGGGCGATGTAACGCCCGTCACACAGGTGACTTTCTTTTGCGCCGCCCTTTCGCTAAGGGGCGGCGCAATTCGTTTATGACAATCAGATAAAGGGCTGCATGGCCAAGGAAGAACTTCTCGAGATGCGCGGCACCGTGCTTGAACTCTTGCCCAACGCGATGTTCCGCGTGAAGCTGGAGAATAACCACGAAGTGCTCGGCCATACGGCCGGCAAGATGCGCAAGAACCGCATCCGCGTGCTGACCGGCGACGACGTGCTCGTCGAAATGACGCCGTACGACCTGACGAAGGGCCGCATTACCTACCGCTTCATGCCGGGTCGCGGCGGCCCCGGTCCGTCCTGATTCCGGACGCTGGGGCGCGCTCGGTGCGCCTCGTTCTTGCCTCTGCCTCGCCACGCCGCCTCGACTTGCTTGCGCGACTCGGGATCGTTCCCGATGCAATCGACCCGCCCGAGCTCGACGAAGCGCCCCTCAAAGACGAAGTTCCCCGTGCTCATGCAGTCCGGCTGGCACGCGCCAAAGCGCTCGCCGTTGCCAGGAGGCACCCGGGCTGCGCCGTGCTCGCGGCCGATACGGTTGTCGGGGCAGGGCGCCGTATACTGCCCAAGGCCGAGGATGAGGCCACAGCGCGCACCTGCCTGACATTGTTATCGGGCCGTCGCCATCACGTCTTTACCGCGATTGCCGTGGTCGACTCCGCCGGCACGCTGCGCGAGCGGCTGTCGGATACGCGCCTGTCGTTTGCCGTGCTTACCTCCGCTATGATCGACGCTTATCTTGCGGGTGGCGAGTGGCGGGGCAAGGCTGGCGGCTATGCCATTCAGGGCAGCGCGGAGGCCTTTGTTCGTGACCTGGCGGGCAGCCATTCGGGCGTCATCGGCCTGCCCCTGTTCGAAACACGCAACCTGCTGCGCAGCGCCGGGGTCGTCCTTGCCTGAGTGGCTTTACGAAGAAGGCATTGGCGAGGCGAGGGCAGCCCTTGTCGACCACGAGAGGATTGTCGAAGCACTGATCGAGGTCGATGACGCAGGGCCAAGGGCGGGCGCCGTGGTCGAAGGGCGGCTGGTTCGTATTGCAACTCCTGCCCGGCGCGGATTCGTAACGCTGACAGGCGGCACAGAGGTGCTTGTCGAGCCCCTTATGCGCGAATGGACCCAAGGGGCGCTGGTCAGGATCGCCATCACCCGCGAGGCCATTCCGGAGCGCGACCGAGTGAAACGGGCAAAAGGCCGCCCTGCGCCGGATCAGGACGTTGAAGATGGCCCCGATCTGCGCACCCGGCTAACGGCGATGGGCCTCGCTGTCCGAAAACTCGCCACCCACGACGAGGATGCACTCGAGGCCGTCGGGTGGAGCGAATTGATCGAACGCGCGCAAACCGGCCTGTGGCCGTTCGGGGGCGGGGAACTCCATATATCCCCGACGCCCGCCATGACCCTGATCGACGTCGACGGGCACCTCGACCCCGGGCCGCTCGCGCTGGCGGCCGCCACTGCCGCCGGACAAGCGATCCGCGCCCTCGGCCTGGCCGGATCGATCGGCATCGACTTTCCTACGCTGGGTGGCAAAGAGGTGCGCACCGCCATCGCCTCGGCGCTGGATGCGGCATTGCCGCCTCCCTTCGAGCGTACCGCGGTCAACGGTTTCGGCTTTATGCAGATCGTTCGGCCTCACACCCGGCTATCGCTGGTGGAACATGTCCGCTCGGACGCCGATGCACACGCCACGCGCGCACTGTTGCGCAGGGTGGAGCGTGAGGGGCGTAGCGGGGCCGTGACGCTCGTCGCACACCCGCGCGTTATTTCCGTGCTCGAAGCCCATCCGGACTGGCAAGAACGGCTGGCACGCCATTTAGGCGGCTCGGTCGGCTTGCGCGCGGATGCAGGCATCGCCATGTCCGGCGGCCATGCCGAACCCGCCTAAACCCTGCCCGATCTGCGCAAAGCCCCCCGTGCCTGCACATGCCCCATTCTGCTCGCAGGGATGCCGCGATCGCGACCTGCTGCAGTGGCTTGACGACGGCTATCGTATCCCCGGACCGCCGGCAGAGGAGTCGCTCGACTCGCTTGGGCTGGACAGAGACGATATCGCGTCGCTATAGGCCCGCCTTCGCGACGCCTCGGCGACGTGTGCCCGGGTAGCTCAGTTGGTAGAGCATGCGACTGAAAATCGCAGTGTCGGCGGTTCGACCCCGTCCCCGGGCACCATTCTTTCGTTTAGCACGATTGGTCCTAGATCGGCCTTGAGGCCCGCCATTGCCCGCCATAAGCGTGGTTGATGGATAATATTGCGTCCACCGACTGGGCAGGCCCGTTGAGCGGCATCCGCGTGATCGACTTTTCGCGTGTGTTGGCCGGACCCGCGGCGTCGATGGCGCTCGCCGATCTGGGTGCCGAGATCATCAAGGTCGAGCCGCCGGGCGTCGGTGACGATACACGCGGCTTTCCCCCGTTTTCAGAAGGGCACAGCCTTTATTTTCTCGGCGTCAACCGGGGCAAGAAGAGCATCGTCATCGATCTGAAATCCCCGGACGGCGTCGCCTTGGCGCGCGATCTGGCGAAAAAATGTGACATCTTGATCGAGAATTACCGGCCCGGGGTCATGGATCGTCTGGGGTTGGGTTACGACATGCT
>JANMJZ010000045.1:0-1845 GCA_031371635.1 Sphingomonadales bacterium | reverse complement strand
CCCATAGCTGCCGCGCGGTCCCGATTACCCTGCTTATCGTCGAGATAAAGTACTCGGCCTGCGCCCAGTGCAACTGCCGCCCCCGCTGCATAAATGCCAACGCTTTGGGCAAGCCCGCCGACAACAAGAACAGAGGCGCCGGGACGCGCTGCCAGTTGTGAAGCAACGCCTCGCCATCCGTCAGCGATATTGTCGCAGGCACTCGCTGCGATAATCGGGTCGACTCCATCCGGCAGCGGCACAAGCATATGATCGGCAAATGGTACGAGGATCTGATCTGACAGCGCCCCTCCAAAATCCGGGCGGCCGTTCCCAGCCAGACCATAGGCAGCGTACGACGGCACGGACTCGCACGAGTTGGTGAAGCCGCGCCGACAATTTGTACATGTGCCGCAGGATATCTGGAACGGCACAACCACGCGGTCGCCGGGTTTCACGCCCGACGCCTCGCCCGCCTCGACCACTTCCCCCACAGTTTCGTGGCCAAAGGCGAACGGTCCTCTGAACGGCGCAGCCCCCATCGTGATGTAAAGATCGAGATCACAGCGGGCGACAGCAAGCGGACGGACGATCGCCTGGCGTTTTTCGGTTAGACGCGGGAACGTAACGTCCCTCCACTCGAACTTGCCCGGCGAGAGGAAGGTAAGCTGGCGCATTATTTACCGGCTTGCCCTACATTATCGATTTGCAGCGGGGAGTCGAAATAGGTGAGTTCGGGGTCGACGCCGTAGGTTACCTTGGCGCGTGCATGCCAATCGGGCGAGTACCAAGCGTCTGCGGCAGCGCGGTTCTTCCAGAGGTACATGCCACCGAAACCCGTCGCATTCACCGTGAAGTATTTGCGGAGCAGCCCCGGTACCTTCTTGTAAGTCGGTACCGCTTTGGCAAAGCCCGCCTCGATCATCGCCCGGGTCACACCAGGCGGCGTTTTCACGACCACAAGCGTCGCGACCGGCGTCTCTGCCGGTGACGACTGGGCAAAGGCTGGTCCGGCTAACATCAAGCTGGATATGGCGATCATGAGACTGCGCTTCATCGGACTTCTCCCTCGATAATGATCCGGGGATACCGCGTTGCGCACGCCCACAGAATGAGCGATATTGCGAAGCAGCTTTCCAATTCCGCAAAAGATAAACTTATGTCGATCGATCCGCGCGACCTGGAGGACCTGATCGCGATCGGCGATGCGGGCACGCTGAGCATTGCGGCGAAGAGGCGCGGCGTCGCGATCTCTACGGTATCGCGTCGGGTCGAGGCGCTTGAAGCAGCGCTCGGTCTGGAGCTTGTCGATCGCCGCGCCGATGGTGTGCGGCTTACAGAGCGTGGCCGGGCAATCGCCCAGGCGGCAGAGCCCCTTTCGGAACAGCTGATGCGTATCCGGCGCGTGGCAGAAAGTCTGCGCGATGGTGCCGTGCAGGTCCCGGTACGCATCTCGGCAACCGAAGCAGTCGTCTCGGACGTGCTCGCACCCGCACTACACCTCCTGTGGTCGGCGGGCGCTGACTTCCCGGTTCATTTCCAGTCGCAAGGTGATGTTGTCAGTCTGGCTGGTCGCGGTGCTGATCTTGCAGTCCGTATGGTCCGGCCTGAGGGCGCAAGCCTTTATGCGCGCAAGCTTGCCGAGCTCAAACTCGGCTTCTTCGCCAGCCAAAGCTATTTGCGCGGACGCGATCCGGCATCGATCGACCTGAGCGATGAACGTCTGCTCGTTTACGACGACAGCTATGGCCGACTCCCCGAACTCGATTGGCTGAGCCGCGAAGGGCTCGGCCAGGCCGTCGCCATGCGAACCGGGAGCACCCGAGGGCTGACGACTGCCGCAATAGGCGGCGGTGGGATCGCGAT
>JANMJZ010000034.1:0-1987 GCA_031371635.1 Sphingomonadales bacterium | reverse complement strand
TAGCGTGGCGGACCGGCTCGAAGAACAGGGGATCGGCGCCGATGTGGTCTCGATGCCATGCTGGGAACGGTTCGACAGCCAGCCACGTGCCTATCGAGACGAGGTCCTGCCGGCCGGACCGCTCAGGGTCTCGATCGAAGCGGGCACAACAATGGGCTGGGAGCGCTATGTGCGCGATGGCCTTTCGTTCGGGCTCGATACCTATGGCGCTTCGGCCCCCATCGCCGACCTTTACCGACATTTCGGTCTGACAGCCGAAGCCATTGCGCCGCAAATCATCGAAGAACTGCAAGGGAACTAACATGGCTGTTAAAGTTGCGATCAACGGATTCGGACGCATCGGGCGACTGGTTGCGCGCGCGATCCTCGAGCGGCCCGATTGCGGACTGGAACTTGTGGCCATCAACGACTTGGCCGATGCCAAATCCAATGCGATGCTGTTTAAGCGCGACAGCGTGCATGGTGCCTATCCGGGAACGGTCACCGCCGACGGCAATGACATCATCATCGACGGCAAGCGCATCCACGTAACGGCGGAACGCGATCCGGCAAACTTGCCGCATGCTGCGAACAATGTAGACATAGCGCTTGAATGCACAGGGTTTTTTACCGACCGCGAGTCCGCGCAGAAGCACCTAGATGCCGGCGCCAAGCGCGTGCTGATTTCGGCGCCTGCGAAGGGCGTCGACCTCACGGACGACTTCGGGGTCAACCATGACAAGCTGACCGCCGAACACCCCATCGTGTCCAATGCGTCGTGCACGACCAACTGCCTCGCGCCGGTTGCCAAAGTCCTCAACGACAGCGTGGGAATCGAGCGTGGTCTGATGACGACGATCATTGCATACACCAACGACCTGAAGATACTCGATCAGATCCATCCCGACATGCGCCGCGCGCGCGCGGCCGCCATGTCCATCATTCCGACGACCACGGGCGCCGCGCGGGCCGTCGGCGAAGTGCTGCCAGAACTGAAGGGCAAGCTTGATGGATCGGCCGTGCGCGTGCCGACGCCCAACGTCAGCCTCGTCGACCTGACCTTCACCCCCAAGCGTGACACGACAAAGGACGAAGTAAATGCGATCCTGAAGGCGGCATCGGAAGACGGCCCGCTCAAGGGCATTCTGGCCTTTACCGACGAGCCGCTGGTTTCGATCGATCTCAACCACAATGCGGCATCCTCGACGGTCGACAGCCTCGAGACGGCGGTCCTCGACGGCAAGCTGGTGCGTGTCGTAAGCTGGTACGACAATGAATGGGGCTTCTCGAACCGCATGGTCGACACGGCAGGGGCTATTGGGAAGCTGATCTGATGGCCTTTCGCACGCTCGACCAGATCGGCGACGTCCGCGGCAAGCGCGTCCTTGTCCGCGAAGACCTGAACGTACCGATGGCCGACGGTGTCGTTACTGACGACACGCGGATGCGGGCGACCGTCGCGACGATCACGGAGCTGGCCGACGCGGGAGCAATCGTTCTCGTGCTCGCGCATTTCGGACGCCCCAAGGTACCGAGCGCGGAATTTTCGACGGCACAGCTGGCCGCACCCTATTCTGCCGTGCTGGGGCGACCGGTGACATATGTGGACTGGGAAGGCGCTGCCGAAGCAGTCGCGGCTTTGGCGCCCGGCGACATTGCGCTCCTTGAGAACACACGGTTTTTTGGCGGCGAGGAACAGAACGATCCGGCCGTCGTGGCGCGCTTTGCCGCGCTCGGCGACCTATACATCAACGACGCCTTTTCCGCCGCACACCGGGCCCACGCCTCTACCGAGGGGCTGGCGCACGCCCTGCCCGCCTTTGCCGGGCGGGCGATGGAAGCCGAACTGACGGCGCTCGACAAGGCCTTGGGAAAGCCGGAGCATCCGGTTGCAGCCGTCGTCGGCGGAGCGAAGGTTTCGACCAAGCTTGCAGTTCTCGAGCACCTCG
Organism: Sphingomonadales bacterium; assembly: GCA_031371635.1. GTDB lineage: Bacteria > Pseudomonadota > Alphaproteobacteria > Sphingomonadales > Sphingomonadaceae > Sphingomonas_O. The sequence continues at coordinate 59 of JANMJZ010000034.1, read as the reverse complement.
TCTCGCGGGTCGATCATCTGATCATCGGCGGCGGCATGGCCAACACTTTCCTGGCTGCG
>JANMJZ010000344.1:0-2758 GCA_031371635.1 Sphingomonadales bacterium | reverse complement strand
GTCAGCAGTTCGAATGTTTCGTCGAACGTGCCGAACCCGCCGGGAAATACCGCGACCGCGCGCGCGCGCAGCAGAAAGTGCATCTTGCGCAGCGCAAAATAGTGGAACTGGAACGACAGCCCCGGCGTCACATATTCGTTGGGCGCCTGTTCATGCGGCAGGACGATGTTGAGCCCTACCGATTCGGCACCGACATCGGTGGCACCGCGGTTGGCAGCCTCCATGATCGAGGGGCCACCACCCGAGCACACGACGAAATGGCGGCAACCGTCGGCATCGCGCGGCGTGGCACTGGCGAGCGCGGCCAGCTTGCGTGCTTCGTCGTAATAGCGTGACTTGGCTTCGAGGCTGGCGGCAACAGCGCGATCGGGGTTCGTCGACGCTACGCCGGGCGCCGGGATCCGTGCCGAGCCGTAGAACACCATCATCGAGCCGATCTTGGCAGCGTCGAGCAGCAGGTCGGGCTTGAGCAGTTCGAGCTGGAACCGGACCGGGCGCAACTCCTCGCTCAGCAGGAAATCCATGTCCTGAAACGCGAGCTTGTAGGCCGGGTGTTCGGTCTGCGGTGTCGAGACGATGTGCTTGGCGGTTTGGGCTTCGGTCGCGGCACGTTCGAACACGCGCTCGGGGATGTTGGTCTGGGTCATGCCCTTGCCCCTAACGGCACAACGGCCCCCTTCCCATATCGAAATGGAAATGGTCGCGGTGCGCCGCGTTATAATCCGGACTGAGCACTGTATTGAAGCGGCGGCAGGCCGAAGCACGCACGCTGCGCAGGAAGCGGGCCTGGCGTGCACCTTCGGCACCGTCGGCGTTCCAACCGCCGAGCACGCTGATCCGCCGGCCGTCCTTCAGGACGAATGCCGCAACATCGACAGCGTTGGCGTAGGCGTGTTCGGACAGCTTGCCGGTCGCCGCCCCGTTCACGCTGCGGCAGTTGTACGTGCCGAAGGTTTCGACGCGTGCGACGGGCGAGCCGAATTCGCCCATTGCGGGCACTTGCAGGTCGGACTGGACCCAGACCGTGAACGCATAGCCGAGCGCACACGTCATCGCGCCGAGATTGGTGACCGGGGTGCCGATATCGCGCAACTGGACACTCCCCAGCGCCGAACATTCGCCGCCGAACCGCCGGTCGGGCAACAGCGCATAGCGCGCAACGATCGAATCGAGGCGGGCAATGCATTGGCGCAGCGCAACCGGATCGGTGCCACGCACGGGCTGCTGCACCGGCGGGCGACGATAGGTCGGGCTGGAAATGCAGCCGACGAGTGCCAGCGGAAGGAAAAGAGCGGCACGGCGCATGGCAGCACCATAATGCGTGGCGCGCGATTTCGTTACTCGAATCAATCGGGTTGACCGCACCGCAACAACCTTTAAGCGCAGCGCCGGGCCACGCGGTCCCAACGCCGCGCTGCTCTCTGTGAGGAGAGAATACATGACTGAGTTACGCGTCCCCGCCGACGATGTCCGTGCACATCCGTCCCGACCAGGCGCCAGGCCTGTGCGCCCCCATTTCAGCTCTGGACCCTGTGCCAAGCCACCCGGCTGGGAAGCCGCGCGCCTCGCAACCGCCTCGCTCGGGCGCTCGCACCGCTCGAAAATCGGCAAGACACGGCTCGGCCACGCGATCGACCTGACTCGCGACGTCCTGCAGGTGCCCGATACGCACCGCATCGGCATCGTGCCGGCCTCCGACACCGGGGCCTATGAAATGGCGATGTGGACGATGCTGGGTGCGCGTCCGGTGACCGCAATGGCGTGGGAGAGTTTTGGTGAAGGCTGGGTCACCGATGCGGTCAAGCAGTTGAAGATCGACCCGACCGTCATTCGCGCCGATTATGGTGAACTGCCCGATCTTGGCGCGGTCGACTGGTCGACCGACGTTTTGTTCACCTGGAACGGCACGACCAGCGGTGTGCGCGTACCGAACGGTGACTGGATCGCCGACGACCGCCAGGGGCTGAGCATCAACGACGCGACAAGCGCGGTGTTCGCCTACGACATGCCGTGGGACAAGCTCGACGTCACCACGTTCTCGTGGCAGAAAGTGCTGGGTGGCGAGGGCGCGCACGGCGTGATCATCCTGGGGCCGCGCGCGGTCGAACGGCTGGAAACCTATACCCCGGCCTGGCCGCTGCCGAAGATTTTCCGACTCGTATCGAAAGGCGCTCTGACCGAGGGCGTGTTCAAGGGCGAGACGATCAACACGCCCTCGATGCTCGCGGTCGAGGACGTCATTTTCGCGCTCGAATGGGCACAAGGGCTCGGAGGCCTGTCGGGCCTGATGGCGCGGAGCGACGCCAATGCAGCCGCACTCGATGCGATCGTCGCGGCGCGGCCGTGGCTCGGGCATCTTGCGGCAGACCCGGCAACGCGGTCGCGGACCAGCATCTGCCTGACCGTCGCGGGCGCGGACGAAGCGCTGATCAAGAAATTTGCCGGGCTGCTCGAGGTCGAACAGGCCGCCTACGACATCGCCGGATACCGCGATGCGCCCCCGGGCCTGCGCATCTGGTGCGGGGCCACGGTCGATACTGCCGATATCGTCGCGCTGGGGCCGTGGCTCGATTGGGCCTGGGCGCAGGTAAAACCCTAAAAGTCCTTTCCCCTTCAGGGGAGAGGGTTGGGAGAGGGGCAGTCTCTCCATTTCATCATCACCACAGGGCCGGGAATCCTGCCCCTCTCCCCGGCCCTCTCCCCTGATGGGGAGAGGGAGAAGATCATGCCAAAAGTACTCATTTCGGACAAAATGGAC
>JANMJZ010000359.1:0-1557 GCA_031371635.1 Sphingomonadales bacterium | reverse complement strand
GTATATGGTGGCCGCGGCCAGCCCCTTCCAGACGTAGCGGAAAATCCTCTTCGCTGAGCAAAAATCGTCCCGTTGCCGGACGACAGCTTCGGAATGTGCGCACCAGCCCGACTTGCCAATCATTGCGCATTACGGCTGAATATGCGCAGAACAGAGAAAATCGGGGAGTGATTCGAGTATGCAGCTGGGGGCCCAATCGATCGTCCCCGTGGCGGCGGAACACAATCCGGTACAGGCGCGGCCCGACTGGGAAGCCATGCGATCGGCAGTTCTGGCCGATCCGGGCGCGTTCCACGGCGACATTGCCGCGACGGCCATGCACTGGTTTGTCGCCGAGGTCGGAGCAGAGGGCGCGTGGCTTTGTCGCGACGACCATGGCCATTGGTCAGGCTGGGACGCGAAAACGGGCCTCCCCGTCACCGCGGCGCTTCCTGCCGATTTCGCACCTTGGCAGACGGCGTTCGACGCGTCCGATCCGCCGCACTGGCGCTGGTTCGTCGGCGGGCGGACCAATGCCTGCTTCAGCGAGGTCGACCGGCATGTGCTCGCGGGTCATGGCGACGAGGCGGCGCTCGTCTTCGAAGGCGATCGTTGGGATATGTCGGCCAGCGGCGGCAAGGGCGGCCCGCTCGATTGCTTCAGCGTGTCGCGCAAGCAACTGCTGCTCGAAACGGCAAAATGCGCGCTCGCCTTGCAGGCGCTCGGGCTGAAGGCGGGCGACCGCATTGCGCTCAATATGCCGAGCATCGTGCCGCAGATTTTCTGGACCGAAGCCGCCAAGCGAGTGGGCATCGTCTATACCGCCGTCTTCGGTGGGTTCAGCGACAAGACACTGTCGGACCGTATCTGCGACGCGGGCGCGCGCGTGATCGTGACCTCCGACGGCAGCTACCGCAACGCGCAGGTCGCCGCCTTCAAGAACGCCTATACCGATCCGGCGCTCGACAATTTCGTGCCCGTCGCGGTTGCCCTCGATATCCTTGGCAAGACCGACCTGGGCCTGCCGCAGGCCGACGCCGCGACCATCCTCGACACGGTGCGAGAGACGCTGGCGGGCGAAGTCACGGTCGAGCGGTCTGACGTCATGCGCGGTGTCGGCCGGGCGCTGATCACGCTTGGCAAGGAAGGCCGGATCAGCACCGCCGATGCGGCCCGCGTGCGCATCGCCACGGCCTCCAGCCTCGTCACCCTGCCCCCGCGCGTCGAGACGGTCATCGTCGTCCGCCATACGGCTCAACCCGACATCATCTGGCGCGACGAACGTGACCGTTGGAGCCATGAGCTGACCGACGCCGCGCTTGAGACGCTGCTCGCGAAGGCGCGCGAGGCCGGATTTGCGGTATCGTCACAAGCCGAACTGCTTGCCCTTCCCGATGCCGAATTCGTCCAGGCCATCTGGGCGTCGTCGAAGCCTCTGCCGGTCGATGCCGATTACCCGATGTTCTTCATCTACACGTCGGGCTCCACGGGCAAACCCAAGGGCATTGTCCACGCGCATGGCTATGCGGCCGGCGTTGCCCATACGATGAAGGTGGCGTTCGATGCGCGGCCGGGCGA
>JANMJZ010000239.1:0-4041 GCA_031371635.1 Sphingomonadales bacterium | reverse complement strand
TGTTTGAATAATCCTGACGCGGGATCGGCGGAAATTTGTCGCTGTCGAACGGCAGAACGGTCGGCTCCATCGGCGTCTCGTGCGCTTGGCCCTCGGCAATATGGGTTAGCGACCACAGCTCGAAAATGCAGCTCTCGGGTCCGTTCGGGCGGATGCGATAGGCAGACATGGAACTGAACATCGGCAGCATGAAATAGTGCGGGAAAAAGAACTCGACTGCATTGACCGGGTCCGAAACCGCCACGGCATTGAGGTCCGGCACGTCTTCGCCGGCCGCGCGGAGCTGTTCGGTGATCTGGTGGTTGACCGCGCCGAACCAGTGCATGATCGCCATCTGGGGATCGTCGACCTGAATATCGGTGATCTGGCTGGCGATCGCCACTTCCTTGGCATGGACCATGCCAGCCATGCCCTCGCTCAACAGTCCGAGATGCTTGATCTGGGCGGCGATGTTGCCCTTGATGTCGAGATTGGGATTGATCGGGACGCCGATGCCGCCGGTGTCCATGCCGTACATCGAGTTGTACAGCATCGGTGCTGCCTGTTGCAGCTGCGGATGCGTCCGCATGACATGATAGCCTTCCATGAAGGCTTCCATTGCCAGCTTCCAGTTTGCCGGCAGCACCGTGGCATACCACCATTCCGCGCGAAGCTTGCCTGCGCCATGCGCTTCCATGCGGTCGAGGATGGGGCCCATGGTTGCGCGCAGCGTGGGCGCGGCCTCGTCGAAATTGATGAAGGCGCAGCCGAGCGCCTCCTCGACACGGCAGGGTCGCAAGGCCAGATCTGTCTGGTCGAGCTGCGCCTCGCTGAACATGTGTTTGCCGTAGACGAAGGTGTTCTGCCCTTCGGCATTCCAGCGCCAACCGTGAAAGGGGCAGATGAACCCCTGCGTCTTGCAATTGCCATGTCCGCCCTCGCTGGCGAGGGGGACGCCGCGATGGCGGCAGGCATTGTGGAAAGCCTTCACGCCATCCTTTGTGCGGACGACGATGACCGATTTGCCGAGGTTCGAATATTCGACCCAATCGCCGACAGTGGGGATCTGTTCGAGGCGGCACGCCATCTGCCACACGTGCGGCCACAATTTCTCATTCTCGAGCGCCGCGAATTCAGCGTCGTAGTAGCGCTTTGCCGGAATGCGCTCGGGATCGGTTACCCGGAAAGGAATATCCGGGAGCGGTGCGATGTCGACGTCGGCCATCTGGATGCCTCTCAATCGTAATTTTCAGAGGTTGGTAGGCACGCCCAAGGCGTGCGCAAGCGCCATCGTCGCGAGGGCCCCAATCATCGCTGCGCCGATAGGTGGCAGACGGTCATAGCGCCCGATGGGACGACAAGCCTCCCGACTGGCGGCAGCGTCAGCTCGCGGGCGCATCGAACCGGGGACGCGGCAAGCTGAGCAAGGCCAGGCTGCTCAGGATCATGAACCCGATGGTGATCCCCAGGAAGGGCAGATAGTCCCCGTAGCTGTCGAAGATTTTTGCCGCCGTCCACGGTCCTGCCGCGGTGCCGATCGACAGTGCAGCAAGCAGCCCGCCATATAGTTTGCCAAAGCTTTTCAGCCCGAAATGTCGCGTGACCAGATAGACGATGACATCGACCTCCGCGCCGAGCGTCAGCCCGATGAGAATGGCAGCGACGGTCGCCAGCGCGGCATCCGCGCCGCTGAGCATCAGCACGATGGAGCCCGCAACAGGCAAAAGGAAAATGAACGCGCCGACATGCGAAGCGCGATAGCGGTCGAGCAGATAGCCTGTACCGAGCCGGCCCGCGATCGACGCCATGCCGGCGACCGAAGCTATTCCCGCCGCGGAGAAGGGGCTTATTCCCCGGTCGGTGAGGATCGGGATGAGATTGAGCGAGAGCGCCACGATCGTGAAGGTGAACAGGAAGCTGGCACACAGGAGCCGCAGGTAGACCGGGGATCGCAACCCCTCCGAAAAGGACAGGCCAGGCGCAATGTCGGCTGTGGACTCGGCGGGAGGAGGGGATGGTCGGCCACCATCGCTGGCCCCGCGAAAAAAGATCAGGATCATGGGAAAGGCGATCACGACCCACAGAAGCGCCTGCAGTGCGAATGCCGCCTTCACGCCCTGCCACCCGATCAGCGCGGTTGCGAGCAAGGGAAACACCAGCCCCGCTAGCGAAGCACCGCAGAGCGTCACGGCAAAGGCCATCCCGCGCGACGCTTCGAATCGCGATGCCACGGCGCTCGTCCAGACCGTGGCCTGCACGGGCAGCGTGGCAACCGCCATGACGACCCACAGCGCCAGCCAGTTGCCGGACGTGCCGGTAGCCGTACTGAACAGGGCAAAGGCACCGCACGTCAGCGCAATACCGGCAACGCCGAGGCGGCGTGGTCCGAACCGGTCGACCATCATGCCAACAGGCACGCTCATCAGCGCCTGGATGACGGTCGCAATCACGAGCCCCGAAAACACATCGGCCCGCGACCAGCCGAACGCTGTACCGAGCGGCTTCACATAAGCGCTGAGGCCATAGATGTGGATGACGCTGGTCGCGTAGCCGAGCGCAGCCGCCACCGGCAGCATCGGGTATCGCTGCCATTCGGATGCTGCATGCGGCGCGGCCATATCGATCTTTTCACCCCTGTTCCCGCCCTCCAGCTAGGCCACGTGGCAGCCGAAAAGAAGGTCGGGAGCTTCGCGGGGCCGATATGTGAGCCGACATAAGTTGTGCGGTTCCGACGCCACGAGTAGCGCCGTTGGGAACCGCGGCAGCAATCGGAAACGACGGACTTGGATTTTGCTTTCACCGAGGACCAGCAGAACATCCGGGACGCCGTCCTGAAGCACTGCGCCCCCTACCCGGACGAATACTGGTTGGCGCGGGACCGCGAGGCTTCGTTTCCCGAGGATTTCTACCAGTCGATGGCCGGGGCCGGGTGGCTGGGCATCGCCATGCCCGAGTCATGTGGCGGCTCCGGCCTTGGCATTACCGAAGCCGCGATCATGATGCAGGCGGTTGCGGAGTCCGGCGGCGGCATGGCGGGTGCGTCGAGCATCCACGGCCCCGTCTTCAGCATGGAGCCGATCCGCCTGTTCGGCACGCCCGAGCAGCAACAGCGGATGATCCCGCCGGTGCTGAGCGGCGTGGAGAAAATCTGTTTCGGCGTGACCGAACCGAACACGGGCCTCGACACGACCAAGCTCAAGACCCGCGCCGTGAAGTGCGAGGGCGGTTACCTGGTCACGGGCGAGAAAATCTGGATCACCAATGCCCATGTAGCGGACAAGATCATGCTGCTCGTCCGCACGACGCCGCTTGAGGAAGTCAAGCGCAAGACCGACGGGCTGTCATTGTTCTTCACGACGCTCGACCGCAGCAAGATCGAGCACCGGCTGATCCCCAAGATGGGACGGCATGCGGTCGGTTCCACGATGCTGTTCATCAACGATTTGTTCGTGCCCGAGGAAGACCGCATCGGCGCCGAAGGTGACGGGTTCAAGATCATCCTGCACGGCCTGAACCCCGAACGCGTATTGCTGGCGGCCGAAGCCATCGGGCTCGGCCGCGTGGCGATCAGGCGGGCCGCAACCTATGCCCGCGAACGGATCGTGTTCGACCGCCCGATCGGGATGAACCAGGGCATCCAGCACCCGCTGGCGAAGTGCTGGGCTCAACTGGAAGCCGCCAATTTGATGACGATGAAGGCGGCCACCCTGTTCGACAAGGGCGAGGACTGCGGGGTCGAGGCGAACGCCGCCAAATATCTCGCGGGCGAATTCGGGTTCGAGGCGTGTCACACCGCGATGCTGACTTTGGGCGGCATGGGCTACGCGCAGGAATACCATGTGGAACGGTTGTTCCGCGAAAGCCTGATCCCCCGCATCGCTCCGGTCAGCCGCGAACTGATCCTGAGCTATCTGGCCGAGCGCGTGCTTGGCCAGCCGAAATCGTACTGAAGGAAGGAAACACAGCCAATGACCGTCATTCGTTCCGCCAACCGCAAGACCAACGCCGCGGTCCTCGCGCAGTTCGCGCCTAAAACTCCGGCGTTCCGCGATTCGCTGGCCC
>JANMJZ010000237.1:0-2510 GCA_031371635.1 Sphingomonadales bacterium | reverse complement strand
GCGTTTGGGCATTGAAATCTATGCTTTCATTGCATACATTGATTGCAGAGGAGATTTGCGGTGGCAACGCTGACCGTTCGAGACGTGCCCGACGAAGCCAAGCACCGCTTCCGCCAAGTCGCGGCCGCGCATGGCCGCTCGATGGAGGAACACCTGCGTCAGTTGATCATCGTGGCAGGTCAAGACGATACCCCTGCCACTGCCGGAGTCAGTGACGTGAGCCAGTCCTTCCGCCATTTCAAACCTGCCACCGATCCGCGCGCCGAAAGCCGGGCACGGATCGAACGGCTGATCGAACTCGGACGCGGGCTCGAAGACTTTGAGCTGCCACCGCGCATGGTCGGCACGATCAAGGACGTCGATTTTTCTTGATCGTCGTCGACACCAGCGTGTGGAGCGTATTGTTCAGCCGGAGACCCGATCCGAGGGTCGTCGGCTGGATTGCCGAACACGAGCCGCAGCTCTGGCTGTCGACCGTGGCCATCGGCGAAATCCGCTACGGCGCTGAGCTTCCACAGGCAGCCGCGATCCGATCGAAGGCGCTGGTGTGGCTGCAAGGACTGGAAGCTGCCTATGCCGACCGCATCCTGCCCTTCGACGCCAACGCGGCGCATCTTTTCGGCGCCTTGCGCGCGCGCCGCGCGGAACTGAGCGTTCTGCTCGACCTGCAACTCGCCGCCCAGGCGCTCGCGCACGATGCGACGATCGCGACGCGCAACCTCAAGGACTTCGCGTGGACGGGCGTAAGGCTGATCGATCCATTCGGCGGCGACTGAGCGGGGACCCTGTCCGATAACGGCGGCCCCGGCGCCGATTACGAGGGATATGTCGGTGCGTTTGGGCATCATGGAACCATCGCGAGAAAGATTTTCAGGAATATATCAAGCAAGCCAACAACGGCCCCAGCTCGCTGCACGAGATCCCATATCACGTCGCTTGGGGGGTCGGGAGCGTCGAGAAGTGTCTTTGCTGCGAGAAGAAGGGTCCGGGCTTGCGCCTGACCGGAGTTATCGTTGGTCTCCAACGTCGATATTGCTTCATCAATTAGCTTTCCGACGGCCGCTGCATTTCGATAGGTGATCCTCACCTTCGACAGACCAGTCCAAGACGAGCTGTCGATGACTACCTGGTCCGGAAGCGCTATCTGCTCTGGAAGCGGTTGACTGTCATCAATGCCATCTCCCGAATCCTTAAGCGGCGACTCCATAAGTGGGCCGTCACCCAGTGCACTTTCGTAAATTCCTTGGTCGGTGACCTTGTAATTGGCCTCATAGTCCCGATCACCCCACTTCGATGTCAAAAGCCCGTCAGCAACCATCTGATCTAGAAAGGAACGCAACGCTTCCTTGTCATCATCATAGCTGTCGACTTCCTCAAAATACTCGGATCGAAAGTCTTTATCTTGAGTCACGTGTTCAAAAATCGTGGTGAGTGAACGAAACTCGCCATACTCATCATCGTTACCCGACAGGTAGTTCAGAATGGAACGCTCCCGTTCCTCCTCGGTCACGACACCATCCCCACAAACCGTTCGAACAGATAATGGCTGTCCTGCGGGCCGGGGCTCGCCTCGGGGTGGTATTGCACGCTGAACACCGGGCGGTCGGCAAGTTCGAAGCCGCAGTTGCTGCCGTAGAACATGCTCACGTGCGTCTCGCGGGCGTTCGCTGGGAGCGTCGCGGACTCCACCGCGAAGCCGTGGTTCATGCTGGTGATCTCGACGCGGCCGTCGGACAGGCGCTTAACCGGATGGTTCGCGCCTCGGTGGCCCTGGTGCATCTTCGCGGTCTTCGCGCCGACCGCCAGCCCGAGCATCTGATGGCCGAGGCAAATGCCGAACAAAGGTTTCCCCGTATCGAGCCACTGGCGGATCACCGGCACCGCATATTCACCCGTTGCCGCCGGATCGCCGGGGCCGTTCGACAGGAACAGCCCTTGCGGGTCGTGCGCCATGATGTCTTCGAAGCTCGCGGTTGCGGGGACGACGGTGACGTCCGCGCCCGCGTCGATCAGGTTGCGCAGGATGTTGCGCTTGATGCCGTAATCGATGGCGACGACTTTAGGGCGGTGTCGGTTCTCGCTTCGCTGCGTACCTCGCTGGCGCTCGGCGGGGCTCTTCGCTTCGCTCAGAGAGAACTGATTGCTTGGCAAAGCCTCTTCCCCGAGCGGAGCGAGGGGCCCGGTCGAGCGCAGCGAGACCTCTTCGCCCGTCGCATAACCCTGCCCCCGCCGCCACAGCCCGTCATGCCACTGGTAGCTCTGCAAGGTCGAAACCCCGCGTGCGAGGTCCATGCCCTCAAGCCCCGGCCAGTCCTTCGCCAGCGCCACCAGTTCGTCGATATCGAACACACCGTCCTTGCGGTGCGCGATCACAGCATTGGGCGCGCCACGTTCCCTGATCCGCCGCGTCAGCGCGCGCGTGTCGACGCCCGCCAGCCCGATGCGGCCGTTGGTCTTCATCCACTGGTCGAACCCCGTGCCCGCGCGCCAGTTCGACGCCTTGGTCACGT
>JANMJZ010000351.1:0-3542 GCA_031371635.1 Sphingomonadales bacterium | reverse complement strand
TCATCGATGGTTCCGCTGAGAAGTGAACGACCGCAATGAGGCCAAAGTCGCCTTTGCCAGCCACTTACCTAGGCATACTGGCATCATACGATCAACGGCAGCGGGAGGCCGGAAGGTCGCGCTCTCGCCGCAGTGCAGCGAGGGCGCGGAGTTTTCGTGCTGACCCGCGCAACGCTCTCGCCTCTCTCCTTGCCGGTCGCGCGCTGGCGCACGGCACGCGCGCACAGCGTCCGTCGGCGTCGCACCGTGCGAGGGCGTTGCCTCGTCAATCATCGGTCCTGTCGCTGGCGGTCCACCGGCGCATGACGCGGGCGACATAGCCGGGCGTCTCCCCGTTGAGCGGAATCCCGCCGGCGCGCAGAACCGCGCCCGGGCCGGCATTATAGGCAGCTAACGCGAGATGGACCGAACCGAACCTGTCCAGCATCTGCCGCAGATATCGCGCCCCGCCGTTGATACTGGCTGACGGATCGTACCGGTTTGCTACGCCCAAGGCCTTTGCAGTTCCCGGCATCAGCTGTGCCAGCCCCACCGCCCCGACGGGAGAAACCGCAAAAGGGTTATAGGCTGATTCGGCCCAGATCAGCGCGTCGAGAATTCCCGGCGGCAGGCTGTGACGCATCTCGGCGCCGTAAATCGCGGGCAGATAGGCACTTCGTTGGCGAAGGCCAGGTCGAGTGCGACGCTGCGCCGGCGCGACGGCCGGGTCATCTCTCGTGATCTGTCGGGGGGCAGGCCAGACATTGTGCTCGATCAGCGCGAAGCCGACGGACTCGGTTTCGCGCGCGCCCGTTCGGCTCATCCCCGGCGGCGCGCCGTCGTCCGCGGCCAATACGGGCGTTGCCAGTGCCGCACTGACCAGAATCATCCAATCTATCCGGATCCACATAGCGCTGTCCTACAGCTGCCGATTGTCAGAACATAAAAGGAACATACTGCTGTAGGAAAGCGGACGGACGTGGGGAGGAAAGGCGGCGGCAAGTTCGGCGAAGGAGCATGGTGAAGTGAACAGCACATTGGACCGACGCGGTCGCGAGCTCGCCGAAGCCTTGGGTGGCCGTTGGTCGCGTGGCAGGGGAATGGGCCGTTGCCCCGCGCATGACGACCGCACTCCGTCGCTCGGACTGCGCCTGGGGTCGCGCGCCATCCTTTTGCACTGTTTTGCCGGCTGCCCTACTGCCGATGTTCTTGCCGCGCTGGCAAGGAGCGGCATCCCGACCCGGAACCTCTTCGATGGCAGTGCGAAAAAAATCTGTCCGATACCTGCGCCGGATGGCCCCGACGCAAATGCCGTCCGCTTGTGGCGCAAGGCAGCGCCACTGAGCGGCACGGTCGCCGACACATATCTGGGTTCACGCGCCATCGACTGCCGCTCGACCGAACTGCGGTATCTGGAAAAAACGCCGCTCGGACCCCGCGGACGCGCATCCTTCCAGCCCGCGCTGGTCGCTGCCCTGCGTACCGACGCCGGCGTGATTGCGATCCAGCGAACGTTCCTGACACCGGCTGCCACGCTTGGCGACATGGAAAGTCCCAAGCGCGGCCTGGGGCGCTACGGTGTCGCATCGGTCATCCCAAGGCTCGAACAGGCGTGGTTCATGACGGCGAGACCGGTCGCGAACGAGGACACAGCCGACGACGCTGTCGCCGTCGTCGAGTCGCACGACACCGACGACACAAAACGCGCCACCTTGTCGCAGAAGCTCATCGACGAACTCGCCATGCAGCGGCGCGATATTCTCGCCCTGCATCTGGCGAACGATCCGGCGCTCGCGCTCGACGTCGCCGTCTTCTCGATCGCCGACGACAGCCGGGCCGGGCGATCCGAACCCTCGGGCACGACCCTGCGCGGAACGGCGGCATCGGGACCGGTGCATGGGTTCGAGGCGACCGATGCACCCGCGACGGCCGCTTTCGCCGAGGCAAGGAATGGTCTCGACATCAGCTGGTGCGCTGGCGACACCAGGGTCGAGCGCTTCGTCGCCTTCCGGGAACTGCCCGACGAGGCGCGTGCTGCCTGGCTCGGCATGGTGGTCGCGCGGACGCTCGAGGCAAGCCTGAACATCGGTCAAGCGTTCGGCTCGCGCGGCTGCGCGTTCCACGATCTGCTCGGTTCGCTGCTCGGCATCGACGTGGCCGCCTGGTGGCGACCGACTGCCGCCAACTTCTTCGACCGCGTCTCCAAGGCGACGATCCTCGATGCGCTGTCGCAGGTCGGCGGTCCCGAGCTCGCGTCGCGCTATGCAGGGTCGAAGAAGGCCGAACTGGCGGCAGCAGCCGAGCGCATCTTCTCGGGCAACTTCATTGCCGAAATCGAGACGAAGCAGGCGGCGATTGCCTGGGTACCCGATGTCATGCGCTTCGCACATCAGCGCGACGAGAACGGGGCTGGGGAACCTGCCGCCGAAGACGCAACGCCTTCCGTCGCCAACCACGACGACGAACCCCAAACCGGACTGGCGGCCTGACCTCCTCCTGACAGGTCGACCCTTCCGGTGAAGAACGGCTGTCCCGCGCGAGCGGGGCAGCCGTTCGCATGCCGGCCCGATGGCCGAGGAGCGGAGGTGGCGCGTGTCCGTCCGGGTCCGCGACAGGCGTGGACCGGATCGGGAGACTCATCATGCGAACCACGACACCAGCGCGGCGCGACGTCGCCGCAGAAATCACCAACGCCATCGTCTCGCGCCTTGAAGCGGGAACGCGTCCCTGGGTGCGGCCGTGGACCACAGCACCGTCGACCCGACCGTTGCGCAGTTGCGGGACCCCCTATCGCGGCATCAACGTTTTCTGGCTCTGGCTGGTCGCCGAAATGCGCGGCTTTGCGGCGCCGCGCTGGCTGACCTACCGCCAGTGCCAGGCGCTGGGTGGCCATGTGCGTGCCGGCGAGAAGGCCTCGGTCGCGATCTTCTACAAGAGCTACGCGCGCGATAACGAGGAAGGTGAAGCCGAGACCCGCCGCGTGCTGCGGGCCTATCCGGTGTTCAACGCCGACCAGTGCGCAGACCTGCCCGCGCCCTTTTCGCCGCCGGTGTTTTCGGCATCGCTACCCGAGGGGCGACGTCCCGACATTGACGTCTTCTTTGAGTCCGTTCCGGCGGTTGTGCGCCACGAGGGCGACGCCGCCTTTTATGAGCCGACCGCCGACCGCATCACGCTCCCGCCCGTCGAGCGCTTCACGGGCTTCGGTCAATATTACGCGACGCGTGCCCATGAACTCGCGCACTGGACGGGGCACCCGGCGCGCCTCGGCCGCGACATGGGTGGTGGGTTCCGAAGCCGGAGCTATGCCGCCGAAGAGCTCGTCGCCGAACTCGCAAGCGCGATCATCGGCGCCGAACTCGGCTTGCCGGTCGCCCATCTCGACGATCATGCAAGCTACATCGCCGAATGGATCGCCCTCCTGAAGGACGACCCCCGCGCAATGCTGACCGCTGCGGCGCGTGCCGAGGAAGCCGCGAACATGGTGCTCGCCCTCGGCGGGCGCGGATCGCTGGCCGAAGTTTCCGCCGATGATGATGCCGAGGCGTCGTCATGACCGATCA
>JANMJZ010000229.1:0-5466 GCA_031371635.1 Sphingomonadales bacterium | reverse complement strand
GGCCAGCTGGATCACGCGGCTCGCCTTGATGCCGGCGGCCGGCTGCAGCTCGTACATCGTGACTACCGGGCCCGGGCGAACCTCGGTGATCGTCCCCTTCACATGGAAATCGTCGAGCACGGTCTCCAGCAGCCGCGCGTTACGCTCCAGCGCCGCCTTGTCGAGCTGCTGCCCGGTCGGTGGCGGCGCGGGCGTCAACAGCTTCAGGTCGGGCAGGACATATTTGTCGCGCAGCGCCAGCGATTCCTGCCGCGCCTTCTTGAGCGGCGCGGGCGCAGCGGTGCGATCGGCAATGACCGGGCGCGAGCGCGTTTCGGGCGACGCCGCGATTTCGGGACGGGGCGGTGACGGCTCGCGACGCTCTTGCGAGGGGGCGACGAGGCGGGGCACCGCAGCGCCATCGAACTGCGGCAGGCGCAAGGTCAGGCCGATCATCCGCGCCCACAGGTAGAAGCCGCCGAACCCGAGCACCGCCGCCGCAGCATAGCGCGCGATCGCCGGGCCGGTTTCTCCCGGCAGCAACCCGATCAGCGCGCCCAGCATGGCTTCGCCCCCCAGCCCGACGATCCCGCCCAGCCCCGCCGGCAGCCCCGCCACTGCCGTCGGGCGAAGCAGAGCCAGCGCGACCGCGATCAGCGCCACGGCAATCAACGCGACAATGCTGCGCCGCTGCCATCCCGAAATGCTCGTGCCCCGCCACAACAGCCCCGCCAGCACCAGCGGCAGCGCCAACAGCAGCGCAACCCCCGGTCCCAGCACGCTCAGCATCAGGTCCGACGTCCAGGCCCCGACCAGGCCCAGCCAGTTGCCGATGCCGTCATGGCTGGCCGCCGTGCTCAGCGAAGGGTCGCTGCCCCGGTGCGACACCAGGGCCATGACGAGCAACAACGCGGTCACCGCCAGCGCGGCGGCCGTCAGCATCGCCCCGCTGCGCACGACGCCCGCCTTCACGGTGGCGCGCCATGCCGGCGGGCGATTCGGTTGCGCACGGCTGGCCATTTGTCTGCGTATCCCCGAGGGCGCGCCCGGTGCGCGCTTTGTTCCTGTGGATAAGAATCGCCTACCGCGGACTCGCCGTCAAGAGTCTGCGGGTGACGCGGGCGGCCGGAGTTCCTATGTCACGGCCATGGAACGAACCGATACGATCATTCTCGGCGGCGGGCTTGTCGGCCTGACCACCGCTCTGGCGCTCGACGCGCACGGCATTTCCTCGGTCGTCATCGACCCGGCGCCCCCCGCGACGACGCTCGCCCCCCAGTTCGACGGCCGCGCGTCGGCGATCGCGAGCGCGAGCTGGAACATGCTGGAGGCGATCGGCATCGCCGATGTGCTCCGCCCGCATGGCTGCCCGATTCGCCGCATCGAAGTGCGCGACGGGCTGCAGAAGGACGCGCTCGATTTCACGCCCGGCGAAGGCGCGCTCGGCACGATGGTCGAGAACCGCGTGTTGCGCAAAGCGCTGCATGAGGCGGCGGGCAAGGCGAAGCACATCACGCTGAAAGTGCCACACCGCGCGGTCGCGATCGAACGCGACGCCACCGGCGCGCACGTCACCCTCGACGACGGCAGCACCTATCGCGCCGACCTGCTGATCGCTGCCGAAGGGCGGAACTCGCCGACGCGCACCGCCTCCGGCATCCGCGTCGCACGCTGGCAGTACGACCACAGTGCGATCATTTCCGCGTTCGACCACAGCATCCCGCACGACAATGTCGCGCACGAGATCTTCTACCCCGACGGGCCCTTCGCACTGCTCCCGATGCAGCCCGGCACGCGCTCGGCGCTGGTGTGGACCGTTGCCGCCAGCGACGCCGCCGGCGTGATGGCGCTCAGCGACACCGCTTTCGCGGCAGAGGCAGCCAAGCGGGCAGGCGGGTTGCTCGGCGAGCTGTCGTCGGCCGCCCCGCGCTCGACCTATAAGCTCGGCTTCCACCACGCCGCGCGCATCACCGATACGCGCCTCGCCCTCGTCGGCGACGCCGCGCACGGCATCCACCCGATCGCGGGGCAAGGGCTGAATCTCGGCTTCCGCGATGTTGCCGCGCTCGTCGAGGTGCTGGTCGACGGATCACGCACCGGCCTCGACCTCGGCGACGCGATGCTGCTCGAGCGCTACCAGCACTGGCGCAGCCTCGACACGCTGATGGTCGCAACCGCAACCGATACGCTCACGCGCCTCTTCGGCATCCCCGGCAAGACCGCGAGCCGCGTCCGCCGCTTCGGCCTCGGCGCCGTCCAGCGTATCAAGCCGCTCAAAGACCTGTTCATGGCCGAAGCCCGCGGTGAGACAGGAAAATTGCCGAAATTGCTGACGGGGATGACCGTCTAGGGCGAGTTTACGCCAGACGCGCGCAGGCAAAGGGCGAGCGTGGCCCACGCCAGCGCGGCGTTACTGTAGCGTCACCCGCTCTTCACCGTCGTGCCGCCCAAAGAACCGCATCAACTGCACGATCAGGTCGGCACGCATCGCCAGATTCGGCGCCTCGAGCAGCGCCTGCTTTGCCGCCGCATCGAACGGCGCGATCTGCGCGATGCCATTGACCAGCGCCTCGTCGTCGAGCCGCCCGACCGCTTCCCAGTCGACGGCAAACCCCTGCGCTTCGGCAAAGCGCCGCGATTCGCGCTCCAGGTCGGCCCGCTGGATGCCGGCAAGCGGATCGTCCTCGCGCACTTCCTCCAGCACCGCCTCGATCTGGCGGAACGGGGTCGTCACGTCGAGTTCGCGCACGAACTGAAAGCGCGCCAGTCCCTCGAGCACGATATTATAGCGCCCATCGTCCATCGCCTCGACATGCGCGATCTTGCCGACACAGCCCATCTCGAACAGTTGCGGCCGCTCGACTTCTTCCTGCGTTGTCGGCGGCTTGGGCTGGATCATGCCGATCAGCCGGTCGCGCGCCATCGCGTCGCTGACCAGCGCGCGATAGCGCGGCTCGAACAGGTGCAGCGGCAATTGCATGCGCGGAAACAGCAGCGCCCCTGAGAGGGGGAAGATCGACAGCCGCTTGGCCGCCTGCGACGTCGACACGGTCATGTGAACAGGACGGCCGACAGCCGCCGCCGCTGGGCCGACACCCACGGGTCCATGACGCCCACGACTTCGAAGACCTTCAGCAGCTGCGCCTTGGCCGCGCCCTCGTTCCAGTCGCGGTCCGCCTTGATGATTTCGAGCAGATGGTCCGCCGCGCCGTCGCGGTCGCCCGCCGCCATCAGGCCGTTCGCCAGTTCGAATCGCTTGGCATGGTCGTCGGGGCTGGCGTCGACTTCGGCAACTAGCCCCGACAGGTCGGCCACCGGCTTCACGTCGCGCGCCAGCGCAACTGCGGACGCGGCGCGCTCGATCGCGGGGTCCTTGGCAAGTTCGGGTGGCAATTCGGCCAGAAAGGCGTCGGCCTCGTCGATTTGCCCCAGCGCGACCTGAGCGCGCAGGAAACCCGACAAGGCTTCGGGATCGTTCGGTGCCATCTCGACGATCTGGGCAAAGATCCCGGCGGCGCGCTCCGCATCGCCGCTTGCCAGCACGTCCTCGCCCATGGCGATCAACGGCGCGATTTCGGCATCGAGCGTCTGCGCTTCGCCCTGGATGGGCAATTGCTTCAGCAACTGGTCGAGGATCTTGGTCACCGCGGTTTCCGTGCGCGCGGGCGTCAGGTCGGCGACGAGTTGTCCCTGGAACACGGCATAGACCGTGGGAATCGACTGGACGCGAAACTGGGCGGCCACTGCCTTGTTCGCATCGACATCGATCTTGGCGAGAATCACGCCCTTCGATGCGTAATCGGCGGCGACTTTTTCGAGCACCGGCGACAGGGCCTTGCACGGCCCGCACCATTCCGCCCAGAAATCGAGGATGACGAGCGACGTCATCGACGGTTCGATCACATCGCGCCGAAATGTCTCGATCGCCTCGCGGTCGGCTGCACTCAATCCCAAAGTCGCCACGTGTCTCTCCGAAATCCTATGCCCTTATGTGGGGTGCAGGGGCGGTATGCCAAGAGGTTTCCCAGCATCGACGCTCCCACAAAGGCCGGATGGGCGCGTTCTCGACAATGACTCGATTGAGGGATTGCGTGGCGGCAACAGTGCCGCTATCAGCCGCGCCCTACCCGACGGGCAGCGCAACCTTGCGCCGCCCGGTCACACGACGCCAGAGCGGGCGTAGCTCAGGGGTAGAGCACGACCTTGCCAAGGTCGGGGTCGAGGGTTCGAATCCCTTCGCCCGCTCCAGCGCAGCGCAGGCTCGAAATAGCCCGCGGCTATTTCGCCCATGCGCAAGCTCGGCCGGCAGTGCACAGCACTGACCGACGAAAGCATGGGCTTTGCCCGTGCCCGAACCCTCAAATCTTTCTTATGGGGCCGCTCGCCGGTGCGTGTCGCCGTGGCAAAGCCACGCCGTCGGTCCTCGAGCTAGCGAGGCCGTCCGGCAGCGCGCCTGCCGACTTGTCAGCACCGGCCCTCACGCGCTCCAGTGAATATCCACCGCCAAATCCGAATCCCCCAGCACCCGCCCGATTGGCACCGAACTCCCCGGCCCCTCGGCAATCGCCCGCTCCAGCACGTCGCGCTTTTCCGCACCCGTGATCGCGATCGTCAGCGACCGCGCCGACAGGATTGCCGCCTAGGAAAGTGTCACCCGCGCGACCGGCGCATCAGCCGGCAGCGGATCGGGCATAACACCCAAAGCACGCCGTTCCTTCGGCCCGTTCAATGCCTCGTCCAGATCCGGCCCGGGAAAGATCGACGCGGTATGCCCATCGGCGCCCATGCCCAGCCACACGAGGTCGAGCGGAAAGGGCAGGTCGGCCAGCCGCGCGTCGGCGGCCTTGCCGCTCATCTTGTAGTCCGCCGCCGTCGCGCCGCCGGTCAGCGGTATCACCCGTGCGCCCAGCGGCAGGAATTTCTTTGCGAGCATGGCCACGTTCGACAGCTCGCTTGTCACCTCGACGATGCGATCGTCGGTCGGGATGATCGTCACGTCCTTCCACCGGCGCTTCTGCGCGGCGAGCAGGTCGAGCGCGGCCACGGGCGTCTTGCCGCCGGGAAGCGCGATCAGCGCACTGCCGCGCGCGTCGAGCGCCGAATCGATGATGAAGCCGATATCGCCGGCAACGGCCTCGGCGAGTTCGTCGGTGTCGTCATAATCCCACCATTCGGCTTCGATCGTCATTGTGGTGCTGGTCCTGTGGTCGTTGGGGAGGAGGTAACGGCTGGCACGCTATGTGGTGCCGTCAGCGCCGCTGCCTCGAGGATGTCGAGCGCCCGATGCGCCTCGATATAGCGGCGCGCGGCAGCCATCCAGTCGGTCGCGGCGGCGCGCGACGGCAGGCGCGCGACTTCCGCGAGTGCCGTGTCGACCTGGCCGCCGTCGAGCGCGAGTCGCGCGCGGGCAAGGCGGTCGTCGAGCGAGGGCGAGGGGGTCGTCGCCTTGCGGACGATGAACATGCTCCCGGCAGTCCGGCGAATCGC
>JANMJZ010000225.1:0-2358 GCA_031371635.1 Sphingomonadales bacterium | reverse complement strand
CACGCTATGTCGACCTTACCGGCAGCCGCACCTTCCAGACTGCATGCGCCTCCGCTCTCCTGGGCGCGGCATTGCCGGCACCTCAGCCCGCGGTCGGTTTCGGCGAGGGGCTGGTGCTCGACTCGGGCGCGTCCGGCGCCTGGGCGGTCAATGGCGACGGCGTCGCGCTCTCCTACGCCGCGACCGATTCAGTGGCTGCACCCAGCGGGCAGCGCATCTACGAAAAGAATGTCGGCGGATCGATACAGCGCCTGACGTTCACCGATCCCACTGCCTCCGGTACCGTCCTGGACTATACGCGAAGTTTCAGCCTGCGTACCGATCGCAGCGCCGGTTCGACGCTCTACTCGTGCGTGTTCGGGGTCCCGACGACGCTCGCCGATCGCCCCACTGCCGCGGTGACCTATAGCAAGGTTGCGATCGCTGGGACGGCCTATGTCCTCGATCAGTCCGGCGCGATCCAGACCTATAGCATCACTGCCAGCACGGGCACCGTCCGATACGATGCCACTGCCAACGCGCTCGTTGTCAGCATCAAACTCGTCGGGAATCTTCAAACCTCGGGGGGAATTTCCTCGACAGCGACCGACCTCGGCACTTTCACGGGGAACGGTGTGGTCGATACCTCGCTCGGCAAACTCTCTGGCCAGCTCGACAGTACCGATCGGATCAGCCTGTTCTCGTCGTTCGGCGGCTGGTTCTTCGGCCCTTCCGAAGCTGCATCCGCGTTCGAAATTTTGGCGGCCGACCCCGGCAACGGTTCTCGTCTATCGGTAGTGGGGACTGTCGCGGCCGCACGCTGATGCGAAAAGGGGAGCGGTCGTTTCCGACCGCTCCCCAAATCTTCGTAACGACCCTGTCGTGAATCAGGCGGCGAAGCTGACGCGCACCTTGTTCCGACGACGAAGGGCACCGCCGACAAGACCAAAGCCAAAGATCATGGTCAGCCAGGTCGTTGGCTCGGGCACGGCGACGGCAAACTGGCGATACGCAGTTGCCGTGTTGTAGCGATAACCCGGGTTGCCCAGCACGTCGAAGTTCACGTTCCAGCCGATCGCGTCATAGGCGGCAAGATCGAGCGCCGTGACTTCCTGCATCTGGCCACGCCCCGACGTCGGATCGAGGATGCCCAACTGCGGCACGCCCGACGCGCTGTCCTTCCAGTGAGACGCCTGGCGGCCGTCCCCGTTCGCCACCCCGGTCGACAATAGCGAGTTGCCAAACAACTGGGTCAGGCCGCCGTCGATCGAGAAGTACGGCGTGTTCTGCGTCGACCAGTCGAGATTGCCATAGGAGCTGTAGCGAAACAGGTCGAGCTGGCTCATCACGACGAAGCCTTCCAGCGACGACAAGTTTGCCGCTACGGTCTGGCCCGGGGCGGTGCGCCCATCGACGCTATCGACGCCCGAGACGAAGCCCAGGGCGTGACCGATCTCATGGATCGCGACGCCGATGAAGTCGAACGCGGTGGACGCGATCCCGTCCGTCGGGTCAAAGTCGAACGCAAAAAGGTTGCTGAACGTGACGTTTGCATCGGCCGACGCATAGTTGATCGCAGCGCCGTTCACATCGGTCGTCAGGCCGAGCGCCTTTGCGCTCGCCTTGGTGATGGCCGTCGTCGAGTTGTTGATGCCACCGTCGTTGTCGATACGGGTCGACAGGTCGGTGTAGCCGTTTGTGGCGTTAACGCCATTATTGAAACCATTGGCGATCGCCGTGACTGCGCCGAAGCCGCTGAGCGTGCTCGTGCCCAGTGGCTGCAGGCCGGCAACGGCAAGATTGTCGAGCGTGCTGCTGCGATCGGCGGCCAGCGCGTTGTACGTCTGGTTCATCGACAGCAGCGAACGCGCGCTGCCGGTCGAACCAAGGATATTCGGCCCGAGAGCGGAAAAGCCGATCTGAAGATTGATGGTGACGTTATCCGTGAACACCGACGACCAATAGGCGGTAGCAACTTCGAAGCCCTGGCGCGCCAGCGTGCCCTTGGCCGTCCCGCCGGTGTCGATGAGGTTGAACGTCAATGCCTGTGCCGGCACCGAGCCCGCGACGACCGAACCTGCGCCGAGCGCGAGCAGCAGCGACTTCTTAAACGAACGTCCCACGTTTATCTCCCTATTGGCGCCCCCGGATGATTCCGTGGAGATTCGCGCCCCGAAACACGCTTAATTTTCAGTTAATACAACGGCGTGTCAATGCGGCTGCGGTCCCGATCCGGGACAATGACCGTCGAGAGACTGCAAACCCGCAGAAAAGAAATTTGGCGTTGCCGATTGGTCACACCGGAACGGCTGCAAGGTGGCTGCTAAGCAGTAGTTTTCAGGATTTGCCGACCAACTGCTTAACCCGGGTCAGTACAGG
>JANMJZ010000201.1:0-2021 GCA_031371635.1 Sphingomonadales bacterium | reverse complement strand
CGCGAGTGACGGGGTCGAGCGCGCCGAAAGGTTCGTCGAGCAGCATCAGCCCGGGCGCGGTTGCCAGCGCCCGCGCCACGCCTACCCGCTGCTGCTGCCCCCCTGACAAGGTGTCGGGTGCCCTGTCGGCGAAGTCACGGGGCAGGTCGACGAGGTCGAGCAACTCCTCGACGCGCTTTGCATTGTCGCGCGAACCGGCGATCCGCAGCCCGATGCCGATGTTCGCCCCGACAGTCATATGCGGGAACAGCCCGACGCCCTGGATGACATGCCCGATTCGGCGACGGAGCGTTGCCGGTGCGCTGTCGCGGACGTCGGCACCATCGATCAGCACCTTCCCCGTGTCCGGATCGAGCAAACGGTTGATGGTGCGGACGAGGGTCGATTTGCCAGACCCCGACCCCCCGACCAGCGCCACGAAGGAGCCCGCCGTAACGTCAAGCGAGAGATCGTCCAGCGCTACACGCGGGCCGTAGCGCTTGCTCACATGCGAAACTGTTACCGCCGGCCCGGAATTTGGCTTGTTTCCATCCACGCGATGCGGTGTGACACCGGTCTGGGGAGAAATCAAAGCAATGGCTAACGACATCAATCAAAAACGCGCCATCTTCATAACCGGGGGCGGATCGGGGATCGGACGCGCCACCGCACAGCTTTTCGCGGGCAAGGGCTGGTTCGTCGGCCTCGCCGATGTGAATGCCGCGGGGCTTGCCGAAACGGCCGCCCTGCTCCCCCCCGGCATGAGCAGCCAGCATGTCATGGACGTCCGCGAACGCGACGCGTGGGAGGCCGCACTTGCCGCTTTCGCGAAGCACACCGGCGGACGGCTCGACGTGTTGTTCAACAATGCCGGAATCGGCACGGGCGGTCCGCTCGAGGCGATGGATGCGCGGGACGTGGAGCGTGTGCTCGACATCAACCTGAAGGGCGTGTTCTGGGGCGCGCAGCTCGGTTTCGGGTACCTCAAGAACACGCCCGGTTCGGCGCTCGTCAGCACCTCGTCGGCGGCGGGCATTTACGCGAGCGCGGGCATGTCTGCCTATTCGGCCACCAAGTTCGGGGTGCGCGCAATGACCGAATCGCTCGACCGGGAATGGAAGGATGCCGGGGTCAAGGCCCGCACGATCATGCCGAGCTTCATCGACACCCCGCTGCTCAACGCGACCGCCTCGGGCTCGAATGTCGCGATCCGCGACGTCGTCCGCGAGGCAGGGCTGGAATTCACGCCGGTCGAACAGGTCGCGCAGGCAGTATGGGATGCAGCGCACGGGACGAAAGTTCACACGCTGGTGGGCAAGACGGCACGCCGCCTGAAGCTGGCGACGACCTGGGCGCCGTGGCTGCTGCCGAAGCGGATGACGCCAAAGGATTGACCTGTCTGCTTTCGGTGGCGTCGCGCACGGCTTTCCTGCCGCCGACAAGACGCTACGTCAGCCGACGGTCAGCCTCGCCATCGCGTGGCTCATGGCGACCACGCCGACACAGACAAGCAGCGCGATCCAGGGCCCCAATCCAGCCCTGCCGGCGCCGATCTCGTCGAGCGCGGACTCTCCAGCCGCTCCCTCGCCAGGAAAACGGCCCTTGTCCTGGACGTAATGGCGGAACAGGAAGACCGGCACGATAAGCAGGCCGGCAATTATGCCGTTGCGCAAGGTGCCAACGCCCCAGACGTCGGCCCCGGCACCGAGAAACGCCATGTTGACGAATCCGAAGGCTGCGCCCAGCGCCAGCAGCCAGGTCGGGCAGCGGAAAGGGCGCACTGCGTCGGGCCGGTCGATGCGGTGGATCCATCCCGCCTGCAGGTTGAGAAAGTTGAAGACGAGGTAGCAGACATTGG
Organism: Sphingomonadales bacterium; assembly: GCA_031371635.1. Lineage (GTDB taxonomy): Bacteria > Pseudomonadota > Alphaproteobacteria > Sphingomonadales > Sphingomonadaceae > Sphingomonas_O. The sequence goes on along the minus strand of JANMJZ010000201.1, from coordinate 184 downwards.
AAATCATCAGCACGGCAAAATAGTCCGAGGCGAGCAGCAGCACGAAGTTGAAACACAGATCCGTCCACATTGCCGATGTCGGGGCACCGTGACGGTTGACCCGCGACAGGTAGCGCGGAAGCCAGCCATCGACCGAAGCCTGATAAAGCGTGCGCGACGACCCCATCATCGAGGTCATGACGAT
>JANMJZ010000197.1:0-8796 GCA_031371635.1 Sphingomonadales bacterium | reverse complement strand
AGATCGAGCTGACCCTGTGTGTACAGCTCGAGCAACTTCGGAATGTCGCGGCGTGGGTTCGCCGAGCCGAACAACGAACCGATCAACTGCTTCTCGAAGAACGTCAGAAACGCTGCCGGTATAGCTCCAGCTGGTGGGGCTGGCATATCGGGAGACCTCGACGGTTTCGGTTTCCGGTTCGACCTTGCGCCCCGCACGAAAGCTTGCCGACGTCACCGTGCCCGCCTTCGGATCGTCAAGGCTGACCGAGGTGATCCACACCGGCTTGCGGCCCGGCCCTTCGTCGAATCGCGACGTGCGGATCTGGGTGAGCCCATCGGGCACGCTGTCGATTTGCGTCTCGACCGCCAGTTCGGTCAGCTTGTTCGTCTGATAGTCGCGATAGCCGAGCGCACCTTTCCACGTGCCCGCAAGTCCGGCGCGCAGCTTGGCTGCCGATGGCCGCGTCTCCTCTGCGTGCACTGGCAGCGCCAAGGCGGACAGAACGGCGGCGAGGAAAATCCCGCGCCTCACAGCTTGCGCCCGATCAGCTCCTTCATGATCTCGCTGGTGCCACCGAAGATCCGCGTTACGCGCGCGCCGCGCCACATCCTGGCGATGGGATATTCGTTCATATAGCCCGCGCCGCCGTGGAGCTGGAGGCACTTGTCCATCACTTCCCACTGGAATTCGGTGTGCCACAGCTTGGCGGCAGCGCCTTCCTCTGCGGTCAGCTCCTTTTTCAGGTGGCGCGCGATCGCCCAGTCGAGGTGCGCCCAACCGACCTGCAGCTTCGACTTCAGGTCGGCGAGCGTGAAGCGCGTGTTCTGGAAATCGATGACCGGCTTGCCGAACGCCTTGCGGTCGCGAACGAAAGCGACGGTCTCGTCATAGGCGCGCTGGGCGGAGGCCTGCGCGCCGATCGCGATCGACAGGCGTTCCTGCGGCAATTCGCTCATCAGGTAGATAAATCCCTTGCCCTCTTCGCCGAGGCAATTCGTCATCGGCACGCGAACGTCCTCGAAGAACAGCTCCGACGTATCGGCCGCGTCCTGCCCGATCTTGTCGAGGTTGCGCCCGCGCTTGAACCCTTCGCGCTCGGCCTCGACCAGGATGATCGATACGCCCTTCCACGCAGGCTGAACCTCGGTGTCGGTCTTGGCGCAGACGAGGATCAGGTCGGCGTTCTGGCCATTGGTGATGTAGGTTTTGCTGCCATTGATGACGTAGTGGTTACCGTCCTTCTTCGCCGTTGTGCGGATGCCCTGAAGGTCGCTGCCAACGCCCGGTTCGGTCATGGCAATGGCGGTGACGACTTCGCCCGAGACGAGTTTCGGCAGCCAGTGGCGCTTTTGCTCCTCGCTGCCGTAGCTGACGATGTAGTTGACGACGATGTCCGACTGCAGGCTGAAACCAAGCGCAGTACCACCGTACGAAATCTCTTCGTCGATTATCGCGTTGTAGCCGAAGTCGAGGCCCAGGCCTCCATATTCTTCCGGCACAGTCGGGCACAGCATGCCGACGGCACCGGCCTTGGGCCAGATCGCCTTTTCGACGATGCCGGCTTCGTCCCACTTGTCGATGTTGGGGACGACTTCCTGCTTGATGAAGCTGCGCACTGTGTCGCGAAAGGCTTCGTGGTCTTCGTTATAGGCAGTGCGTCCGGCGACATCGAGCGTCATGACAGTCTCTCCAGCTTTACGTTTGCGTAAGGGTTAGCGAGGGCGAAGCGTGGCCGCAACGCGTTTTCGAGCGTTGTAATATTGTTGCGCGCAGCTATTGCTCGGGCGGTAGGAGAACCGCGTGTCTGAGTCGTCCCGCCCCAATCTGACGCCGCTGTCGTTGCACGTGCCGGAGCCACAGTTCCGCCCCGGCGACGAGGCCGAGTTCGTCAGTGTTGAAGTACTTGCTGCCGGGATAACGCCGCGGCCTGACAGTGCGGCGGATGCCGGTACGATGCGCGAGCTGGCCTATGGGCTGGTCCGCGTTCTCGACGATGAGGGCAGGGCGGTCGGCCCCTGGGATCCGCGGCTTTCGCCGGACTTGCTGCGCCGGATGCTGCGCAGCATGGCGCTCACCCGCGCGTTCGACGAGCGCATGTTCCGTGCCCAGCGCCAGGGCAAGACCAGCTTTTACATGAAGTCGACCGGCGAGGAAGCGGTGGCGGTGGCCGCAACCTATGCGCTCGACCGCGACGACATGTGCTTCCCCAGCTACCGCCAGCAGGGCATCCTCATCGCGCGCGACTGGCCCATCGTCGACATGATGAACCAGATCTATTCGAACCGCGCCGACCGGCTGAAGGGCCGCCAGCTGCCGATCATGTATTCGACGAAGGAAGGCGCGTTCTTCTCGATCTCGGGCAATCTCGCGACGCAATATCCCCAGGCTGTCGGCTGGGCGATGGCGAGCGCGGCCAAGGGCGACACGCGGATCGCGGCGACCTGGTGCGGCGAGGGATCGACCGCAGAGGGCGACTTCCATTCAGCCTGCATGTTTGCCACCGTCTATCGCGCGCCCGTGATCATGAACGTGGTCAACAACCAATGGGCGATCAGTTCATTCGCGGGCTTTGCGGGCGGTGAGGCAACGACCTTTGCTGCGCGAGCGGTCGGTTATGGCATTGCCGGGCTGCGCGTGGACGGCAACGACCCGCTGGCCGTCTATGCGGCAACTGCCTGGGCCGCGGAACGCGCGCGAATGAACAAGGGCCCGACCCTGATCGAGCATTTCACCTATCGCGCCGAAGGGCACAGCACGTCCGACGACCCCAGTGCCTATCGCAGCGCCGATGAAGCGACGAAGTGGCCGCTGGGGCGACCCGATCGCTCGGCTGAAAGCGCATCTCATCGGGCTGGGCGAATGGGACGAGGAGCGCCATGCCGCGCAGGACGTCGAGCTCGCCGAGATGGTGAAGGCGGCGCAGAAAGAGGCCGAAAAGAACGGTATCCTCGGCCACGGCCTGCACCAGCCGTTCGACACGATGTTCGAGGACGTGTTCGAGGAGATGCCCTGGCACCTGACCGAGCAGCGCGACCAGATGCGCGCCGAACGTGCCGCGGCGGGGATCTGACATGCCGCGCATGAACATGATCGAGGCGATCAATTCCGCCATGGACGTCTGCCTGGGCGGCAACCCCGATGTCGTCGTGCTGGGCGAGGACATCGGCTATTTCGGCGGCGTATTCCGCGCGACGGCGGGCCTGCAGGCCAAGCACGGCAAGACCCGCGTGTTCGACACGCCGATCAACGAATGCGGCATCATCGGGGTCGCTGTCGGCATGGCCGCCTATGGCCTGCGGCCCGTGCCCGAGATCCAGTTTGCCGATTACATCTATCCCGGACTCGATCAGCTGGTGAGCGAGGCAGCCCGCCTGCGCTACCGGTCGGCGGGCGAGTTCGTCATGCCAATCACGGTGCGGTCGCCTTTCGGCGGCGGCATCTTCGGTGGGCAGACGCATTCTCAATCGCCCGAGGCGATGTTCACCCAGGTCGCGGGGCTTAAGACGGTCATCCCGTCGAATCCCTATGATGCCAAGGGGCTGCTGATCGCGGCGATCGAGGACAATGACCCGGTCATCTTCTTCGAGCCCAAGCGCATCTACAACGGTCCCTTCGACGGCCATTACGACCGGCCGGTGCAGCCCTGGTCGAAGGTCGATACGCCCGACGTGCCTGAAGGCCATTACACCGTGCCGCTCGGCAAGGCCGCCATCGTCCGCGAAGGGTCCGACGTGACCGTGCTCGCCTATGGTACGATGGTGCATGTCGCGCGCGCGACCGTCGAGGAAAAGGGCATCGATGCCGAAGTGATCGACCTGCGCACCTTGCTGCCGCTCGACATCGAGACGATCGAGGCGAGCGTGAAGAAGACCGGACGCTGCGTGATCGTACACGAAGCGACAAGGACGAGCGGCTTTGGCGCAGAGCTTGCGGCGCTGGTGCAGGAACGCTGCTTCTACCATCTCGAAGCGCCGGTAACGCGCGTGACCGGCTTCGACACACCCTATCCGCATTCGCTCGAGTGGGCATATTTCCCGGGGCCGATCCGCATCGGAACGGCGCTCGACCAGGTTCTGAAGGACTAACGATGGCGCTCTTCAAATTCCGCCTGCCCGACATCGGCGAAGGCATTGCCGAGGCCGAGATCGTCGCCTGGCACGTGAAGGTCGGTGATCGCATCGAGGAGGACGCCAACCTCGCCGACATGATGACCGACAAGGCGACGGTCGAGATGTAGTCGCCGGTGTCGGGCGTGATCGTCGAACTGGCGGGCGAGGTCGGCGACATGGTGCCGATCGGCAGTACGCTCGCCGTGATCGAGGTTGCGGGTGAGGTCGAGGCGGAGGAAGCCAAAGCCGTCGGCGAGCGTATCGATGCGGAAAATCCGGATGCTGAATCAGTAGCGGATATCCTTCCCTCTCCCCATGGCGGAGAGGGCGACACGCGCGAAGCGCAGCGGGGTGAGGGGGCGGTGGTCGAGCCGATGCCCGCGCTGGCCCCTCACCCGCCCGCGGTGGCACGCGAGGCCCCTCTCCCCCACGGGGAGACGGAAGATAGGCCCGTACTCGCCTCGCCCGCCGTGCGCGCCCGCGCCGCCGATCTCGGCATCGACCTTGCCCATGTAAAACCTTCCGAAGACGGCCGCCTGCGCCATGCCGACCTTGACGCCTATCTCCGCTACAACAGCGCGCAGGGCTTCGGCGTCGCCGCCGCACCGCGGGGCGACGAAGCGATCAGGGTCATCGGCATGCGCCGTCGCATCGCCGAGAACATGGCCGCGTCGAAGCGTCACATTCCGCATTTCACCTATGTCGAGGAAATCGACGTCACCGCGCTTGAGGCAATGCGCGCAGACCTGAACGACAATCGCGGCAACCGCCCCAAGCTGACGATGCTGCCGCTGATGATCGTGGCGATCTGCAAGGCGGTGCCACAATTCCCGATGATCAACGCCCGCTACGACGACGAGGGCGGCGTGGTGACGCGGTCGGGTGCGGTCCACCTCGGCATGGCGACGCAGACCGATGCGGGGCTGATGGTGCCGGTCATTCGCGACGCACAGGCCAAAAACGTCTGGCAGCTTGCGAGCGAGATCACCCGGCTTGCCGAAGCAGCGCGCACGGGCAAGGCAACGAGTGCCGAGATGTCCGGCGGGACGCTTACGATCACGTCGCTCGGACCGCTCGGCGGAATTGCGACGACACCCGTGATCAACCGGCCCGAGGTCGCCATCATCGGCCCGAACCGGATCATCGAGCGCCCCGTGTTCGATGGCGACGACATTCGCCGCGCCAAGCTGATGAACCTCTCGATCAGCTGCGACCATCGCGTCGTCGATGGTTGGGATGCCGCCAGTTTCGTGCAGGCCGTGCGCAAACTCCTCGAGACGCCAGTTTTGTTGTTCGCAGACTAGGCTTTCGCCGCAGTGCAGCATAAGGGCGGTCGGATGAAAATGCCCGGGCGCGTCGAATTCATTGCTCTCATCGCGACGATCCAGATGATCGTGGCGTTCGCCATCGATTCGATGCTGCCTGCGCTGAAGTCGATCGGGGCAAGTCTGCACGTGGCGCAGGAAACCCGACTGGGCCTGGTCGTGACGGCTTTCACGCTGGGATTCGGCATCGCGCAGCTGTTCGTAGGGACAATTTCCGACCGTTACGGCCGACGCGGCCTCATGATGATCTCGCTCATAGCCTATGCGGTGACGAGCATCATCGCCGCCGTGGCCTCGACCTTCGAGCTGCTGCTGCTGGCCCGAATGGCACAAGGTGTCGGTGCGGCCGGTGCCCGGGTGCTCGCCGTCTCCGTGGTGCGCGACCGGTTCGAAGGCCGCGACATGGCGCAGGTGATGAGCTTTACCTCCGCCATCTTCATGGCAGCCCCGATCATGGCCCCGTTCATGGGACAGGCAGTGCTGGCCGTCGCCCCGTGGCGATGGATCTTCGTCGTGCTCGCCTTCATCGGGGCAAGCGTCTTCCTGTGGGTTGCGTTGCGGCTGCCCGACACGCTGGATCCCGCGAACAAGCGCGCCATCTCGTTCGCTTCGATCGGCGAAGCGGCGCTGATCGTGGTCAGCGATCGGCAATCGCTTGCCTATTCGATCGCCAATGCCTGCCTGACGGCGACGGTCATGGGCTTTCTGACTTCTGTAACGCTGATCTTTGCAGACACTCTGCACCAGCCCCGTCTGCTGCCGATCGGTTTTGCTCTCATGGCCGGATGCATGATGGCGGCGTCGTTCACCAACGCGGCCATCGTGAAGCGTCTCGGCATGCGCCGGATCGGCCATGCCGCGATCATCGGCATGACCACCGTCGCTGCCCTGCACGTCGTTTTCACTGCTGTGTACGGCGACCACCTCGTGACCTTCGTCATCCTCCAGTCACTGATGATGGTCGGCTTTGCCTTTGCCGCGGGTAACTTCGGCGCCATGGCCATGGAGAACATGGGCAAGGTCGCAGGGGCGGCCAGCTCAATCCAGGGCGCTTTTACGGCGATCGCCGGTGCCATCGGCGGGACGTTGATCGGGGCGAATTTCGACGGCACGACGATCCCGCTGTATCTCAGCATCACGGGCGCCGGATTGCTGTCCATCGCCGTCATATGGCGGGCAGAAGGAGGATTGTTCGTCGCGCGCCATGTCGCAAGGGGGGAACGCTGATGGCCTATTGGCTGGTGAAATCCGAGCCGCACAAATATGCCTGGGATGATCTCGTCCGCGACGGCAGGACGATCTGGGACGGCGTGCGAAACCACACCGCTGCCATCCACTTGCGCACCATGAAGCTGGGTGACCGGGCATTCTTCTACCATTCGAACGAAGGGAAGGAGATCGTCGGCATCGTCGAGATCGTGCGCGAGCATTACCTCGACCCGAAGGACGCAGCGCAGCGCTTCCCCGCCGTCGATGTCGCGCCGGTCAGGCCGCTGAAGTCGCCCGTCACGCTCGCGACGATCAAGGCCGATCCGGCGCTCTCCGGCATGGAACTCATTCGCCAGTCGCGCCTGTCGGTCGCACCCGTGCGCGACGCCGAATGGGCCCGGATCCTGGAACTCGCGTCCGGCTAGAGCCAGACGTCGATGGCGTGAAGGGTCAGGCCCACGAGCCCGCCGACCACTGTTCCGTTGATGCGGATATACTGCAGGTCGCGACCTACCGCACCCTCGACCCGGTCGGTGATCGTCTGCGCATCCCAGCCGCGCACCGTTTCGGACACGAGCTTGACGATCTGGTCGCCGTAGCTTGCGGTTACGCCGACCGCCGTTCGCCGCGCGAACCGGTTGATCGTGGAACGCAGTTCGGGATCGGCCTGGAGCGTCTCGCCCAGCTGCCGCAGCGCATCGCCGAACTTGCCGGCCAGCGCCTTGTCCGGGTCGCGCGCGGCCCGCAGCATTGCGGCGCGTGCAGATTCCCAAAGACCGTCGAGCCAGCGCCGCATGGCAGCGTTGCGCATGATCTCGTCGCGAAGCTCGGCGACTCGCGCCCGCATCTTGGGGTCGTCCTGCAGGTCTATGGCGAGATGCGCGAGGCCTTCTTCCGCTTTGGCGCGCAGGCGATGCTCTGGGTCCTCGGCCATGTCCGTCAGCATCTTGTTCAAACCGTCGATGATCTTGTTGGCCAGGGTTTCGTCGAGCCCGGTCCAGCGCATGACGGAGCCGGCCTGCTGGTGAACGATCTCGCGGATCAAGTCGTCGTTGCTTTCCAGCAGCTTTGCACCCCAGCGAACGATACTGTCGAGCAGGGGGCGGTGGCGCCCTTCGCTGATCGCGGCCGCGAGCGCCTGTCCGAGCAGGGGGGCAAGGTCCAGTTCGGCGATCCGGCTGGAGATCGCTCCCTTGACCATGCCGCCCAGCCGCTCGGGATCGAGCGAGCCGAGCATATCCGCAGCGAGACGCGACGCCCCCTCCTTCAGGCGGCCCCCGCGGTCCGGCGCCCCGCTCAGGAACTTTCCCGTGGCTGCGGCAATGTCGATCTGGCCCATGCGGCGAGCGACGACACGCGGCGTCAGGAAATTGTCGCGAAGGAACACCGCCAGCGTGTCGCCGATCCGGTCCTTGTTACGCGGGATGATCGCGGTATGCGGAATGGGGATACCGAGCGGATGACGGAAGAGTGCGGTCACCGCAAACCAGTCCGCCATGCCGCCGACCATGGCCGCTTCCGCAAAGGCCTTCAGGAAACCCAGCGGCGGATAGAGTGGCTCATAGATCCGCGTGGCAAGGTAGATCGCCGCCATCGCCACCAGCAGGCCGGTCGCGACGCGGCGCATGCCGGCAGCGCCGCCCTGAACCGGTATGGCGAGCGCGAAGCGGTTACGTCCGGGTCCGGGTGTCGCCATCAGACCGAAACGAGCGGATGCAGACTTAAGTTCACTCGGCGGGGAGAGGCGCGGGCTTGGCTGCGCCTTCGCCGCCATTGGTCAGCGTGCGCGACAGCCACGGTCCCAGCTTTTGCTCGATCCCGACGGCCAGGCTGAACGTCGCGGGGACGATCAGCAGGGTCAGCAAGGTCGACAGCGTGAGACCGCCCATGACGGTGATGCCCATCGGCGCGCGCCAGGCGCCGTCGCCCGACAGCGACAGCGACACGGGCACCATGCCCGCGACCATCGCGACCGTGGTCATGATGATCGGCTGCGCCCGCTTGTGCCCGGCGTCCAGGATCGCAGTCATCTTGTCGACGCCCTTGTTCATTTCTTCGAGCGCGAAATCGACGAGCAGGATCGAATTTTTTGCGACGATGCCGAGCAGCATCAGGAAGCCGATCAGAACCGGCATGGAAATGGGGTTGCCGGTCAAGCGGAGCGCTATGGC
>JANMJZ010000186.1:0-52152 GCA_031371635.1 Sphingomonadales bacterium | reverse complement strand
GCCATTTCTCGCGCGATTGCCCGCCCTTCCACGCTCGCGTCGTGAAGCCCAGAATCTCGGTCTTGACCCCGCAGCGCTCGAGCGTCCGCGCCATGATGTCGGCGCTGATCGCGGCGATGCTGATCGGCCGGCCGCGCATCGATCCCGAATTGTCGATCAGAAGCGACACGACCGTGTCCTTGAATTCGGTCTCGCGCTCGATCTTGTAGCTGAGCGAATGCGCCGGGCTGACGACCACGCGCGCGAGCCGTGCGGCATCGAGCATGCCTTCTTCCTGGTCGAAGTCCCAGCTTCGCGACTGCTGGGCCATCAGTCGGCGCTGAAGCCGATTGGCAAGTTTGGTCACGGCCCCCTGCAAACTGAGCAGCTGCTGATCGAGATAGGCGCGCAGCCGGACCAGCTCGTCGGGATCGCACAGCTCGTCAGCCGCAATCACTTCGTCGAATTCGGTCGTCCACGCCTTGTAGTCGAACCCCGGCGTCAGCTCGGCAGGCGGCCGATTGGGCCGCACGGGGAGCATGCCTTCCTGCTCGCCATCGCCGCCTTCGGCCTGGTCGTCGTCGCTGAGCTCCTCGCCTTCGCTTTCCCCCTCGCCTTCGCTGTCGTCGCCCGACTGCTGCTCGCCGCGCTGGTCGACCTGGCCCTCGCCGCCGTCGTCCTCGTCGGTCGCGTCGTCCTCGCCGTCCGAATCGTCCTCGCCGTCGTCCTCGCCGTCATCGGGCTCGTCGTCGGCGGCGCGCTCGCCTTCGATGAGGGCAAGGTCCTCGAGCAGCTTGGTCGCCAGCGTCGCAAAGGCCTTCTGGTCGTCGAGGACGAGGCCGAGTGCGTCCATGTCCGCGCCGCCCGCTTCCTCGATCCAGTCGCGGACAAGGTCGAGACCGGCTTCGGTGGTTTTTGGCGGCGCTTCCCCGGTCAGGCGTTCGCGCAACAACAGCGCCACGGCCGTGGACAGCGGAACCTCGTCCTTGGCCCTGGCGCGGGAGATCGGGTCGGAGCGCATCCGCATGTCGAGCGCATGGCCCAGATTGGCGCGAATTCCCGCCATGCCGCGCGAGCCGAGCGCCTCGACGCGTACGTTCTCGACAGCATCGAACACCGCGCGGGCCACGACAGGTTGGGGGGCATTGCGATTATGGGCAGCGGCATCATGATGCCTCAGGCGCAGGGCAAAGCCATCGGCGAAACCGCGCGCCTCGGCCACCTGTGCCGCAGGCAGCGCGCGCCCGGGCATCGGCACTTTCAGATTCTTGCCCGCCTGTGTCGGCGCGTCGGCGGTATAGGCCAGCTCGACTTCGGGCTCGTGCGCAATGGCGCGGGCGGCGCCGGTCAAAACGGCGCGAAAGGCTTCAAGGGGGGTTAGTTCGGTCATCCGCGCATCGCTTGGTCGAAGGTTTCGGACGTTACCGGATAGCCCAGACCTTCCGGAATGCACAGGTGCTGTTTGCCGTCGCGCGCCTCCACCCAGGGCGTGATCGTTTCCACCGGGAGCGCGGCGGCGTGGGCCCGCGCGGAGTCGAAGCTGTCGAGGGTCGCCAGCCGTTCGAGGTTGCGTCGCGTCGGGAAGATGATCTTCACCTGTCCGGCATCGGCGCGCTCGAGCACCTGCAATGCGGTCGCCCAGAACAAATGGGTGTTCTCGGTCGCGTCGACGCGGGCCACGGCATGGTCCGCCTCGACCCGGGCAAGGTAGAAATGGGTATCGAAGGTGCGGGTTTCCTTGAAGTTCGGGCACCACCGCGCGAACGGGACCAGCCCGTCGAGGTCGAGTGGCAGGCTCAGCGCATCGAGTACGGTACCAAGTGCCGCCCCCTCGCCGAGCGCCGTCCTCAGCACTTCGACATCGGCGTCGATGCCGACGGCGATCCCGGCTTCCTCGATCGTTTCGCGCACGGCGGCGATCCGGGCAGCCGCATCGACCGGTTCGAGGTGGGGATAGCGCGCCGCGAGTTCGTAATCGCCCGGATCGACCCGACCGCCGGGAAACACCACGGCGCCGCCCGCAAACACCATCGTCGTCGCGCGCTCAACGAACAAATGCTCCGGCCCCGATGGACCGTCACGGAAAAGTACGAGCGTTGCGGCAGGAATGGGTGTGGACACGGAAGATTGCCTAGCGACCCCGTTGCGTGAGGCAAGGGTGCGTGCAACCCTGGACCCATGGGATTGGTCGAATTGCTTGGGGTGGCGTCGAGCGTCAGCCTGCTCGCCGGATGGCGCATCTACCTGTGTGTGTTCGGCGTGGGGCTGGCGATGCGCTTCGGCTGGATCGATCTGCCCGCGAACCTTCATGCCCTCGACGTGCTGGCCAGCCCTTGGGTCATCGGCGCTGCCGCCCTTGGCCTGGTCGCCGAATTCCTGGCCGACAAGATCATGTGGTTCGATACCATGTGGGACGCGGTGCACACGGCCGTCCGACCGGTGGGCGGTGCCTTGCTGGCGCTGGCGATCATCGATCCGGCCGATCCGAAATGGCAGGCCGTGGCGTTGCTGCTGGGGGGCAGTGCAGCCCTCACGACGCATGCGGCCAAGGCGGGCACGCGGGCTATGGTCAATGCCAGCCCCGAGCCGGTCAGCAACATCGTCGTTTCGTCGGGCGAAGACGTCGCGACGACCGGCCTGCTCGCGCTCGCGCTGGCCAATCCCTTTGCCGCTATTTTCGTGGCGATCGCCGTTGCGGGAGGGTCTCTCTATGCGCTGCTCATGGTGCGCGGGGTGATGAAGCGGCTGTTCGGCGCCGGGCCGCAGGGCTAGGGAAGGCGCATGGCATCGGTCGACTTCCTGACGGCTCGGGCCGCCATCGTTGCCGTCGGGCGCTGGCTCGACGGCAAGGGCTGGGCTCCGGCAACGGCGGGCAATTATTCGATTCGGCTCGACGACGGGTCGTTCGCGGTCACCGTGTCGGGCAAGCACAAGGGGCGGCTGACGCCCGACGACGTGATGCGCGTCAACGCGGCGGGGAGTTCGCTCGATGGGAAGAAGCCGTCGGCAGAGACCGCGCTGCACCTCGACCTGTACGCACGCTTTGCGGACTGCGGCGCCGTGTTGCACAGCCATTCGCCCGAAGCGGTAGGCCTGAGCCGCGCGTTTGCCGAGGCGCGGGCCTATGTGCTGGCGGGGCACGAGATGCTCAAGGTCCTGCCGGGGATCGTGACCCATGATACCGCCGTCGCGCTGCCCATCGTCCCCAACAGCCAGGACATGGCCGAAATCGTCGTGGCCGTGGCGCCCGCGCTGCTGGAACCGGCGTCGATCCCTGCCTATCTGATTCGCGGGCACGGCTTGTACGGATGGGGCCGTGACATCGCCGAGGCGGAGCGCGTGATCGAAGGGATCGAGTGGATGATCGCCGCCGAACTCGCCGAACGGAGATTCAGGCAATGAGCAGGCTAGAGGTCTTTGCCGAGGACGGCGCGAAACTGTCGGAGTCGACCGACGTGCAGGCAATTGCCGTGGCACTCGGTGAAATCGGCGTCACTTTCGAACGCTGGCCCACGCGGGCGTCGCCCGGAGGTTCGGGCGATGACGCCGTCCTTGCTGCTTATGCGCCGGAGATCGAACGGCTGAAGGCAAGGGGCGGCTACCAGAGCATCGACGTGGTCAGCGTCGTCCCCGACCACCCCGACAGCGCGGCGATGCGCAGCAGGTTCCTGTCCGAGCATACCCATGCCGAGGACGAAGTGCGCTTCTTCGTGCGCGGCGAGGGGCTGTTTACCTTGCACGCGGCGGGGCGCGTTTGGAACGTGCTGTGTGGTGAAGGTGACCTGATGTCGGTGCCTGCGGGTATGACGCACTGGTTCGACATGGGCGCGGCGCCGGACTTCACCGTCATCCGGATGTTCGTGAACCCCGACGGCTGGGTGGCCGCGTTCACGGGGAGCGACATCGCCGAACGCTTTCCGCGCCACGAACCGGCATGACGAAGGCGATCCTCACCGACATCGAGGGGACGACCTCGTCGCTGTCGTTCGTCCACGAAACGTTGTTTCCCTATGCGCGCGCGCGGCTGCCAGCCTATGTCGCGACGCATGGCGGCGACCTAGACCAGTTGCTGGCGTGGATGGATGCCGATGCCAAGGTGACGGAACTGAAGGACCTTCAGGGCCGCATCTGGGCAGAGGGCTATGCGGCTGGCGAATTGCGCGGCCATGTCTATGCAGATGCCGCAGAGGCGCTGCGGCGCTGGCATGCGGCGGGCCTGAAACTCGCTGTATTCTCGAGCGGGTCGGTGCCCGCGCAAAAGCTGATCTTTGGGCATAGCGACCAGGGCGACCTGGCGCCGCTGTTCTCGGGGTGGTTCGATACGACGACGGGGCCGAAGCGCGAGGCAATGTCCTATGTTTCGAGCGCCGACGCGCTAGGTGTGGCGCCGGCGGAGATGTTGTTTCTGTCGGATGTCGCTGCCGAGACAGACGCGGCGAAAGCGGCGGGCATGCGCGCGCTGCTGATCGACCGCGAGGCCGGCCGAGGCGATATCGAAAGCTTTGCGGAGATCACGCTGTGAAGCTTGGCGGCGTCCCGACCCGATCGATCATGCGCACGGCCGACGGGCGGGGCGCGCGCATCCTCGACCAGCGGCGCCTGCCGTGGGAGGTCGTGTGGGTCGAGCTGCGCGATGCGACCACGGCGGCGCAGGCGATCCGCGAGATGTGGACGCGGGGGGCGCCGCTGCTCGCAATGACGGGTGCCTATGGCCTGGCGATGGCGCTTGCCGATGATGCATCCGACGCGAGCCTCGACGCGAATCACGCGATGCTCAACGCGACGCGACCGACGGCGGTGAACCTGCGCTGGGCGCTCGACGCGATCGACCTCGCCGTGCGGTCCCTGCCGGTCGAAGCGCGGGCAGACGCCGCCTTTGCCCGCGCCGATGCCATCGTCGAGGAAGACGTCGGCCTGTCGCGGACAATCGGCGAACATGGGCTGGCGCTGTTTCGCGACCTGCACGCGATCCACCCGGATCGTCCGCTCAACGTGCTGACCCACTGCAATGCGGGCTGGCTGGCCACTGCCGATTACGGCACTGCGACCGCCCCCATGTACATGGCGCATGACGCAGGACTGCCGCTGCATATCTGGGTCGACGAGACGCGCCCGCGCAACCAGGGGGCGCTGCTGACCGCGTTCGAGCTGGCCGAACACGGCATTGCGCACACGGTGATCGCCGACAATGCGGGCGGGCACCTGATGCAGCGGGGGCAGGTCGATGCGGTCATCGTCGGCACCGACCGCGTGACCGCCAATGGCGACGTCTGCAACAAGATAGGTACTTATCTGAAGGCACTGGCGGCACACGACAACGGCGTACCGTTCTATGTGGCCCTACCCTATACGACGTTCGATGCCGGGACCGCTTCGGGCGACCTGATACCGATCGAGGAACGGCATGGCGAAGAAGTTGCGTGGGTGGAGGGCGAAGGCGGCCGGATACGCGTGACGAACTCGCCCGCCGCCAATCCCGCCTTCGACGTGACGCCGGCGCGGCTGGTGACGGGCTATGTCACCGAGCGGGGCGTACTGGCGAAGCTCTAGGGTCGCCGCGCCAGCCGATCGAGCGCGGCATCCAGCGTCGCGTCGGTCTTGGCGTGGCAGAGGCGAACGACATTCATAACCGGATCGGTTTCGTAAAAGGCCGACACCGGAATGCCTGCCACGCCGATAGTCTCGATGGCCCAGTCGCACCACTGAGTGTCCGTCTTGGCAATGCCCGATGCCGTCAGGTCGATGGTCACGAACCAAGTCGCGGGGCAGGGGAGCACGGCGTAACCATGCCCGTGCAGGCCGGTGAACAGCCGGTCGCGCGACCGCTGGTTGCGCGCGCGCATGTCGTCGAAATAGCTTTGTGGCTTGCCGAGGCCATAGGCGACGCCAGCCTGCAGATTGGGCGGCGTCGTGAAGGTCAGGAACTGGTGCGCCTTGGCTAGCACGTCAGCAATCGGCGGCGCGGCACACATCCAGCCGACCTTCCAGCCGGTCAGCGCGAAGATCTTGCCTGCAGAGCCGATCTTGACCGTCCGCTCGCGCATGCCGGGCTCGGTCATCAGCGGGACATGGATGTTGCCGTCGAAGGTCAGGTGCTCCCAAACCTCGTCGCAGATCGCGATCGCGTCGTGCGCGATACAGAAACCGGCAAGCAGGCAGCGCTCTTGCGCACTCAGCATCGCGCCCGAGGGGTTGAGCGGCGAATTGACGATGATCGCCCGGGTGCGCGCGCTGCCCGCGGCTTCGAGCGCGGCGGCGGTGATCGTCCAGTGCGGCGGTTCGAGCCTCACCAGTTGCGCGACGCCGCCCGCACGTTCCACCAGCGGGCGGTAGGCGTCGTAGAGCGGCTGGAACATCACCACTTCGTCGCCCGGCGAGACGACCGCGAGGATCGCCGCTGCCAGCGCTTCGGTCGCGCCGGAGGTGACGATCACTTCGTCGGGCGACAGGTCCAGCCCCTGGTGCACGGCGAAATGCCCGGCAATCGCCACGCGCAATTCGGGGATGCCCCACATCGGGGGATATTGGTTCGAGCCGGCCGTCAGCGCCGCCGCCGCCGCG
The DNA here is from genome assembly GCA_031371635.1 of Sphingomonadales bacterium. Lineage (GTDB taxonomy): Bacteria > Pseudomonadota > Alphaproteobacteria > Sphingomonadales > Sphingomonadaceae > Sphingomonas_O. The sequence continues at coordinate 45,612 of JANMJZ010000186.1, read as the reverse complement.
TCGATGACGTCCTGCGGCGCGCCGTCGTCAGGGAACCCCTGCCCGAGGTTGATCGCTCCTCTTGCGCGCGCGCGCGCCGACATGGTCGCAAAAATTGTCGGTTTCAGTGCGGCGTAAAGCGGGTTCATGGCGTTTGGCTTGCGATGGACGCCGCTCTGGGGCAACGCATTTTTAAAACCTGGGGGATGCAAAGGGACATGACATGACCGAGCCGAGCGAAGAAACCCCGCCCCTGGAAAAGGTCGCTGATATCAGTGACAAGCTGGCGGACAAACCGGTCTTGCCGAAACGAAACCGCAACGGCGCAATCGTGACGGCAGCTGCGACAGGCATCGGGTCGGCCGCCTTGCTGGCCGCATTGCTGTACGCCAACCGCAGCCGCAAACCGAAGAAGCCGGAGTCCGAATGAGCCAGAAGCCGATCCGCAAAGCCGTTTTTCCTGTCGGCGGCCTTGGCACGCGGTTCTTGCCCGCAACCAAGGCCATTCCCAAGGAAATGCTGCCGGTCGTCGACAAGCCACTCATACAATATGCGGTGGACGAGGCACGCGAAGCCGGCATCGAGCAGATGATCTTCGTCACCGGTCGCGGAAAGACCGCGATCGAGGATCATTTCGACATCAGCTACGAGCTCGAAACGACGATGACGGAGCGCGGCAAGTCGCTCGACGCAATTGCCTCCACGCGCTTCGCTCCGGGAGAAGTCGCCTACGTCCGGCAACAGGAAGCGATCGGCCTCGGCCATGCCGTATGGTGCGCGCGACACATCATCGGAAACGACCCTTTCGCCATTTTCCTGCCCGACGAACTGATGATCGACAGTCCGGGTTGCATGAAGCAGATGGTCGATGCCTATCAACGCGTTGGCGGCAATATCGTCTGCGGCTATGAAGTGCCGGCCGACCAGACCGACAAATATGGCATAATCACGCCCGGCAAGGTCGATGGCCCACTGGTCGAAGTGACCGGGCTTGTCGAAAAGCCGAAGCTTGGCACCGCGCCATCGAACCTCATGATTCCGGGCCGCTACATCCTGCAGCCCGAGGTCATGCGCGTGCTCGAAGGGCAGGCGCGTGGCGCAGGCAATGAGATCCAGCTGACCGATGCCATGGCGCAGATGATCGGCACCCAACCGTTCCATGCCTATAACTTCGGTGGGCAGCGCTTCGACTGCGGCGACAAGGCGGGTTTCATCACCGCGAACATCGCACTCGCCCTGGCACGCAAGGACATTGGCGCCACGGTCAAAGCATTTATCGCCCAGCTCTGAAAGATCGTTTCGGGAACCTACCGACCTGACAAACCGTTGTCCGGGCTCATCATCATTTTTGGAGCCTGCACCATGTCGCGGTTTTTCCTGACACTCTCGTCTGTCGCGCTGTCGGCCTCGCTGCTGGCCCCGTTTCCTGTCCTGGCCGCCGGAAAGGCCGACCGCGCGCGGGCTGCTATCGCCGAAGCGACCGGAAAAGTGGACGCCGCCGCAAAGGTCGGGACCTCGGGCGATGCGCCGCGGTTGAGCGCGGAGGCAGCCGCGATGCTCCGCCAGGCAAAGCAGGATTTGGCCAGCGGGCATAAGGAACAAGCTTTCGACGACGCCAATCGCGCATCGCAGCTTGCCGATACCGCCATCGGTGTGTCGCAGCGCGCGCGAACCGAAGCGGAACAGGCCCAGCGCGCGAGCGCCGAAACAAGCGCTGCAGTCGCCCAACAGGATGCAGCGGCAGCCAATGCCCGGGCAGACGCTGCCCAGCAGGCTGCTGCAGCTGCCGCGGCCGACGCTGCGGCCGCGCGCGCGGCGCCGCCCGTCGTTGTCGCTGCGCCAGCCCCGGCACAGACCAGCACCACGATCACAACGGCGGAAAGCGTAACGACCCCGGTCCCGGTGCGAACGACGACGGCAAAGACAGCCGTGAAGCGCGCCGTCCCTCATTCGGCACACCGGGCCAGGGCGGTCGTTGCTAAGAAGACGACCACTACGACGGTGACTACCAACGCCCAATGACCGGACGCAAAGGACGAGCGGCTATCCCCGCACGTCCTTTGCAACCGCATCAAGCAGCCCGTTGACGAAGCCTTTTTCGCGCTGGTCGTAAAAGGCGTCCGCGACGTCGATGTATTCGTTGATGACGGTCTTCACGGGCACGTCGGCGCGCGCGAGCAGTTCATAGGTCGCGACACGGAGCAGCGCGCGCATCGGCTTGTCGAGGCGCTCAAGGCTCCAGCCCGTGGACAGCCGCGCGGTGATCGCGGCATCGAGCTCGGCCTCGCGGGCGATGCTTCCGGTGACAAGATCGTCGAAAAAGGCGACCTCGGCCTCGTTATACTCCACATCCTCAATGGTCGCGCCCAGTCGGTGCTGGTGAAATTCGTGAATCAGTTGTGCGGTCGGCGTTTCTTCCATCGACCGCTGATAGCTGGCCTGCACGGCGGCGAGGCGCGCGGCGGAACGGGATTTCGAACGGCTCATACCAAAGTCCTGACTAAAGGCGCGCCCTGACCGATGCGGCGTGCGCGGGCAAGCCCTCTGCATCGGCGAGCGTCGCTGCTGCTGGCCCCAGAACGGCGATCGACGCCGGGGTGGCGGCCAGGAACGACGTGCGCTTCATGAAGTCGGTGACGGAGAGGCCGCTGGCGAAACGGGCACGGCGACCGGTCGGGAGCACGTGGTTGGGCCCGCCGAGATAATCGCCGATGGCTTCGGGTGTGTGGCGCCCAAGAAATACGGAACCGGCGTGGCGGATGCGGGCAAACATCGCGTCGGGGTCGGCGATGGCGAGCTCGAGATGTTCGGGCGCAAGCCGATCGATCAGTCTGGGGGCATCGGACAGGTCGCTGAGCAGGATGATGGCCGCATGCGTGACCCAGCTCGTGCGCGCCGACGCTTCGGTCGAAAGCGTGGGGAGGAGGGCCTCGACCGCTGCCACGACCGCATCCGCGAACGCACTGTCGTCGGTGATCAGGATGGACTGGCTCGTCGGGTCGTGCTCCGCCTGGCTGAGCAGGTCGGCCGCAATCCATGCCGGATCGTTGACAGCGTCGGCGACGACGAGGATTTCGGAGGGGCCAGCAACCATGTCGATGCCGACGCGGCCGTAAAGCTGGCGTTTGGCCTCTGCGACCCATGCATTGCCGGGGCCGACGATCACGTCGACCGGTGCAATCCGTTCGGTGCCATAGGCGAGCGCACCGACCGCCTGCGCGCCGCCGACACGCCAGATCTCGTCGACGCCTGCAATATGTGCAGCCGCAAGTACCGCCTGGTTGATCGCTCCCTTGGGCGTTGGCGTGACCATCGCCAGCCGCTCCACCCCCGCAACCTTGGCGGGAATGGCGTTCATCAGCACTGACGAGGGATAGGCGGCGCGTCCGCCAGGGACGTAGAGCCCCGCCGCCTCGACCGCAGTCCAGCGCGCGCCCATGCGGGTGCCGGTGCCGTCGGTCCAGTCGCTGTCCAAAGGGCGCTGCTTGGCGTGATAGGCGCTGATACGCGCGGCGGCGAGGTCGAGCGCTGCGCGCAGGTCCGGTGCGAGAGCTGCATAAGCGGCGGCGCAATCCTCGCGCGAAATCGACCAGCCTTCGGCATCGAGATCGAAGCCGTCAAAGCGGCCGGTAAGGTCGATGACGGCGGCATCTCCCTCTGCGCGCACGCGCGACAGGATCGCGGCGACATCGGCCGAAACGTCGGCATCGGCTTCGCGCCGCGCATCGACGAGCGTTGCAAATGCGGCCTCGAAGCCGGGGTCGGTTGCGTCGAGCATGATCATGCGACGGCCCTCCGGAATGCTTCGACCAGCGGAGTGACGTCGTCGCGGGTCTTCATCGCCGCGCGGTTGACGATGACGCGTGCAGACACCTCGGCAATCACCTCGATCTCGACAAGGCCGTTGTCCTTCAGCGTGCGGCCCGACGACACAAGGTCGACGATTCGGCTCGACAGGCCGAGCGTCGGGGCAAGCTCCATTGCGCCGTTGAGCTTGACGATTTCGGCCTGCACGCCGCGTCGGGCAAAGTGCTTGCGCGTCAGATTTGGATATTTCGTCGCGACGCGAACGTGGCTCCAGCGGCGCGGGTCATCGCTTTCGGCCATGCCCGCAGGCTCGGCAACCGAAATGCGGCACCGGCCGATGCCGAGATCGACCGGCGCATAGAGCTCGGCATAGTCGAACTCGTCGATCACGTCGGAACCGACGACCCCGAGCTGCGCGGCACCGTGCGCCACGAACGTTGCTACGTCGAAGGCACGTACGCGGATGAGATCGATATCGGCGCGGTTGGTGGCAAAGCGCAGGCGCCGGTCGTCCTCGTCGCCGAAGCCGGCTTCGGGCACCAGCCCGGCGCGCGCCATCACCGGCAGCACTTCGGACAGGATGCGCCCCTTGGGCACGGCAATCGTCAGCATGGGGGTGAGCTTGGCGGTCATAGCGCGCTCGCGCCTAGCGTTCGCTGTCCTCAAGGGCAATCGCCGTGCGTCGGCCCAGCCACGGCGTCCAGCGCTGCCAGCCGCCGTTCAGCGAGAACCATTCCCATACGGCCGTGATGATGAGGGCGGCCGAGGCGAGTGCGCCGATGGTCAGCGGATCAAGGTGCGCGACCCATCCTCCGATGCCAACCGCGACCAACAGGCCGCTTCCGATAAAGTGCGACAGCGGCGGCATCGGCCGGTCCGCCGTCATCCATTTGAAGACCTGGTTCCCGACCAGAAAAAGCAGCGGCCCGCCGCAGACCACAAGGATGAAATCGGGTTCGGCATGATGGCCGACCGGATGCGCCAGCAGCATCTCGTCGGCCACAGCAGCGACGACGATTCCGGCAACGATCGGCATATGGAGATAGGTATAGGCATTGCGGGCGAGCCGGCCGGCGTCGGCCTCATGCTCGATCGCTTCCCCGCCGCGCTTGGCGCCTACGTCGAAATAAATCCACCACATCGCCGCGCTGCCAACCAGGCTGACGGCGAATGCCGTAATGACCGCCGGGCCGGGGTCGAGCCGGGTAAAGGTCGCGCCCGTTACCAATATCGCCTCGCCCAGCGCGATGATGATGAATAGGGCGCAGCGTTCGGCCATGTGGCTGCCTGAAATATCCCAGTCGGATACACTCGACTGGCCCAGCCACGGTGTCCTGAAAAACCACGAGGGTCCCGAATATTCGACGACCAGTGCCGCTGCCCACAGAACGAGCCGCATGTCGCGGTCAGCGAGCACGCCACCGATCCACAGCGGCGTAGCCAGCAGGAAGTAAAAGGCGATCCGCAGGAAATTGCGGACGCGCGCGTGATTGTGGCCGCGCGCAAGCCACGCGATCCACAAGGTCCGACCCAGCTGCATCGTCAGATATGCGGCCACGAATACGGCGCCATTCGTGCGGAACGCCGTGGGAATGACCGACGCGAGGACGAGGCCGCCGAGCATCATTGCCATCAGCATGCCGCGGACCGCGCCCCGCTCGGGGTTCAGCCAGTTGGTCGCCCAGCTGGTATAGATCCACAGCCACCAAACCGCGAGAAACAGCACCAGCGTTTCGAGCGCGCCGCGCACGGTCAGGTGATCGACGAGGCTGTGCGAGAGCTGTGTGACCGCAAAGACGAAAACAAGGTCGTAGAACAGCTCGATTTCGGTGACGCGCGCGCTGTCCTCCCCGTCGCGGTCACGGAACAGGGCCTGGCGGGTTTCTACGGACATGGCTTTGTTCTACGGCCGGGCTGCGGGAGAGCAAGCGATGACGTTCGACGAAGCCATGGCATTCCAGGCCGACTTTTGCGAATGCGGCGGGGCGCCCCTGACGGCACGTGCGTGCCGGGCGCTGGCGGCCGGGCTGGACCGGACCACAGCCACCGGGCGACGGGTGCTCGACTGGCCCGGCAATCGCATCGCCGATGCCATGCCGCTGCGCCTCGTCGCGCCCTATCACGCGCTGTACCGCAAGGGCCTGATCCCGTCCTTCGATACGGCAGAGGCGATCCGTGCCGCCACAGCCGCGCACGACGCGTGGATCGCGGACTGGCTCAACGGGCCGCCGCAGACCAACGAGCCGGCGCGTTCGGCGAACTTCATGGCTGCGCTGCTGGTGCTTGCAAATCGGTTCGGCCTGCCGTTCGAGCTGCTCGAAATCGGGTCGAGTGCGGGGCTGAACCTACTAATCGACCGGTTCGGCTATGACCTGGGCGGCGTAAAGGCGGGGCCCGGCGGGCCACCAGTGCTGATCAGTCCCGAATGGCGGGGACCGCCGCCGCCGCAGGCGTCGGTGCGGATCGACGGCGTGAGGGGCGTGGACATTGCGCCCATCGATGTCACCGATGCGGCAGCAGCGGAACGGCTGATGGCCTATATCTGGATCGACGCGCCCGAGCGGACGGCGCGCGTGGAAACAGCAATCGGCATGATGAGGGCGCAACCGGCGAATCTGGTCGAAGGCGATGCCGCCGACTGGATCGAGGCGCGGCTGGCCGAACCACAGTCGCCGGGCACCTGCCGCGTCCTGATGCACAGCATCGTCTGGCAGTATCTGCCGGGCGAAACTCAGGCCCGGATCGTCGCCAGCATGGAAGCGGCAGGCGCGGCGGCCACGCCCGACCAACCACTGGCATGGATCCGCGTGGAGCCCGACAACGTCCGCAAAGGTATCGAGACATATGTGCGGGCGTGGCCCGATATGCCCGAGCGACAGCTTGCCCGCACGCATCCGCACGCCGCGTGGATCGAGTGGCTTGCGTGACGCGCGCTGCCGCCGCAACAGGGCGGCATGAACAAAGCTCCGACCGCCCCCAAGACCCCGACCACGACGACCGTCCACGGCGTCACCCTGACCGATGATTATGCCTGGCTGCGCGACCCCGGCTATCCGCAGGTCGATACGCCCGCGATCCTCGATCATCTGAAGGCCGAGAACGCGCTGTTCGAAGCCGCCATGGCGCCGCACCAGCCGCTTGTCGATACGCTGTTCGCCGAGATGAAGGGGCGCATCAAGGAAGACGATGCCAGCATTCCGTCGAAGGACGGCGACTGGGTCTACTGGCGCGCGTTCGAAACCGGCGGGCAATACCGCAAATGGTGGCGACGGCCAGTAGCCGGCGGACCCGACGAGCTGGTGCTCGACGAACCGGCGCTTGCGGAAGGCAAGGAGTATTTCCGGCTGGGCGCGCTCACGTTCAGCGAGGACGGGCGGTGGCTGGCCTATGCCATCGACGACAATGGCTCGGAGCGGTTCGTCGCGCGCATCCGCGACCTTGTGACGGGCCAGGAACTGCCGGATGTGATCACCGGCACCATGGGCGCGCTCGTCTGGAATGCGGATGCGACGATGTTGCTCTACGGCCAGGTCAACGACCAATGGCGCATCGACACGATCAAGCTTCACCGCATCGGCACGCCCGTTGCCGAGGACCTGACGATCTACCACGAGGCCGACATCGGCTTTCAGTGCGGCGTCGGCATGACGCACGACCGGCGCTGGATCGCAGTCGCGACCGGCGACAATACGACCTCCGAAGTCCGCCTGCTGCCGGCCTCCGACCCGCTCGCCACCCCGCTGCTGGTGCGTGCGCGCGAGGCAGGGGTGGAATATGATGTCGAGACGCACGACGACACGCTGTTCATCGTCACCAACGATACTGACACGAATTTCCGTTTGGTCACGGCGCCCATGACCGCGCCCGCCGACTGGACCGAACGGCTGGCCCCGCGCGCCGATTTCTACCTGAACGACGTCAGCACCTTCGCCGGTTTCTTCGTCGTCGAGGGGCGCGAGAATGGCCTCGATCAGGTCGAGATCCACCAATATGACGGTTCGGGCGTGACGCGCATCGATTTTCCGGAGGCGAGCTATTCGGCCGGGCTCGACGAGAACCCCGAATATGACGTGAAGACCCTGCGGCTCAGTTATGAATCGATGGTGTCGCCGGCGCTGATCGAGGATTACGACATCGCCACCGGGCAACGCACGACGCTGAAGGTGCAGCAAATCCCGAGCGGCTACGACAAGACGAAATATGCGACCGAGCGGCTGGAGATCGCGGCGCGCGACGGGACGAAGATCCCGGTGTCGGTCGTCTATCCGGCGGACTTTCCGAAGGATGGCAGCCGGCCGCTCTATCTCTACGGTTATGGCGCCTATGGGATTGCGATCCCACCGGGATTTTCGACCGGGCGCCTGTCGCTGCTCGACCGCGGCTTTGCCTTTGCCATTGCGCACATTCGCGGCGGCGACGACCTGGGGCAGCAGTGGCAGCTCGACGGCAAGCTGGAGAAGCGCTGGAACGCGTTCACCGATTTCGTCGATGTGGCGAAGGGCCTGTGCGCCGCCGGGTTCTCGTCGCCGGGCAAGGTCTGCGCGGCGGGCGGCTCGGCCGGCGGCGAACTGATGGGCGTCGTCATCAATACCGACCCCGAACTCTGGGGCGCGGTCGCGGCGCATGTGCCGTTCGTCGATGTGCTGAACACGATGCTCGACGAAACGCTGCCGCTGACGCCCGGCGAATGGCCCGAATGGGGCAATCCGATCGAGGACCCGCAGGCTTTCGATCTTATCCGCAGCTATTGCCCCTACCAGAATGTCGGCGCGCACGCTTATCCGCCGCTGCTGGTGACGGCAGGACTGACCGACCCGCGAGTGACCTATTGGGAACCGGCGAAATGGGTGGCCAGGCTCCGCGAGCTGAAGACCGACGACAATGTCCTGCTGCTCAAGACCAACATGGGCGCGGGGCACGGCGGCAAGTCCGGGCGGTTCGAAAGCCTGCGCGAGACGGCGGAAGAGTTCGCCTTCTTCCTGTGGCAAATGGACCGCGCCTGATGTTCGCGCGCGCCTTCACTGCGGCGCCCGAAGACATCGACGAGCTCGGTCACGTCAACAATGCGGTCTGGGTGCGTTGGATCCAGGACATGGCGACCGCGCACTGGGCAGCGCAGGTGACGCCCGAGCATATCGAGCAGTATATCTGGGTCGTGGTGCGGCACGAGATCGACTATCGCGGCAACCTGAAGGCCGGCGAAAGCGTCGAGGGGCGGACGTGGATCGAGGAGCCACCCAAGGGCGCTAAGTTCGACCGGCATGTGGCGTTCGTGAAGGACGGCAAGACGCTGGTTCAGGCCAAGACGACCTGGGCGATCATCGACAAGACGACGCAGCGCATCCTGCGCGTGCCAAAGGACGTTACGGCTCGGTTTTTGCCGACGGAAGCGCTACAAGAAGATCCGCTTGGCTGAGCTTGTCGAAGCCCTGTCTTGCGTTGGATCACGAAGAACGACAGCCCTTCGACGAACTCAGGGAAGCGGCGCTTTGGACAGCCGTTCGTTCGTCGCCACCAGATAGTCAACGATCTGCGGAACCGCCGCTTGGTCGATGGGTGCCTTGTAGACCTTCGCCATCTTCTCGACCTCGCCCTCCCACGCTTTGCGCGTCAGGAGCGGCTGGGTCAGGATCATCGCGGGCGAATGGCACGCAAGGCAGTTGGTCGTGACGGCTTCCACGCCGGCCCCCACGGGCAGCGTCGTCGTGTCCTCGGGCAGGGTGATGCTGGTGTTCTGAAACGCGAAGTCTGCCTTGGCCGTCCCGCAGCCGGCGAGAATCAGCGGCAGGGCCAGCAACACGCGCTTCATGAAACCCTCAGGGTCATGCGTTCGACGAGGTTGCGCGCATAGCCGCTGGGATTCCAGGGCTGAAGATCGGGTTGCGACACACCCGTCGCACTGGTGGCCCGTACGGCTAGCGACGTCGAGGCAGAAATGGGCGGCAGTTTCACGGCCCACCTGCGAAATCCGTAGACGGTATCGTCCGGCTCCAGCGTGGCGGGATATGCTTTGCCATCGACGAGTACGACCACCTGCTCGACGGCGGAATCACCGCCCATCGCGATGCCTCGCAATTCGATAGTGGTGCCGCGCGCCACCGGGGCGCCATCGGCATGGCTCGTCACGAAGCTTCGCGGCCCCATCGCCGTCACCGGCACGGTCGGGAAGTCCTTGTCGCCCGGCTTCACCGGCACCGTCGGCATCCGGTAGGCCTTGGCCATCCAGAAATTGTCGTCCTCCGCAGTCAGCACTTCGATGTCGGACAGCATCTTGACCCAATGGGTCGAGAACCAGCCGGGCACGACGACGCGCAGCGGGAAGCCGTTGAGCAGCGGCAATGCCTCGCCGTTCATCGCAAAGGCCAGAATAGTGTCGTCTGCCCGCGCCTTGTCGATTGGGATCGACTTGGCGAAACGCGGGGCTGCGGCGACCAGAGGCTTGTCGAGCCCCCTGAATCGCACAAACTTTGCGTCGGCGCCGACACCCGCCTTGTCCAACACGTCGCGCAGGCGGACGCCGCGCCAGACTGCATTCGACATCGCGCCGTTCGCCCATTGCGCGCCCGCGACGCGCGGCTCGAACAGCCCGCGCCCGTTGCCTGCACATTGGTTGACGGCCGCGAATTCGATGTACTCGCCTGCCTTCAGGATTTCGCCGAGCGAAAGCGCCTGCGGCGCCTTCACCGCGCCGTGCACCGCGACGCGGTAGCTCGCGACGTCGATGCTGTTCGGGATATCGCTGTAGTGCCAGCGCACGAAATGCCGATCGTTGGGCGTGATCACACCCTGGTCGAACACCTCGAACGGCGTTTCCAGCAGAGGCGGGCGGACTCGCTGGACAATCATCTCGCCCTTTTGGGGGAAGCGCGGGCTCAGCGGCCGTTCGCTGGGGCCGCCCGGCAAGTGGAGATCGACCATGCCGCTGGCGGCGGCAATTGCGCCCCCCGCCATACCCAGTCCGGCTCCAGCGATCAGCGTGCGTCGGTTCATCTGCATCGCGGTGCCTTATGCGCCGGACATGACAAGCCCGCAATCGGGGCTATATCGCACAGCATGAAACGCCTGTTCGCCTCGATCCACGACGTCTCGCCGCGCTTCGAGCCGCAGGTCGACGCGCTCTACGACCGGTTGTCGGGCCTGCTCGGCGGGCCGAAGCTGGCGATGCTGGTCGTGCCCGACTTCGAGGATGGCGCGCCCCTGAGCACGAATGCTGCCTATGCAGCCAAGCTGCGCGGCTGGGCGGCGGCTGGGGTAGAGATGTTCCTCCACGGCTGGTGCCACCGCGACGATGCGAAGGTTCGCGGCTTCATGCAAAAGCATATGACAGCGGGCGCAGTCGAGTTCGCGCAACTGACCCGCGACGAGGCCAACCGCCGACTGACCCAGGGACGCAAGGTCGTCGAGGACGCGATCGGGCAGGAAGTGGCCGGATTCATTGCGCCTGCCTGGCTCTATTCGGCGGGCGCAAAGCAGGCACTGACGGACCAGCAATTCGCGCTTGCCGAGGATCATATGAGGGTCTGGTCGCCGGTCACAGGCAAGACGCTCGCCTCGCGCCCCGTGATCACCTGGGCGAGCCGGACCAAGGGCCGGGTGCTGAGTTCGCTCGGCGTTGCCGCAACTGCCCGCGCGGCCCCATGGGCGCTGCCGCAGGCGCGCATTGCCGTGCATCCGGGCGACACGACGATCCCGGCGCTGCTCGACAGCATCGATGCCACTTACTCGACGTTCGTGAAGACGCACGCGCCGTCGCGCTACGCCGACCTGCTCGCCTGACGCTCCCTTTGCGGGTCCTGACCTATCTCCACAGCTTCGAGCCTGGCGGGCTCGAGCGCGACGTGCTGCGCTTCAACCGGGCCTGGCGGGCAGCAGGGGTGGAGATCGAGATCGTGCTGGGTCGCAACGAAGGCGCGTTGGCGGCGGAAGGAGAAGGCCTGCCCTACACCCTGCTGCAACAGCCGGGCGCACGCTCGACGGCGGGCTACGAAACGCTGTGGATGATCCGGCACCTGCCGCGCGAGGTGCGACGCTGGAACCCCGACATCGTGTTCTGCGCGGGCAACAGCTATACGCAGGTGTCGGTCGCGCTGAAGCTTGCCCTCGGGACCGCCTGTCCGCCGATCGTCTACCGGGTGAGCAACGACCTCGCGCGTCGTGATCTGCCAGCGCCCGCTCGCTGGCTGCATCGGCAATGGCAGCGCCTGCAAGCCCCTGTTTTCACAAGAATCGTTGCGATGGCCGAACCTGCCCGTGCCGAGATCATTTATGAAATGGGGGTCGAAGCGGTACGGGTGGCGACCATCGACAATGCGTCCCTGACGCTGGCGGAGACCGAGCGGCTCGCCCTTGTGCGCGACGGGACGCAACGGCTGCGGCCGGGGCGGCATTTTCTCGCGATCGGGCGCCTTGCCGGGCAAAAGAATTTACCCCTGCTGTTGGAGGCATTCGCACGAATCGCGACCGGCGAAGACACGCTGACCATCGTGGGCGAAGGCGCCGGTCGCGCGGCGCTCGAGCGGCAAGCGGTGGCACTCGGCATCGGCGACCGTCTGGCCATGCCGGGACACATTCATCCCATTGATCCATATCTGGCCGAAGCCGACGCGCTGGTGTTGTCCTCCGACTATGAGGGGCTGGGAATTGTCGTGATCGAGGCGCTGGCCGCTGGTCTGCCGGTGGTCGCAACCGATTGCGGACCGAACATGGCCATGCTTGTCGAGGGCGTCGGGCGACTCGTGCCGATCCGCGACGTTGCAGCGCTGGCGACTGCGATGGCGGCAATCGTGGCCGACACGCCGGATATCGCCACAATGCGCGCTCGCGCACGACAATTCACCGTCGAGGCGACAATCGGGAAGTGGCTCGACCTGTTCGACGAGGTTCGCTCCCTCGGCGCCTAGGGAACCGGCAAGCGTCTCACCGATTTAGGCGGGGTGTCGCTTCAAAAACATCTGCCTTCAGGCAGCTTCCGCGTTCTGACCTTCTTTCACAGTTTCGCCCTGGGCGGCTGCGAGCGCGATGCCATGCGTCTGGTCCGTGCCTGGCGCGAGGATGGCGTCGATGCCCGCATCGCCGTTGGTCGGTGTGAGGGTTCCCTTGCTGCCGAAGCCAAGGGCTTGCCGATCTACCCGATCGCGAGGCCGGGAAGCATGACGCGGCATTTCGAGACCCTGTGGATGATCGCCCGCCTGCCGGGCATCGTGGCGCGCTTCAGGCCCGACCTGATCGTCGTGGTGAGCAACAACCATGGGAGCATTGCCGTCGCATTGCGCACGCTGCTCGGCGCGGCCTGCCCTCCGCTGGTGCTGCGGGTCAGCAACGACCTTCGTCGCGACGACCTCAGACCATGGGCGCGTATTGCCCACCGCATCGGGCTCAGGGCGCAAGCACATGCCTATGACCGGCTGGTCGCCATGGCACCGCCCGCCCGCGCGGAAATCATCGATGCGATGGGGGTGGAACGCGACCGGGTAGAGGTCATCAACAATGCGTCGCTGACCCGGCAGGCGTTCGACCGGCTCACCACGGCACGCGACTCTGCTGGCCGTGACCATGTCGGGCGCAACTTCCTCGCCGTCGGCCGGCTCGCCCCGCAGAAGAATTTCGGCCTGCTCCTCGATTCCTTTGCCCGCATAGCCCGGGCCGATGACCGGCTGACGATCGTCGGGGAAGGGCCGTTGCGCGATGCCCTCACCTCACAGGCTATTCGCCTCGGTATCGGTGGCAGAGTGTTCTTTCCCGGCTACCAAAACAGAATAGAAGAGTGGTTTGCGCATGCCGACGCCTTTGTGTTGTCGTCCGACTTCGAGGGACTCGGCAACGTCGTGGTCGAGGCGCTAGCCGCCGGCGTGCCGATCGTCGCCACCGATTGCTGCGTCAACATGGCATCGCTGATCGAAGGGGCGGGCCTGCTGGTGCCGACGCTCGACCCGGCGGCCCTGGGTCAGGCGATGGACGGAATCGATCGGGTCGCGGTCGATGTTCCGGCAATGCGTGCCCGTGCGCGATCATTCACCGTCGAATGCAGCGCCCCGCATTGGCGCGCGCTGTTCGATGGGTTTCGCAAAGGCAACGATGCTGCTATTCGCCCGCCCCAGCTAACCGGGGTCGGGATCCAACTTGCAGACACCACCAACTGGCCCCGCGCCACCCAGTGACGAAGCCGCAGGGGCAGACGACCCCTTGCCCCTCGCCCTGCGCAAATCGCCGTTGTGGAAATGGGCCACGCCGGCACTGTCGGTCGCCCTTCTCGCCTCAATCTTCTGGCAGTTGTTCGGCCGCAACAAGATCAGCGTCCTCGACGCGATTCCGCTCAATCCTGCGTTCTGGACAGTGCTGGTCGCCTATTGGGCCGCGCCGATCCTTTCGGATTTCGTCATCTATCGCAGGCTCTGGGCCATTCCGTACGAAGGGCTGATCGCCCTTTCGCGCAAACAGGTGGGCAACGCGCTGTTGTTCGACCTCCTCGGCGAGGCCTATTTCTACGGATGGGCACGCCGCAAGGTGAAGATGGAAACATCGCCCTTCGGCGCGGTCAAGGACGTGACGATCCTGTCGGCGCTTGTCGGAAACGCCGTCACGTTGGTGCTGATCGCGCTAGCCTGGCCCTATATCCACAGTCTCGATATCGGCGCGACGGGACAGGCGATTGCGGCCGCGATCGGCGTGGTCATGCTGGTCTCGGTCCTCGTCATTCTGTTCGGCAAACGGCTGTTCAGCCTGACGAAAGGGCAATTGTGGTGGGTGTCGCTGGTGCATTTGCTGCGGGTGATGGCCACTACCGGCCTGATCGCGCTCGCCTGGAGCCTCTATGATCCCGAAATTGCTTTCGGGACATGGGCACTGCTTGCGACGGCAAAGCTGGCGGCATCGCGATTGCCGCTGTTCGTCAATGCGGAAGTGATTTTCGCGAGTATCGTGGTCTGGTTTCTGGGCAAGGATAGCGCCATCGAACAGGTCGTTGGCGTCGTGACGATCCTGACGCTGCTGATCTACTTGGTGGCCGCCGCGATCCTGGCGGTCGGCGATCTGGTCACCCCGAGCCGCACCGCGAAGGAGGAAAAGCGTTGAAGAAGTTCGGTCTTATGCTTGCGCTGTTCCCGGCCGCCGCGCTGGCGCAGGTGCCGTCGTCGCCGTCGCTGGGCATTGCCGAGGGGCGCTGCCGGCCGGGCGAGAGCGGCCCGTCGCTGATCGTGAACCTGGTGGGCCTGAAGGATCGCGCCGGCAATTTGAAGGCCGAGTTGTACCCCGCGAACGACACTGATTTTCTCGCCGACGACAACATCCTGATCAATGCCGGGAAGACGTTTCGCCGCGTCGTGATCGACGTGCCGCAAAGCGGGCCGGTCCAGCTATGCATTCGCGCACCCGGGCCCGGCGTCTACGCCTTCACCGTGCTTCACGACCGCGACCGGGACCGCAAGTTCAACCTCTCGCGCTCGACGGGCGACGGCATCGGCTTCGGGGCCAACCCCAAAAGCCAGGGGCCGTTCAAGCCGAAAGTCGCCGTCGCCAGGGTGACCGTGGGCAATGGGCCCACGCCGATCACGGTCGCCATGCTGTATCGCACCGGGCTGCTGTCGCTCGGTCGTCTCAGGGATAATTGAGGCACCTGCATGCGGATCGTCGACGTCGCCGCCTTTTACACGCCCTTTGGCGGCGGCGTTAAGACGTACATCGATCGCAAGATGGTGGCAGGGCCCATCGCAGGCCACGAAATCATCTGCATTGCGCCCGGCCCCGAAAACAAGGTGGAAGAGCGCGGGCCGAACGCGCGCCTCATCTACCTCAAGGATCCGGCCTTCCCGCTCGACCGGAAATATCATTATTTCCGCGACGTCGACGCCCTTTATGCGACGCTCGACGCGCTGCAGCCCGATATCGTCGAAGTCTCTTCCCCCTGGCGAAGTGCGCGTCTGGTGGGGGAATGGCAGGGATCGGCGCCGCGCACGCTGATAATGCACGCCGACCCGGCCTCGGCCTATGGCTATCGCTGGTTCGGGGGCATTGCCTCGCGCGAGACGATCAACCGCATGGGCGCGGTCTACTGGAACCACCTGCAGGGCGTGAATGCGCTGTTCGAGGCGACGGTGACCATTGCCGGCAATCATCAGCTGGACAGCCTGCGCGAGGCGGGGCTCGAGCGGCTGATGCCGATCCCGATGGGTGTCGAGCCGGACCTGTTTTCGCCCATCTTGCGCGACGAGGCGTTTCGCGCGCGGCTGCTCGAGCGGTGCGACCTGCCGCCAGAGGCGACGCTGTTGCTCGGCGCAGGACGTCACGGCCCTGAAAAGCGCTGGCCGATGGTGATCGAGGCGGTCACGGCGGCGGGCGCAAAAGCGCCGATCGGCTTTGTCCTGGCGGGCGACGGCCGCGACCGGGCACGCGTCGCCCGCGCGGCGGCCCGCAACCCCCATATCCACCTGCTGTCGCCCGTTACCGACCGGCACGAGTTCGCGCGGCTGATGGCAAGCTGCGACGCGCTGATCCATGGCTGCGAGGCAGAGGTTTTCTGCACCGTCGGTGCCGAGGCGCGCGCCTCGGGCCTGCCGCTGATCATGCCCGATCTGGGTGGCGGTGCGGATCATGCCCGCTTGTCCGAAGGCTGGATCTACAAATCGGCCGATCCCGCCTCGCTTGCGGAAACCGTCCTCGATTTTGTGGGCGCCCCGCGCGCGCAGGTCCGGGAAAGAGCGCTGCACCATGCCCAGCACGTCCGCACGATCGACGAGCATTTCCACGACCTGTTCGCCTATTATGAGACGCTGGTCGGCAAGCCGCGCGCGATAGCGCCGTCGCCGGTCGCCGTCCGCGACGTTGCGCCGGTGGTCGCGGCAATCGAGATGGGTGGCACCAAGATCAACATCGCCATCGGCGCGCACCCCGACCGGCTGCTCGCCGAAACCATCGTGCCCACGACTACGCCTGCAGAAACCCTGCGGGCGGTGGAGGCCTTTTTGGACCTGCACCGTGGCAGTTTCTCCGCCATCGGCATCGCGTCTTTCGGGCCGGTCGGACTCGATCGCGGACGGACGGACTGGGGGCACATCACCCATACAACCAAGTCGGGCTGGTCCGATACCGACGTTGCCCCGCGTCTGGCGGCGGCCTTTGGCGTACCCGTTGCTTTCGACACCGACGTCAACGGCGCGGCACTCGGCGAATATCGATGGGGAGCTCTACAGGGCGCACAGGTCGGACTTTACCTGACGGTCGGTACCGGCGTCGGCGGTGGCGTCGTCGTGAATGGCAAGCCCCTGCACGGACTTGTTCACCCCGAGATGGGGCACGTGCGGCTGGCGCGCCCCGCGGGCGATGTGTTCACAGGGGTATGTCCGTTCCACGGCGACTGTCTGGAAGGACTCGTCGCGGGCCCTGCTGTTCTTGCGCGTGCCGGCAAGACGCTCAGCGATTTGCCGGCCGACGATTTGCAGCGGCTGCAGGTGATCGACGATCTGGGACAGGGCCTCGCAAGCCTCGTCATGACGCTGTCACCGAACCGCATCGTCGTTGGGGGTGGCGTCGCCAAGTCGCCCGCCTTTCATGCCGACTCGGCGGCCCGCATGCGGCACTGGCTGGGTGGTTATGTCCACCACGACGCCATCATGGGCAGCGATTATATCCTGCCGCCCGCGCTGGGGGACCGGGCAGGCGTCGCAGGAGGTATCGCGCTTGCGCAGGATTTGCTTGAAAGCCAGAGTCTCGCGCGGCGCTGAGCGCGAGTCGCGGCGGGAGGGAGAGACGATCATGGCCATGTTCGGCAAGACGGAAAGCACGGGCGGCGCACGCGGCGGCGGTGGCAGCCTGAGCTTCATCGGGCGCGAGGTGACGATCACCGGCAATATCGGTGGATCGGGCAACCTGCACATCGATGGCACAGTGGAGGGCGATGTTGCCGCCGCCAGCGTGATCCTGGGTGCCGAAGGTCATGTCCGGGGAAACATAGTCGCCGACGCGGCGCAAATATCCGGCGCGGTCGACGGAACTGTCTCCGCCAGATCGCTGGTGATCGAGGCAACCGCCCGCATCAACGGCGACCTGAGCTATGACGCTGTCAGCGTCGCCTCCGGCGCTCAGGTAGAGGGGCGCGTGAAACGCCTGACCCGCGACGCCGAACCGGCGCTGAAGCTTATCGCCTCAGAATAGCCTATCTAGCGACGCGCGACGCACTTTCGCTTCGATCCTTCACGATCGATTTCTCGACCGAGCAGCGCGCCGGCAGCGGCGCCACCCAAGGTGCCGAGCGTACGGTCGCCACGTGTATCGATCGTGCGGCCGAGCAGCGCGCCACCTACGCCGCCGATGATCAGGCCTGTCGTGCCATCGGTGCGGCGGCAATAGAGCCGGCCATCCTTGCCGCGCCATTCCTTGTAGACCCGTTTGGCTTCGGCCGGGGCAGGCGCAACGAAAGCGGGTGCCACGAGAGCGGTGGCGGCGAGCGCGAAAGCAAGATTACGCATGGCTGGAACGTCCTTCCTGTCTTTTGGAGATAAGGGACGCATCTTATGCGCCAGCGTGCCTGAACCCTGCGCAACCCGAACGACGGTTGATGTTCAGCTTTGGACGAGCAGCCGGGATTAGTCCCCGATATCCTCGTTATCCACAGGCACGCAGAGGCGTTTTGGGGCTGGAGCGACTCGGAAAACCATGACAGCTTTCATTTCACAGCCGGGGTGGACGGCGGGGGTCAAAGCCCTCAGGAAGCACCGGATGCCTGGGCCGGTAACGGTCGCGACGCCGAGACGCAAGTCGAAAGCATCGTGTTCCCGACCGGGACCAGGGGTTGGCGAAAGGCGCAAGGCGCAGCGGAATGAAGGCGAAAGCCATCGTCACGCGACCCTTTGAATGCCGCGACAACCGGGCGATGCCGCTGTCTTGACGGGGAAGCGAAAGCGGAACCATAAAGCGAAGGGATCGCAGCACGCCAGGAGCCTTCGAGGGAGGCTCGGTCGTGAAAACGGGTCGGCTTTCGGGCAGGCCACGGTAGCGACAGAGCACCGGAGAAGATCCGGCGCAGTGGGGGTCGGTGGCAACACCGGCCCCCATTGACCGTAATGGTGGACCGCGTTGCGCACCCCCCGATTGACGCGCCGCCGCATCGTCAGCAAGGGCGGGCCATGCGCTTCTTTTCCGACAACGCCGCCGCCGTCCATCCTGCCGTGCTGGAGGCAATGGCACGGGCCAATCATGTCGACACCGCCTATGACGGCGACAGTCTCAGCAAATCGCTGGACTGCGTGTTTTCCGACCTGTTCGAAACGCCCGTCGCCGCGATCTGGGTCGCGAGCGGCACGGCGGCGAACGCGCTCGCGCTGGCAGCCCTATGTCCGCCCTACCGGGGAATTGTCTGCCACAAGGACTCGCATATCGAGAACGACGAGGCGGGCGCGCCGGAATTCTATACGAACGGAGCCAAGCTGATCCTTGCCGACGGGCCGGGCGCGAAGCTGTCGCCCGAGAGCATCGCCGCGCGGATCGACGAGATTGCCAACGACGTCCACCGCGTCCAGCCTGCTGCGATCTCGATCACCAATGCCACCGAATACGGGCGCAGCTACGCACCTGCCGACGTGGCCGCCATCGGTGAACTCTCCAGGGCGCGGGGCCTGCGCCTCCACATGGACGGCGCGCGCTTTGCCAATGCGGTAGTCCACACCGGTGCCTCGCCCGCCGACCTGACCTGGCGCGCCGGGGTGGAGGCGCTGAGCTTCGGCTTCATCAAGAACGGCGGGCTCTCGTCGGAAGTGCTAGTTTGCTTCGACACGAGCATTGCCAGCGAAATCCGTGTTCGGCGCAAGCGTGCCGGGCATCTGGCCTCCAAGGGGCGCTACATGGCAGCGCAGGTCCTGGCGCTGCTCGAGGACGACCGCTGGCTGGGCAACGCCCGTGCCGCCAACGCCGGCGCCGCGCGCCTCGCCGCCGCCGCCGCCGCGGGCGAACGGCTGATGTTTCCGGTCGAGGCGAACGAGGTGTTTGCCCGGATGACACCCACTGAGGCAGCAAGGCTGCGCGCAAAGGGTCTCGACTTCTACGACTGGGCCGCCGGTGAGGTCCGCTTCGTCGTTTCATGGGACCAGCCACAGGCTGAGATCGATGCGCTGGCCACGGCGCTCGCCGGTTTGTGAGCGGCCAGTCGATCCTTGCGCCCAGGGTCCTGATCCCCTTCATCGTCGCGACGCTTATCTGGGGGTCGACTTGGTTCGTCATCCGCGACCAGCTGGGCGTTGTGCCGCCGACCTGGAGCGTCGCCTACCGGTTCCTGACCGGCGGCGCTGCGATGTTCGCCTGGGCATTGATGACGCGCGCGCCCCTGAACATCGGGCGTGAGGGGCAAGTCTTTGCCGCGCTGTTCGGCTTTGCCCAGTTCGTGCTCAACTTTAATTTCATCTACCGGGCCGAGGATCACATCACGTCCGGGCTGGTCGCGGTGGTCTTTGCGCTGCTGATCGTGCCGAACGCCATCCTGGGTGCGCTGTTCCTGAAGCAGCCGCTGTCGCGCCGCTTTCTGGCAGGGTCGGCCGTGGCGGTCGTCGGTGTCGCGCTGCTGATCGTGCAGGAGGCGCGCCGCGATGGCGCGACGCCGACTGCGACCTGGCTCGGCGTCACGCTGACCCTGCTCGGCCTGATGTCCGCCTCCGTCGCCAATATCATGCAGGGGACCGAGCGCGCGCGCGCCCTGCCAATGGCGTCGGTTCTGGCCTGGGGGATGCTGTGGGGTGGGCTGATGAACATCGCCATCGCTTTGCCGACGGTTGGCGCCCCGGTGTTCGAGCCGCGCCCGCTCTATTGGCTGGGCGTCGCCTATCTGGGCGTGGCAGCGAGTGCCGTCGCCTTCACCTGCTATTTCGGCGTGATCCGCGCGATCGGCCCGGCACGCGCGGCCTATTCAGGCGTGTTGACGCCGATCCTGGCGATGCTGCTGTCGACGCTGTTCGAGCATTACCGCTGGACGACGCTCGCAGCGGCAGGCGGTGTCGTGGCCATGGCCGGGCTGCTGATCGCCCTCAGCGCGCGCAGGCCCGCGACAAAATCGGGATAGGCGGGGGTCCAGCCCAGTACCCGCTTTGCCTTGCCATTCGCGACGCGGCGGTTCTCGGCATAAAAGGCGCGCGCCTGGGGCGACAGGCTGTCGAGCGCGACGAATGGCGGGGCCGCCACACTGAGCAGGCGCGCCGCCGCTTCGATCACCGCATTTTGATCGCACGGCCGGTCGTCGGACAGGTTGTAAGCCCCTGCCGGCGCATCAAAGCCCGCCACGACGCCGGACACAATGTCGCCGACATGCACACGGCTGAATACCTGCCCCGGTACGTCGACCCGGTGCGCAGCGCCGCTCGCGACACGGTCGAGCGCAGAGCGTCCTGGACCATAGATTCCCGGCAAGCGAAACACGCGGGCGCCCCGCGCCAGCCACGCCCAATCCTCGTCGATCCGTCCGCCGCGCCGGCCGTTCAGCGGCGCGGTCTCGTCGACCCAGGCGCCGCCAGCATTGCCATAGACGCCGGTGGACGAGAGATAGCCGAGCCATTTGTCGTGGAGCAGGTGGCCGTAGACGTCGAGCAACCCAGACCCGGGGGGAATGGTACAGACGACGTGCGTAGCCCGTGCCACGGCGTCGCCGACAGCCGCATGATCATCGAATTGCAGCGGACTGCCGCCGCCCGTGCCCGAAACTTCCCAGCCCAATTCGGTCAGCCTCTCCGCCAGCCGCTTGCCGGTATAGCCGAGGCCGAGAATGAACGCGCGCGCCATGGCGACTGCAGTGACGCTATTTCGGCCTTGCCTCAACCTCGGCGAGGTGCGCGGCCTTCCAGTCCATCGCCATGCGGATGCGTGTCTTGCCCGACGGGTGGTCGAAAAACAGCAACTCCTCGACGGGACCCGGTTCGATCTTGCGATATTCGCTCAGCGCCAGCGCAGTCGTGGCAAACCCGTCGGGTTCGCGCGCAGTGTTGAGGCCGAAAGCGTCCGCCTCGCTCTCGTTGACGCGCACCAGCGTGTTGGTGACCGGCGTCAAGAAAACACCGATGACGGCGACGACGATGAAGAAGACCGGGATGGCGGCCGGGTCGGCGACGTCGCGCACGCCCCATCTGGCGCCATATCGCCAGATGATCGCGGGCACCGCGCGATAGGCAAGATAAAAGATCAGCAGGAAGATCGCCGTGAAGGCGAAAATCGACTTCCAGACATGGCCCAGCACGTAATGGCCGAGTTCATGGCCCATCACGGCCGCCGTTTCGGCAGGCGTGGTGCGGTTGAGCAAATTGTCGTTGAGCGAGATCCGGATGGTCGGTCCGAGTCCCGAGACATTCGCCGAAATGCGTTTCGTCTGCTTCGACGCGTCGAACACATAAATGTGCTCGGCGGGGACGTCATTTGCCTTTGCCATGGCGACGATGCGGTCGCGAAGCGGCCCGGGCTTCATTTCGGTATAGGTGTTGAACAGCGGCGAGATGAAGACCGGCACGACCATCGCGCCGAACGCGACAAAGGCGCTCATCGTGAGCGCACCCCACAGCCACCAGCGTTTCGGGCTCTTGCGAATGACGGCCATCACGATGGTGAACAATATGGCGCTGCCGATGATGTTGATGCCCAGCCCCTTGCCCTGGTCGAGCAGCCAGTCGCCGAACGTCTGGTTCATCAGGTCATATTGTTTTTCGCGAAAATAGCCGGTGTAGATCGTCCAGGGCAACACGATCAGCGTCCCGGCGACGGCATAGGGCACGCTGAAGAGGGCGGGCGCCAGCCAGCGCGGCCCAAAGCGTTCGGCCCAGTCGCGCCAGCGTCGTGCCAGGCCGAAGTGGAGCTGGAACAGCTCGCCCGCGATCGCGACCAGCGCACCCCAGAGGATCAGCCAGTAGCCGCCCTCGAAATAGGCGTCGGACTTGGCCCGCGCCGAGCCCTTGAGCGTGGCGAGATAGGCCTGGGTGGCGGCCTCAGGATCGAAGGCGGCAGCAGCTGCGGCAAGATGCAATAAGGTCATGGACGGCCCCCGTGTGTTAGCGTGATACTACACGCACGGGTCGACGCGGCAACCCTCCCTATTTGCCGTCGGCGCCATGGCCCTTGTACAGCGTCCCGAAGAAATCGCCCTTGTTCCAGCGCGGGCGCTCGGGCGCGTCGGCCAGATCGCGCGCGATGGCGAGGTTCAGAGCCACGAACTTGCTTGCCGCCCCCCAGTTGAACGGCAGCTTCATGTCGTCCGAAGGCTGGTGGTAATGCTCCTTCTCGAACGCCGCCGACGCGGTCGCGCCGTCACCGCCGGGTCCGGTGACGAGGAAGACCGACGGGACCCCTTGCTGTACAAAGCGGTAATGGTCTGACCGCGTGAAGATGCCCTGCTCAGGCTCTGGATCGGGGACAAGGCCGACGCCCATCGTTGCACCCGCCCGCGCGACCGCCGGGCCGATGCTCGAACGCTCGGCGCCGAAGGCCACGACATCCTTGAAATCATAGGTGACGATCGGCATGTCGAGGTTCACGTCGGCGACAATGTTCGCTTTTGGAACCGTCGGGTTGTTCGCGAAGTAATCCGCGCCGACCAGCCCCTTTTCCTCGGCCGTGACCGCCAGGAACAGGATCGAGCGCTTTGGCCGGACGCCCGAATGCTTGAAGCCGTGCGCGACCTCGATCATCGAGGCGATCCCCATCGCATTGTCCATGGCGCCGTTGCAGATCGTGTCGCCCTTCACGTCGGGGCAGATGCCGACATGGTCGAGGTGCGCCGACAGCACGACGACCTGGTCCTTGAGTGCGGGGTCAGACCCTTCGAGCAGGCCCGCAACGTTGCTGCTGGCGACGGGCTTGATCTCGGTCTTCAGCGACACGCGCGCCGACAGCGGCAGCGCCATGCGCTTAGGATTGGCCGCCTTGCCCTCGGCGGCCGCGAAGACCGCTTCGGCGCCGCCGGGCATCCCCGTGAACAGCTTTGCCGCGCCGGCGAGGCTCAGCGTCGCGAGGTTGGGCGCGCTGCCGCCCGGGAAGCTCGGCGCGCCGCTCGCGTCGGCCCAGGTCGCACCGAGGCTGCGCCAGTTGCGCGCATTGCGCGCGAAGGGCGACACTTTCTCGCGCGTCGGGGTATAGACGGTGATCATGCCGATCGCGCCATGATCGGCGGCGGTGCGGCGCTTGCTGACCCCATTGCCATAGTGCGCGCGTTCCTCGGTGGGCAGGGTCGCGGGGGCGCCCGCCAGCACGACGACGATCTTCCCTTTCACGTCGAGTCCGGCGTAGTCGTCGCGTTTGAAGCTCGGTGCGACGACGCCGAAGCCGACGAAGACCAGTGGTGCGTCCCTGGTGATTTCTGGAGCTGCCGGGTTGCCGCTCGGCAGATAATCGACGCCGAATTCAAGCTTGGTTGCGGTCGCACCCCTGACCAGCTCGACGCTTCCCTTGTCGGCGACGCGGAAGGTGACGAGCGGGACGGGCTGGATATAGCTATCGTTGCCCCCGGCTGGCTTCAGCCCCAGCGCATCGAACCGGGACGCGACGTAGCGGGCAGCGATGTCGTATTCAGGCGACCCTGCCTCACGCCCCTTCATCTCGTCGCTGGCAAGGAAGCCGACATGGGCGCGCATTTCACCCTGCTCCGGCTGCCAGCTTTGCGCGGCTAGCGGCATCGAAAGGGCGATTAGCGAGGTCGTGGCGACGAAACGAAACATTCGAACTCTCCCATGAAATTTTGTGACTGGCTATCGAGTGCCGTGATCGTGCGCAATCCCGCTCGCAACGGCGCGCGACAGTGCTAAAGCGTTGCGATGCTCGATGCCCAAACTGCCGCGCCCGTCGCCGCCGACACGCCCCATATCGTCCGCCGCGAAGACTATTGCCCACCCGACTGGCTGGTGCCCGACATCGCACTCGATTTCGCTCTGTCGCCGTCGCGGACGCGGGTTGCCGCAACGCTTTCGGTGACCCGCAACGGCGAGCACGACCGCCCGCTGGTACTCGATGGCGGCGGCCTCGTTCCGCTGTCGGTCAAGGTCGACGGGCAGGCCGTCAACGACTGGAAACTCGAGGAAGACAAGCTGTTCGTCCCCCTCGCCGGCGCGACCGCGACGATCGAGACCGAAGTCGAGATCGCACCTGAACAGAACACGCAGCTCATGGGGCTCTATGCATCAGGTGGGTTGCTGTGCACGCAGTGCGAGGCCGAGGGGTTTCGGCGGATCACCTTTTTTCCGGACCGGCCCGATGTTCTCAGTCGCTATGCCGTCCGGATGGTCGCGGACAAGGCGGCCTATCCCATCCTGCTGTCGAACGGCGATCATGTCGGGGCGGGCGACGCGGGCGAGGGGCGGCACTGGGCCGAATGGCGCGATCCCCATCCCAAGCCCTGCTATTTGTTCGCGCTCGTCGCCGGCGACCTCAGCGCCAACGCCGACAGCTTTACGACGATGAGCGGGCGCAAGGTCGAGCTGGGCATCTGGGTGCGCGCCGCCGATGTGCCGAAGACCGCGCACGCCATGGCGGCGCTCAAGGCGTCCATGGCCTGGGACGAGGCGGTCTATGGACGCGAATATGATCTCGACGTGTTCAACATCGTGGCGGTCGACGATTTCAACTTCGGCGCCATGGAGAACAAGGGGCTGAACGTCTTCAACAGCCGCTACATCCTGGCGGATCCCGACACGGCGACCGACCTCGACTATGACGGGGTAGCCGGCGTCGTGGCCCACGAATATTTCCACAACTGGTCGGGCAACCGGGTGACCTGTCGCGACTGGTTCCAGCTCTCGCTGAAAGAAGGGTTTACGGTGTTCCGCGACCAGTCGTTTTCGGCGGACCAGGGCTCGGCCGCGGTCAAGCGGATCGAGGACGTCCGCGCCCTTCGCGCGAGCCAGTTCCCAGAGGACGCGGGGCCGCTGGCGCATCCCATCCGTCCCGAATCCTACATGGAAATCGGCAATTTCTATACGGCGACCGTCTATTCCAAGGGCGCCGAGGTCATCCGCATGATGCACACCATATTGGGGGCCGAGCGGTTCCGGGCCGGCACCGATCTGTATTTCGCGCGGCACGACGGCCATGCCGCGACGTGCGAGGATTTCGTGCACGCCATGGAGGACGGCGGCGGGATCGACCTCACCGCATTCCGGCGGTGGTACGAACAGGCCGGCACGCCCCGACTCAAGGCGTCGTTGCGGATGGAGGGCGACACCGCTGTGCTGTCGCTCGAACAGACCGTGCCGCCGACGCCCGGCCAGACGCTGAAGGCCGCCATGCCGCTGCCGCTGAAGCTCGCGCTGTTCGATCCGGAAACGAACGATCATCGCGGCGAGACCCTGCACGTGCTGCAGGTCGCGCACGAGGAATTGCGGTTCGAGGGCTGGGCAACGCGCCCGGTGCTGTCGATCAACCGTCATTTCTCGGCACCGATCATCGTCGAGACCGACCGGACGGAGGCCGATCTCGCCTTCCTTTCGGCGCATGACGACGACCCCTTCGCGCGCTACGAAGCCATGCAGCAGCTTATGCTCGATACTTTGGTTTCGGACATTTCGGGTAATCCGCTCGATCCGCGCGCCGTGATCGACGCCGTAGGCGCGACACTCAATGATCCGGACCTCGATCCTGCATTTATCGGCGAGGCCGTCTTGCTGCCGAGCGAGGCCTTTATCGGCGACCAGATGCTTATCGTCGAGCCCGATGCGATCGCTATCGCGCGCGAAAAGCTGCGCGTCGCCATCGGCAGGGCGCACCTGCCGCGCTGGCGGGCGCTTTATGAAGCCAATGGCGGGCGCTCCTTCGAATATTCTCCCGAGGGAAAGGGCGCGCGGCGCATCCGAAACGTGGCGCTCGGCTCGATTGCGGCGGCGGACCCGGCAGAGGGCGCCAGGCTGGCGTTCGCCCAATTCAGCACCGCGGACAACATGACGGACCGCATGGCGGCGCTGATGACCTTGGCGAATGGCGATGCGCCTGAACGCGTGGCCGCGCTCGACATTTTCTACAACCGCTACTGCGGCAATGCGCTCGTCATCGACAAATGGTTTTCGACGCAGGCGCTCTCTACCCGGCCCGATACACTCGAAGCGGTCGAGGAACTGCTACGCCATCGCGATTTCGCCTATTCCAACCCCAACCGCTTCCGGGCACTCGTCGGGGCGTTCTCGGTAAACCAGCGTGCCTTCCACGGCGCGCACGGCCGCGGCTATGCTTTTCTGGCCGACCAGATCCTCGCGCTCGATCCGGTAAATCCGCAGACTGCGGCCAAGATGGTCCCCCCGCTCGGCCGCTGGCGGCGGTTCGACGAGGGTCGGGCGGGTCAGATGCGGGCAGCGCTCGAACGCATTGTTGCGCAGCCCGGGGTGTCGAAGGACGTGTACGAACAGGCGTCGAAGTCGCTGGTCTGATGTTTACTTCACCCAGTCGGCGACCTGTGCCGCCAAATCGTTGGCGGCACGGTTGAGCGCGGCTCCCGATTGCGGCGCATCGATGGCCGCGATCGGCGCTCTGGCCTCGAACCGGCGTGTCTCGACGCGTCCAGCGTCGCGCGACAGCTGCGCGTCCAAGGTGACGACCGCCTGCATAGCGACAGGATCGATGCCGAAGCGCTGCAGTTGCCCCGACAGGCGCATCGCCGGGTTGGCGCCAAACTGGCGCGGGTCGAGCACGATCTTTGCCGTCCGGGCAGTGACCGTTTCGGACAACAGCCGCTGGAGCGCGCGCACCGGTGGCTCGTTCCAGGCGCCATCGGCAACATAGGAAACGGCGGTCCCGTCATAGACCGGAATGCGGACTGTCATGACGGCAGCATTGGCGGTGGGCGTCAGGATCAGCATCGTATTTTCGGCGGATGCCTGCCGCACGGTACCGACCGGCACGGAGGCCGAGGTCGTCAGCGTCATCAGCGTCTTTGGCGCCTTCGGGCCGAAGCTCAGGCAACCCCCAAGCCCGAGGACGAGCAGCGCGGCAAAAGTGGCGCGACGGATCATTTATGGTCTCCCCTGGGCTTGTAGTCCGGCAGGCGCGGGCTGCCGATGATGCTGCCCGCCCCGCCCTGGTCGATCTTGCCCGCGACGGCGGTCAGGCTTTCCGCCATGACGCGCAGGTCGCGCACCAATTGGCCGACCTCGGGCAAGGTCTGTTTCGAAAAGGCCTGCACGCCCGGCTGCGCGTCCTTCAGCGTTGCGTCGAGCGTGTTCATGCTGCGATTGGCGGATGCAATGGCGCCGCGCATATCGGTGATCAGCGGTCCGGCCTGACCATCGACGGTCTGCGCGAGGTTGCCGATCTTTTCAGCCGCGATTCCCGCCTGTTTCAGCGTGACCCGCGTCTCGGCGATGGTCGCGGCAATCTCTGGCCCGCGATCGGCAAGGCTGTCCGACAGGCGATCTACATTGGCCAGTATGCCCGACAGCGATTTCTGGTTTTTGTCGTTGAGCAGTTCGGTCAGCCGCTCGGTCAGCGTTGAAATGCGTTCGAGCAGCTGCGGCGCCGAGTTCAGCAGCGCGCCGAGCCCGCCCCGCTTGGTCGGGATGACGGGAACGCCTGCCGGTCCGGGTTCGGTAATCGGCGGCGCTCCCTTGATGGCGCCGTCGAGTACGACCGACGATGGTCCGGTAAAGCTGCCCAGAATCGTCGCCGTGGTGCCCTGGAGGATGGGCGTGTCGTTCTTAAGCTCCACGCGAACGCGCTTGAATTCGGGGTCTTCCTTCCAAAGCTCGATCGCGGTGATCTGCCCCGAAGGAACGCCGGAAAAGGTCACCGTCGAGCCTTTCGCGAGACCTTCGACCGACTGCTTGAAGATGATGTCATAGGTCTTGGTATGGCTGCCCGACACGCCGGAGAGCCAGACGAGGAACAGGGCGATCGCCACGAGGATGGCCAGGACGACGCTCCCCACAAGGACCTGGTTCGATCGCGTTTCCATCAGGCGGCACTTTCTGTTTGCGGGGCCATGGGCGGCGCGGGCGCTTTGGCGACGGGTGCTGGCGGGTCTTCCTGCCGTTTGATCGCAGCCGTTGCTGCCCGGCCACGCGGGCCGTTGAAATATTCCTGGATCCAGGGATGATCGAGCGCCAGCAATTCGGGGATCGTGCCCACGGCAATCACTTTCTTGTCGGCAAGCACCGCAACCCGGTCGCAGATGGCATAAAGCGTATCGAGGTCATGGGTGATCAGGAACACCGTCAGGCCCATCGTCCGTTGCAGGTCGCGCGTCAGCTGGTCGAACGCCGCCGCGCCGATCGGGTCGAGCCCGGCGGTCGGTTCGTCGAGGAACAGCAGTTCCGGGTCGAGCGCCAGCGCGCGCGCAAGGCCTGCCCGCTTGCGCATCCCGCCCGACAGTTCCGATGGATATTTCGGGCCGGCATCGGCGGGAAGGCCCGCGAGATCGACCTTGTACGCCGCAATCTCGTCGAGCAGCTTCTTCGACAGCTGGGGATAAAATTCGCGCAAGGGAAATTCGACGTTTTCGGCGACCGTCAGCGTCGAGAACAGCGCGCCGCCCTGGAACAGCACGCCCCAGCGCCGACGGATGTCGCCATTGTCCGTTTCGTCCCGCCGCATGTCCTCACCGAAGACGCTGATCTCGCCGGCTTCGGGTGTCTGGAGGCCGATGATCGAGCGCATCAGCACCGATTTTCCCGTGCCCGACCCGCCGACGACGCCCATGATCTCGCCGCGACGCACGTCGAGATCGAGCCCGTCGTGGATCGTCGTCTCGCCGAACCTGTTGGTCAGGCCGCGGACGCAGACGATGATTTCGCTGTCGGGTCCCGGGCTGGTCTCAGCGCTCATTTCCAGCCGATCCCGGTAAAGAACACCGCGAACATGGCATCGAGCACGATCACGAGGAAAATTGCCTGCACGACCGAGGCCGTCGTGCGCAGGCCCACCTGCTCGGCGTCCCCCTCGACCTGAAGCCCCTGGAAACATCCCGAAAGCGCGATGATCAGGCCGAACACTGGCGCCTTGATCAGCCCGATATAGACATCGGTCGCGGGAACGACTTCGCGGATGCGCTGGATATAGGTGACCGGCTGGATGCCAAGCGTCGTCCAGCAGAACAACCCGCCGCCGATAATGGCGACGATCGAAGCATAGAAACCCAACAACGGCATCATCAGCACGCCGGCAAAAATGCGTGGCAGGACCAGCGCTTCATTCGGCGAAATTCCGATCGTCCGCATCGCGTCGATTTCCTCGGTCAGCTTCATCGTGCCGAGTTCGGCGGCAAAGGCCGAGCCCGAGCGGCCGGCCACCATGATCGCCGTCATCAGCACGCCAAGTTCGCGGAACGTGATCCGCCCGACTAGGTTAATGGTATAGCTTTCGAACCCGAATTGCTGGAGCTGGACGGCGCCTTGCTGCGCAATGACGAGGCCGATGAGAAAGCTCATCAGCCCGATGATAGGAAACGCCTTGACGCCGACGACTTCGAACCGCTGCACTACCGCATCGAGACGGAACCGGCTCGGATGTCGGACGATGCTGGCAAAGGCGATGCAGATCGCACCGAAAAAACCGAGCAGGCCAAGGAGCGTCCGTCCGGCAATCTGCGTTGCCGTTCCGATTTCGCCGAGGACGCGGGTGATGGGAAACACATGGTCGGGGCGCACCTTCATCGGCAAGTCGCTGCGCGAAACCTGCTCGATCAAATGCGCGGTGTCGTCGGTGGTACCGGTGATGCGGGCGCCTGCGTCACGCGCGAGGCGGTGGATGACCCAGGCCCCGATGGTATCCATGCTCTCGACGCCCGACACGTCGATGGTGTCCGCCGACGGGGTTTCCTGCTCGAGCCTACCGGGGAGGTCGCCGAGTTGGGAAAGGGTAAGCGCACCGGTGAAGACCAGCGCCCGCGAACCGTCGCGGTCGATCTCGGTAAAATCGGCCCCTGTCATCAACGGCCGTGATGCGGCATTAATGCTGGCGCGGCAAGACGGCGAAGCGATAGAGGCCCCGGATGAGTCGTGACGAAGCCCACCCCGCCGTCCTGCTGGCGATCTATGACATGGACAAGACGGTGACCCGCCGTCCGACCTACACCCCGTTCCTTATTCATGCCGCCTGAACGCGCGAACCCTGGCGTTTGTTGCTATTGCCCATCGTGGGTGTAACGATTTTGCTCTACGGTCTGCGGCTGATCGATCGGGGACGGCTGAAGGAACTCAACCACCGCCTTCTCGTCGGACGTACGCTTTCGCCTGCGGAGGCGACCCGCCTGGCCGAAAGCTTTGCTGTCGAGACACTGGCGACGAACATCCTGCCCCAGGCTCAGGCCCGGGTGCAGGCCGACAAGGCGGCGGGCTACCGGATGGTGCTTGCGACCGCATCCTACGACTTTTACGTGCGCGCCATTGCCGCGCGGCTGGGCTTTGACGACGTGATCGGCACGCTGACCCGCTTCAGCCCGGCGGGCGACTTGCTGTCGCAAATCGATGCACAGAACTGCTACGGCACGGCAAAGCTGGAAATGGTGCAGGCATGGATGACGCGACATCGCCTCGCGCGCGAGGATTGCCACATCCGCTTCTACAGCGACCATGTCTCCGATGCGCCGTGCCTGAACTGGGCCGACGAAGCCTTTGCCACCAACCCGCATGCCCCGCTGGCCGCGCTCGCGGCGCAGCGGGGGTGGAACGTCCTCGACTGGCGCTAGATCGCGCGCAGCGCCTGGCGGAAATCAGAGATCAGGTCTTCGGCATTCTCGACCCCCACGGATATCCGCACCAGATTGTCGCCGATGCCCAGCGCATCCTTTCGCTCCTGCGGCACCGACAGGTGCGTCATCGCAGCGGGGCAACTGGCCAGCGTTTCGGTGCCGCCAAGGCTGACGGCAAGTTTGGCAATCTTTAGCGCGTCGAGAAAGGCAAAGGACTCGCGTTCGCCGCCTTTCAGGTAGAGCGAGAAGGTCGACCCCGCCCCGGTGCAGTGCCGCGCGTAGATATCCGCCTGTCGCGACCCGGGTTCGAGGAAACCGAGGTAGCCCACGGTCTCAACCTGCGGCTGTTCGCGCAGGAAGGCACAGACCTTGGCTGCATTCTCTCCGGCCCGGCTCATGCGCAATTCGAGTGTTTCCAGACTGCGCAACAGCATCCAGGCCGAATGCGGGTCGGTGATCGTACCGATCGTGTTGCGCATCATGCGGACGGTGTTCACCAGCGCCTTGCTGCCGACGGCGCCACCAGCGACCAGATCGCTGTGACCGCCCGCATATTTGGTAAGCGAATAGATGACGAGGTCCGCACCCTGCCGCAATGGCTTTGCCCAGAGCGGCCCGAGGAAGGTGTTGTCGATCACGATGGGGGGCAGGTCGCCGCCAGCAAATGCAGCGTCGCGCGACCCCTTCACGGCCTCGACATCGACCAGGGCATTCGTCGGGTTGGCCGGGCTTTCGAGGTAGACCAGCGCAACATTGCCGAGCGCTTTGGCCTTCGTCATCACCGCGTCGATCTCGTCGCGGGTCGCGCCGGCGGGAAAGTCCAGCCAGTGGACACCGAAGCGGCCCAGGATGCGCCCGATCAGCGTCTCGGTCGCGGCATACAGCGGGGCCGAATGCACGATCACATCGCCCGGCTTGACCAGCGCAAGCATCACGGTCGCAATCGCCGACATGCCCGACGAAAACACCAGCGCGTCCTCCGCGTCTTCCCAGATGCTCAGGCGATCTTCGAGGATTTCCTGATTGGGACCGTTGAAGCGCGAATAGACGAGCCCCTCGGCCCCGCCCGGACGCCTACCTGTAACCCCTTCGAAAAAGCGCTTACCCGCAGCGGCATTCTCGAACACGAAAGTAGAGGTCAGGAAGATCGGCGGCTTGAGCGACCCTTCGGACAGCGCCGGGTCGAAACCATAGCCCATCATTAGCGTCTCGGGCGCAAGGCGACGGTTGTCGATCGTCAGGATATCGGCTTTGGGGCGGCGGCGCTGGAGCGTGCCGGTCAGTTGAGCTTCGTCTTCCAAAATATGTCTCCGGAGCCGCGCGCCCCGAATCCGGGAAGGATTCTACCCGAGCGCAATCAGCGATATCTGCCGACCATAGTCCGGTTCACCGGCCAGTGTCGCGCGCCGAAAACTGTAGAAGCGGTCGGCGAGTTCCAGCGTGTCGAGCGCAAGGGCCTCGACCTTGCCGATCCCGAAGTGCGTCATGCGGTGCGCGACATAGCCGGGCAGGTCGAATTGGGCATGGCCGGGCCGGCCGGCTGCGAAGAAGCGGTCGTTGTCGAGGCTGGCGCCGACGAACCGTGCACGGAAGCCGTCGTCGACCTCATAGCTTGCCTGGCCGATGCAGGGCCCCACGACTGCGCTGATCCGCGCGCGATGTGCGCCCAGGCTTTCCATGGCCGTGACGGTGGCGTCGGTGACACCCGCAATAGCGCCCTTCCATCCGGCATGGACCGCACCGATCACACCGGCCTTGGTATCGGCCAGCAGGACCGGGGCGCAGTCGGCAGTCAAGATGCCGAGCGCAAGTCCCGGCTGGTCGGTGACAAGGGCGTCGGCATGGGGACGCGCCGCATCGCTCCAGGGACTGCTCGCGACGGCAACCTCGGCAGAATGGACCTGGAAAACGGTGACGAGATGCGCGCCCGGCGCTACGGTCGCCAGTGCCCGCCGCCGGTTCTCGGCAATGGCGGCCGGGTCGTCGCCGCTGCCCAGCCCCACGTTCAGTCCGGCGACAAGCCCGGTCGAAACGCCGCCCTGTCGCCCCAGAAAGCCGTGGCGCGTGCCGTCCAGCAATGGCGATGTGACCACCTCGACGTTCATGCAAAGCCTGCCGGTTCGGGCCAGCCGCCACTGGTCAGCGCCATGGCGCGGAACAATGTTCCCATGGCATTTTCGCCCGTCAGCCGCGCATGCGCCGCGCCGATCTCGTCCGCGCGCTCGGGGGCATTGCGGGCAAGTGCCGCCGCCCGCGTTGCAATGCCGAGCTGTCCCAGGAAGTCGCGCTGCGATACCGGGCCATGAACCTTAGCCCCTGCCAGGCTTGCCGCCGCGCCCAGGACCGCAAAATCGACATGGGCGCTGAGGTCGACGCTGCCCGGTGCCTCGAACGGATTCGCAAAGCCGTGCCCGCGCACCGCCTGCAGCGTTTCCCCCAGAGCAGGGCCGTCATAGCCGTAATCGACGATCAGCAGCGCGCCGCCCTGACGGCCAAGCCGACCGGCAAGGTCGCGCATGACGCCAACGGACACGGGACAGGACTCGATGACGCTGCCTGGCGCCGCATCGCGCAAATGTTCCGGCACGACCGTGTCGGGCACTGCCGGCCCGGTGATCGGCAGGAACAGCGTATCCTGGCACCCCACCAGTCGCCGGTGCCATCCATCGCGCCCGCGCAGGACCTGTTCGATGGGCAGGGCGTCGAAGAACTCGTTGGCGACGATGATCAGCGGCGCGTCGACGGGAAGGGTGGAGACATCGTCATGCCACACTGCGTCGGGAACGCGTCCGGCCTGTTCGGCGCGCAGGCGGGGCGACGTTTCGACGAAATGCACCAATGGCCTAAGTCCGGCCTTCGCCAGCGTGCGCAAGCCATCTGCAGCCAGCGTCCCGCGCCCCGGGCCCAGCTCGACATAATGGACCGCAGTACTGCCGCTTCGTTGCCACAGGTCGGCAATCCAGGCGCCGATCAGTTCCCCGAACATCTGGCTGACTTCCGGCGCAGTGATGAAATCGCCAGCTGCCCCGATCGTAGTCTCGCGTGCGTAATAATCGGCGTTGGCGGCGGCCATGAACCGCGACACCGGGACCGGCCCCGCCAGCGCAATCGCACGGGCCAGCCGATCAGGCAGCGTCCCCTGTATGTCTGTCACGCGACGCTCGCGGTTCCTGCAACGGGCTCGACACGCGTGCGCCGCCCCTTGGACGTCGCGAGCAGGTACAGGCCGAAGATCAGCACCGGCAACGACAGCGTCTGCCCCATCGTCAGGCCCCAGGAGAGGTTCTCGAGCCCCGCATCGGGCTGGCGCACGCGCTCGAGCGAAAAGCGGACGAGCGCGTAGAAGGTCAGGCCTGCGCCCGCGAGACGTCCAGGGTAATAGCGCGCGTCCGTCTTCCAGAAGAGCCACCAGAGCAACAGCCCCAGCGCGACGCCTTCGAGACCGGCCTCGTATAACTGGCTTGGATGGCGGGGAATACCATCGCCGGTGCCGGGGAACACGATCCCCCAGGGCAGGTCGGTCGGCCGTCCCCACAACTCCCCGTTCACGAAATTGGCGAGACGCACAAAGAATTCGCCGAACGGCGTTGCGCAGCCGACATAATCAAGCACGCGCAGCAGCGGCAGTTTGTTGCGCCACGCGAAATAGATGACCGCGACCGTCAGGCCGATCAGGCCGCCGTGGAACGACATCCCGCCTTCCCACAGCTTCACGATCTCGACCGGGCTCTCGAACATCTCGGGCTTGTAAAAGGTGACATAGCCGAGCCGCCCGCCGAGGATGATGCCGAGCGTCGCGTAGAACATGAAGTCGTCGGCGTGGCGCTGTGCCATGGGCGCGCCGGGCTGTTTCAGCAGCTTCGACAGATACCACCAGCCGAGCACGATTCCCGCGATATAGGCCAGACTATACCAGCGCAGCGCGAACCAGCCGATCCGCAGGGCGACCGGATCGAGGCCCAGATCGGTAAACTTGATCGCATCTGACGTTACGGCACCCGCGCTTGCCGACGCACCAAGGGCAAGACTCAGGGCAAATTCGTGCAGCAAGGCTTTTCCCTTCCGGTTTTCGCCCCCATACAAGGGGCATTGGCGAAGACCAAGGGGAGAGGAAGACGATGGCATCCGAGCTCGACCGTCGCATCGATACGGCGATAGCGAACCTGTCGGTCGAGGGCGGACCTCTGCCGCTGGGCAGTTTTACCCTGCCGTGCGGCATTGCCGTGCCGACCATAGCGGCCGCGCCGCCGACCCTGATCGGCTATTTTGCCCATTTCTGTAACCAGCATGCCGCCGCCGATTTCATCATCGACGGCGAGGAACGGCTCACTTACGCCCAGGTCCATGCCGAGGCCGTGAAGGTCGCCCAGGCGCTGGTCGGCGGCTATGGCGTGCAAAAGGGCGATCGCGTCGGCATCGCGATGCGCAATGCGCCGTCGTGGATCGTGCTCTACATGGGCATATTGATGGCCGGCGGGGTGGCAACGCTGCTCAACGGCTGGTGGCAGGGCGGCGAGCTGTGCGACGGAATTGCGGCCGTCGAGGCGCGGCTGGTCTTTGCCGATCCTCAGCGCGCAAAGCGGATCGAGGAATGCGGTCGCGAAACGGGCTTCGAGGTCGTGCTGATCGATGTCGCGCTGCCGCTGGGCGAGGCGCTCGCGCCGGTCCTGGCAAGGGGCGGCCAAGGCACGGCACTGCCTGAAGTCACCGGCGACGACCTCGCCACTATCCTCTTTACCTCGGGTTCGACGGGACAGTCGAAGGGCGCCTATTCAACACACCGTGCGGTGGTGCAGGCGACATTCGGCTATATCGCCCAAGCCCTGATGCAGCTCCAGATCGGCACCGAGGACGGCACCATCAAGCCCGACGCGCCGCAGCACGCCATCCTCATGACCGTGCCGCTGTTCCATGTGACGGGCGAAGTTCCCATGCTGCTCGTCAGTCTCGCCATCGGCCGCAAGATCGTGATGATGCCGAAATGGAACGCGCTGGAGGCAATGAAGCTGATCCAGCGCGAGCGGATCACGAACTTCACCGGCGTCCCGCTGATGAGCTGGGAAATCCTCAACCATCCCGAGCGTGGAAATTACGACCTTTCGACGATCCAGAGCTTTGCCGCCGGGGGTGCGCCGCGTCCGCCCGAACATGTCCGGCGGCTCAACGACGAAATGCCGGCCCCGCCCGCACTCGGCTATGGCCTGACCGAAACCAACGCCATCGGCTGCGGGTCATTCTCGACCAACTATCTCGAAAAGCCGAATTCTACCGGCCGCGCCTATCGACCGCTGGTCGACCTCGCGATCCTCGACGACTCCGGCAAGCCGGTGCCGCAGGGTGAGCGCGGCGAGATCTCGATGCGCTCGGTCGCCAATTTCAGCGGTTATTGGAACAACCCTGCGGCAACGGCGGCGTGTATGACCGCTGACGGCTATTTCCGCACAGGCGACATCGGTTATCTCGACGAGGACGGGTATCTGTTCATCGTCGACCGCAAGAAGGACATCATTATCCGCGGCGGGGAAAACATCAGCTGCCAGGAAGTCGAAGCCGCGATCTATGCGCATCCCGCCATTGCCGAGGCCTGCGTCTTCGGCCTTCCGGACGAGCGGCTGGGCGAAATCGTTGGGGCCGTCGCACATGTCCATCCGGGCGAGCATCTGAGCGACGAAGCACTGCTTTTCTTCCTCAGCGAACAACTCGCGGCCTTCAAGGTGCCGGCACGCTTGTGGTTTTCGGACGACCCGCTGCCGAAGCTCGGCACCGAGAAGATCGACAAGGTCGGCCTGCGCGCAAAGTTTCGCGGTGTTCACGAGGCGGAGGCACGCCAGCCGGCCTAGCGTGCGCAGGGCCGGCTGGCGCGCTGGCCCCTAAGCTCAGCTTTGCAGCATCGATGCCAGTGCAGCAGATGATACCGCTTCACCGGCCATGATGCGTGCCGCCATTGGTTCCCAGGGATCGGAGAACCAGCTGGCCGGATCTTCGGCGATCACCGTCGTCCCGTCCGCGAGACCTTCGGTCAGGATGACGTCCTGATGGCGGAAGAAGCGCGTGTCGACCGTCGAATAGAAGGTGCGAAACACCGGACCCATGCCGTTGTGATTGTGCGGCAGGGTGACGGCAAGGCGATCGCCCCTCACGCGGACAAGCTTGCCCGCCGGGTACACGCCGATGCTGCCCATGAAGCGGAACAGCAGCGTGCGGTCGTAATGCCCATCCGCCGCCTCGATTTCGGTGACTGCCTCCAGTGGGGATTTGCTCGGCGCATAGGGGCGCACGGATGTCATGGCATCGTAGACGTCGCAGATGCTGGCCATGCGCGTCGCGGGGCTGATCGCCTCGTCCTTCAGGCCAAAGGGATAGCCCGACCCGTCGAGACGTTCATGGTGGTGCAGGCATACGTCCATCGCTACCGGCGGCACTCCATTGCTGGTCGAGAGCATGTCATGGCCGCGAACCGGGTGAAGACGCATCTCGCGCGTTTCATCCTCGTTCAACGGACCCTCCTTGAGCAGAATCTCATGAGGAATCATCGACTTGCCAAGGTCGTGGAGTAAGCCGGCCATTCCCAGATCGCGCACGGCGGCGTCCGGATAGCCGAGCTCACGGGCAAGGCTGATCATCAGGGCACAGACGGCAATCGAGTGGGTATAGGTCTCGTCGTCCTGCAATTTCATCCGCGTCACGCTGATGAAGGCGGCCATGTTGTTGAGCGAGCTGGCAATGTCGTCCACCACCGCCAGGATATCGTCAGTGGGAACGCCCTTGCCGATCCGGCAGTCGGCGAACATCGCGCTGACGACCGCCTTCGAGCGTTGCGCGAGTTCCGTCGCTCGCGCCTGATCCGCGCGGCCGAAACGCCCGGAAGCGCGCATCGAACCCGTAGTTGCTGGCCGAACAGGCCGAGGGGTCGCCACGTCGCGCCCTTTGTCGGTATCGATGACGATCTCGGAATTGCTGGCGCGGATGCGTTCCAGCTCGTCGTTCGACGAGATCAGAAGCCGCGACCGCCACAGTCGATGGGACAGCCAGCCACCTGAGATCGAGTGGACGTACATGCCCAGGGTAGCCTGCTCGGGTCGTATCGTCTTAAGCAAGGATGTTCTCATGCAGCAGGGTTGAAGCGAGCTGCGACACTCGCGCGCTGCGGTTAACAAATCGTCGCGCAGAATTGCGGTTTGCCGCGGGTTCCAGATCTCGAAGGGGTGCGATCGGCGCGCAGCCACCGGGATAAATCGCGCGCTCCATCAACTTATGCCGCACCCCTCACGGATCGGCGCCGCCCATTCGTGACTCGCTTTTTTTCCCCGACCTGGTGTCGCGTGGCATCTGCGCCACTGATGCATGACGCAAAGCGCCTTGCCCGCACCGGAAACTAGGCCTTGTACAGCGAATCGAGCCGCTCTCCGTAGACTTCGCGAATCTTGTGCCGCCTGATCTTCATCGACGGCGTCAGCATTTCGTTGTCGACGGTGAAGGCGTCGGCGGTCAGGCAAACGCGCCGGACCTTTTCGGTCACCGACAGCTCGGCATTGACGCGGTCGACGGCCATCATGATCGCTCTCTGGACCGCCGGGTCGCCGCATAGCGCCGTGCAGTCGGGCTTCACGTCGTTCCTGACGCACCATTCCTGCAGCCATTCGGGGTCGGGCACGATCAGCCCTACAAGATGCGGTCGCTTGTCGCCGGCGACCATCGCCTGGATGATCTCGGGCTGAAGCGTCAGCATCCCCTCGACCTTTTGGGGGCTGACATTGTCGCCCTTGTCGTTGACGATCAGGTCCTTTTTGCGGTCGGTGATGACGATGCGGCCCGCATCGTCGATGTGCCCCACGTCACCCGTGTGCAGCCAGCCGTCGATCAGGACGCGCGCCGTTTCCGCCTCGTTATTCCAATATCCATGCATGACGAGTTCGCCGCGCACCAGGATCTCGCCGTCCTCGGCAATCCGCACCTCGGTGTCCTTCATCGGCGGGCCGACGGTATCCATCTTCAGACCCACCTTGGGCCGGTTGCAGCTGATGACGGGGCCGGACTCGGTCTGGCCATAGCCTTGCAACAGCGTCAGGCCGAGCGCGTGGAAAAAGATGCCGATTTCGGGGTTGAGCGGGGCGCCGCCCGAAACAAGCGCCTTGATCCGTCCACCGAACTTGGCCTGAACCTTTGGCCGCAGCGTCTTCTTGATGAAGAAGTCCACCGGCCGGTCCCAGAAGGGAATGCCCTTGCCCAGATCCTTGGCACCCAGCGACAACGCCCGGTCTAGGAGCTTCGGCGCCAGGCCGCCCTGTTTCTCGATCGTCTTGACGATGCGAGCGCGCAATACCTCGAACAGGCGCGGCACGACGACCATCAGGGTCGGGCGCACTTCCTCGATGTTGGAGGCAAGCTTTTCCAGCCCTTCGGCATAATAGATTTGCCCACCGAGGCCGATGGGCAGGAACTGCCCGCCGGAATGTTCGTAAGCGTGGCTTAGCGGCAGGAACGACAGGAAGATCTCGTCGTCCCAGCCATAGTCGTTCGACACGATGTCGATGCACCCGGCGACATTGTGCAGGATCGCGCCGTGGTGCTGGCGCACGCCGCGCGGGCTTCCGCCGGTGCCGCTGGTGTAGATGAGGCAGGCGAGGTCGTGGCGCTGGAAATCGGCCGCGGTCGTTGCCGCCACGACGTCGGGCGTCTGGCTGGCGAGCAGTGTCTTCCAGTCGTGCAAGGTAATGTCGCCCGACTGGCCGACGCGAATGTCCTCGATGCCGATCACGGTTTTGCAATGCGTCGAGCGAAGCACGGCCGGAAGCAGAGTCCGCGCAAGCTTGGCTGTCGATACGATCGCCGCCTTCGCGCCCGAATCGCCGAGAATATGGGCGTGGTCGCGCTCGGTATTGGTGACATAGGTCGGTACCGTCACGCAGCCGGCGGCCATGATCGCGAGATCGGCGATGCACCATTCGGGGCGGTTCTCGCTCACCAGCATGACCCGGTCGCCCCGCACAAGGCCCATCGCCTTAAGTGCGGCGGCAAGGCTTGCGACCTCGCGCGCGGTCTGCGTCCAGCTGCGTGACTGCCAGACGCCGCCGGCTTTGTGCCACAGGAACGGCGCGTCGCCGTTCTCGCGCGCCCGGGTGAAGAACATCGTCACCAGATTGGGAAATTGTTCGAACGTCCGCATGTCTCTCCTTCGTGCCGCGTGCGTGTCGCTGACGTCGGCTTTATTCGCTCAATGCTTCGCCCTTGCCACGCGGGTCGGCAGCACCGACCCAGCCGACGGGAGTGCGCTGGATTGCGTTCAGTTTCGAGCCGAGATCGGTTGCGACCACCGTGCGGCCAAGCGCCGCCAACGCGCCCGACATGGCTGACAGCTTCGTCCCCTGTTCGACGAGGATCGCGTCGCCGCCGAAATAGATATTCGGCAGCCCCAGCGCGTCGCGCGCCGGCAGGTCCCAGTCGAGCACGCCGACCAGCGCCTTCATCACGTGCATGATGATGCGCTTTCCGCCTGCAGAGCCGACCGCGAGGATGACCTTGCCATCGGGGCCATAGACGATCGTCGGCGACATCGAGGACAGCGGACGCTTGCCTGCCGCAACCGCATTGGCGACGGGCGCGCCGTCCTTGACCGGGGCAAAGGTGAAATCGGTCAGCTCGTTGTTGAGCACGAACCCTTCGGCCACCAGCTGGCTGCCGAACGGTCCCTCGACGGTGGAGGTCATGCTGGCGACATTGCCCGTGCCATCGACAGCCACGAAATGCGTCGTACCAGCCACTTCGGACGACAACGCCGCGGTGCGCGCCTCTGCCCCGGGCGGTGTTCCCGCCTCATATTTCGCGAGCGAGGACTTTTCCGAGATAAGCGCCGAGCGCGACTTGACATACGCCGGGTCGAGCAGCCCTGCGACGGGCACTTTCACGAACCCCGGGTCACCCAGATACTTCTCGCGATCGGCATAGCCCAGACCCATGGCCTCAGCGATCAGATGCCAGGCGACCGGGCTGTCGGGGCCCAGCGCCTTCATGTCGAAGCGTTCGATCATGCCCAGCATCTGCAGCACGGTGGTCGCGCCCGATGAGGGCGGGCCCATGCCGCAGACCTTGTACTGTCGGTAAGGGCGGCAGAGTGCCGCACGGTCGATCGCCTTGTACGCCATCAGGTCCGCGGCCGTCAGCTGGGTCGAATTGCGTGTCGACCCCGCGACGGCGGCGGTGATCGCGCGGGCCGTCTGGCCCGTGTAGAAAGCGCGCGCCCCTCCTTTGGCGATGCGACGCAATGTGGCCGCAAGCGCCGGGTTCCTGATCGTTTCGCCCTCTGCCTTTGGCTTGTCGCCGTTCCAATAGATCGCGCGCGCCGCCGGGAAATCCTTCCACAGGGGCGCGACCGTGCGCAACAGCGATGCGGTCGGGGCGCTCACGGCATAGCCCTCTTCCGCCAGCTTGATCGCGGGTCCGAACAACTTGCCCCAGCCCAGCTTGCCCCAGCGCGCGTGGACGCGCTCCATCAGGCGGATGTTGCCGGGTACGCCTACCGACTTGCCGCCGGGGAAGGCCTGAATGAACGGCAGGGGCTTGCCATCGGCTCCCAGAAACAGTTCGGGCTTCGCGCTCGCCGGGGCCTTCTCGCGCCCGTCGACCGTCGCGATCCGCCCGGTGCGCGCATCGTGGTACAGGAAGAACCCACCCCCGCCGATGCCCGACGATTGCGGTTCGACCACGGTCAGGGCGAGCATCATGGCCATCATCGCGTCGGCCGCACTGCCGCCTTCGCGCAGGATCTGCTGCCCCGCTTCGGCAGCTCGCGGGTCGGCCGCCGACACGACACCCCCGTTGGCAAGGACAGGCTGCGCGGCGAACAGGGCGATCAGGCCGATGAGTTTGCGGATCATGGCGCGCACCCTAGGGCCGCAAGCTAAACCGCGTCTACCCCTACGGCATCGGCAACACGGGCAAAGCCATCGAGCTTCAGCTGGCGTGCAAGACCGTCTGCGATTTGGCGGGCGAGCCCCGGCCCCCGATAGACGAGCGCGGAGTATAGCTGCACCAGCGAGGCACCATTGCGGATGCGGGTATAGGCTTCTTCCGCGTTGTCGATACCGCCGGCTGCGATCAGGGGAATGGCCCCGCCCGTGGCCCGCCTGAAATCGCGAAGTCTTTCATAGGCATGACCGCGCAATGGCACGCCCGACAGGCCGCCCGCCTCCGCCCTGTGCGGCGATCGCAGATTGTCGAAGCGCATGATCGTCGTGTTGGACACGATCAGCGCATCGACCCGGCCCGATGCCGCTTTGACGATGCCATCGATATCGGCCGGCGTCAGGTCGGGCGCGACCTTCAGGAACAGCGGCGGACCGCCTGGCGTGCGGACCTCGGCGATTGCCGTCAGCAAATCGGTTAGCGGCCCCAGGTCCTGCAGTCCCCTGAGGCCCGGCGTGTTGGGCGAAGAGATGTTGACGGTCAAATAGTCGGCCACGCTCGCCATCGTGCGGACCCCGGCAACATAATCGGCAACGCGATCGGCCGCGTCCTTGTTCGCCCCGATATTGACGCCCACGATCCCGCGCCGCTTGCGTCGCTGCAGTCGGGCAAGCGCGGCTGCCTGACCCCGGTTGTTGAACCCCATGCGGTTGATCACCGCTTCGTCCTCGACGAGGCGAAACAGCCGTGGCCGGGGATTTCCTTCCTGCGGCAGCGGCGTCAGCGTACCCACTTCGACAAAGCCGAAACCCAGCCCCAGCATGGCGTCGGGCACTTCGGCATCCTTGTCGAACCCGGCAGCGAGGCCAACCGGCGACGGAAAGTCGACCCCTGCAACGCGTGTCGCCAGCACCGGGTCGTGAAGCGCTGCTCGTGGCGGCGCCAGTCTTAGCGCGGCAAGCGTCATGCCATGGGCGCGTTCCGGGTCGATACGGAACAGGGCGGGGCGGGCGAGATCGAACAGGGACATGGGACAGGCGGCTATCGTTCGCGGGGCGTTGCGTCAAAATCATGCGAAGCTTACGCATTTTTGCGGAATGTCGATTCCGTACAATACGACTCGCTACCGTACCGATTAATCGCCGCCTTGCGACCCGAAGGGCTTCGTGTGGTCCGTCCACACGGAAACCTTTAACTGGCGGTCCGGGCGAACCATCGCCCGGGCCGCTTTTCTTTAACATTCGAATAGCATAGATCGTCCGGCAACTAGGGGTAGTTACGGGCGCAACATGGGCAAGACAGTGCAGCCGCCGGGCGCAATCACGCTCGACTACGCGATGCCGCCCGAGCATCTGCGGAACCATCTCTCCGTCTTCTACGAACTGAAGGCGGACATTCCGCTGTGGGAAGACACCGACAAGGCTGATCTTGCCCAGTTTCGCGTCAACCTGATGGGACGCGGCGAATATCGCTTTGCCGATGGCCACGTCCAGCGCGCGCCGGAGATACAGATCGTGGGGCCGACGACGGGACCCGTCGACATCAAGGTCTGGGGACCCATCCACCTCTTCGGAGTCGGGCTGCTCCCCGCCGGCTGGAGCAGCCTGCTCGATTTCGAGGCATCGTTGCTCGTCAATCGGGTGATCGACGCCCGTGAATTGTTCGGCGCCGAACTGCGCGGCGTACCCGAGGCCTTGAAGGCGGCAGCGTCGCTCGACGAACGGGTGGCGATCGGCACGAAGTTCGCCGATGCCGTCGTGGGTCGGGGAAAATCTGCAGCTTTCGATTTCACGCGGATCGTCGACGACTGGCTCGACTCGCACCCGTCTCCCGATGTCGATACCCTGATCGCCGCAACCGGCCTGTCGCGCCGCCAGGTCGAGCGACGCTGCAACGCCTATTACGGGTCCCCGCCGAAACTTTTGTCGCGAAAATATCGCGCGCTGAAAGCAGC
This sequence comes from Sphingomonadales bacterium, assembly GCA_031371635.1. Taxonomy (GTDB): domain Bacteria; phylum Pseudomonadota; class Alphaproteobacteria; order Sphingomonadales; family Sphingomonadaceae; genus Sphingomonas_O. The sequence goes on along the minus strand of JANMJZ010000186.1, from coordinate 1,357 downwards.
CATCGCGCTGGCCAAGGGGGAGGCCGGACCGCAGGACCTTCTTGCCGACGGCTTCTACGACCAGTCGCATTTCATCCGTGAGATCAAGGCATTTACAGGCGTTACACCCACCCGGATCGCCGACGACCTGCCGACGCTGGCCACGCTGACGCTCAAGCGCACCGAAGTCGAAGGGGTCGCGCCCCTCGTCAGGAAGACGTGACTTTTAAATCGGAGTGATTATATCCGATTGTGACATGCGACTCTCCAGCCTTGCCGATTATGCCGTCGTGATGATGAGCGCCGCCGCCCGCCACGGCTGCGGTGCCCGCCTGTCGGCAACCGAACTGAGTGCCGAAACCGGCGTGCCGCTCCCGACCGCGCAAAAGCTGATGCAGAAGCTCGCGGGCGCCGGGCTGCTCTCGTCTCTGCGCGGCACCGGTGGCGGGTTCAAGCTGACACGTCCGGCGGCCGCCATTTCGCTCGCCGACATTATCGAAGCCATTGAAGGCCCCATTGCCATGACCACCTGCGTGGATGAGCACCGCGACGATTGCGCGCTCGACGGACAATGCCTGACCAAGCCGCACTGGGGCACGGTCAATGATGCGGTTCGCGGCGCGCTCGCGGCAGTGCCGCTGACGCAACTGGCACAGGTGCAGGCATGACCGATCTCCCCGTCAAGGACCAGGCCGCGCGCGACGCTGCCGCCAGCGTCGCCGATTACGAGCATGGCTGGTCGAGCGACATCGAAACCGATTTCGCGCCCAAGGGGCTGACCGAGGATACCGTCCGCTTCATCTCCGCCAAGAAGAACGAGCCGAAATGGATGCTCGACTGGCGGCTGAAGGCGTTCCGGATGTGGCTGACGATGACACCGCCCGACTGGGCCAAGCTCAACGTCCCGCCGATCGATTATCAGGACGCGTATTATTACGCCGCGCCCAAGGCGAAGCCGAAGCTCGGCAGCCTCGACGAAGTCGATCCCGAAATTCTGCGTGTCTACGAAAAGCTCGGCATCACGATCGAGGAGCAGAAAATGCTCGCCGGCGTCGAGGGCAGCCGCAAGATTGCCGTGGATGCCGTGTTCGACAGCGTCAGCGTCGCCACGACCTTCCGCGCCGAACTCGAACGCGCGGGTGTCATCTTCCGCTCGATCAGCGAGGCGATCCGCGAATATCCCGAGCTGGTGAAGAAGTGGCTGGGGAAGGTCGTGCCGATGCACGACAACTACTTCGCCACATTGAACTGCGCGGTCTTCAGTGACGGCACGTTCGTCTACATTCCGGAAGGGGAGCGCTGCCCGATGGAGCTGAGCACCTATTTCCGCATCAATGCGGAAAATACCGGCCAGTTCGAACGCACGCTGATCGTCGCT
>JANMJZ010000117.1:0-8878 GCA_031371635.1 Sphingomonadales bacterium | reverse complement strand
TTCGTCCCGCGTTTCTCACCACCTTGCGCGGTTACGGCGTCATCCGCTTCATGGACTGGCAGAATGCCAACGCCAACCAGCCCATCACCTGGCACAACCGTCGCATGCCGACGGGCAATCGTCTGAGCGGCGACGGCGTGTCGATTGAAGATATGCTGGCGCTTGTGCGTGAACTGCGGGCGGATCCGTGGTTCGTAATCCCGTGGAATGCGGATCCGGATTACGTAACGCGGTTTGCCCTGATGGCCCGGTCGCTCCTGCCGCCGGACCGCCACGTCTATGTCGAGGTCGGTAATGAGGTCTGGAATACCGGCTTTGCCGTCGGGCGTCAGGCAGTGGCGGAAGGCCTGGCACGAAAGCTTGGTAGCAACGAGCGGGAAGCCGGGATGCGCCGCTACGCCGAACGCACGGGCGAAGTCATGCGGCTTTGGGAAGCGGCGTTCGCGGGCAGGGGAGGGCTGGTACGGGTCTTGTCCACGCAGCACGTCGTGCCCGAGACCGCCGAGATCGCCCTGGCCTTTGGCGATACGCTGGCACACGTCGATGCGCTGGCAACGGCCCCTTATTTCGGCATGACGCTCGGTGGCGCTCGGAATACCCGCGAAAGCAGCCTCGCTGCACTCGCTGAGGATCTGCCGATTTCGATCCAGCAAGCGATAGAAAACCGGCGGATCGCAGTGCGCTATGGCAAGCGCTACATGGCTTATGAGGGCGGGCAGAGCCTTGTGTTGCCGGCGCAAGTACCGCTTCTCGAGCAACTGCAGCATGACCCGGCTATGTATGACCTGTATCGGCAATATCTCTTGCTGTGGAGGCAACAGGTCGGTGACACGCTCTGTCTGCTGACGAGCGTGGCACCCTCCGCCGTCTCCGGCGCGTGGGGACTCGCCACCCGCGAGGACGAATCGCCCGCGCAGGCGCCAAAGCTGCGTGCGGTGCGCGATGCGCTGCGCCCGCAGCCCTGAATGTGGCCAATTGCCTCAATCTTCGGATGAATGTAAGCGCAAGGCTCAAAAGATGAGGGACACTGGGTGGAAACGGTTTTTGATTGGATCACGGTTGCGCTGTTCGCAGGTCTGATCGTGCTTTTCCTCCAGCGATCAACCGCCGAAGTTCAGGTGGATCGCATGATCGACTATCTGCCGCCGGCCCTGGCGTGTGCAGTCGGCAATTATCTCGGCAACAGTGGGCATCCGATCATCGCAACGCTCTTTATCGTCACGATCCCTGTTTACGTCTGGATCGTGCTGAAGCCCTTCAAGCATTAAATTCGAGCAAATTTGTGTGGTCGGCGCCGAGGAGTCCGCGACGCCCGCTTCATCGGAGGTGATGGGCAGAGCGAATGCCAAGTCGCTGATTCATTTGGATCATTATGTCAGGACAAGGTCGCAAGAGTCTCGATTTGAGACGATCATATTGCGATATGACAAAAAAATGATTGTTGTGCGATGCAGTATAAATCCCTAACAAATAGTTGAAGGTTCGCTACTGATCTCGAGTCGCGCAGGGGGGCCCTTCGATCAGCGGCAGTTTTTAAAAGGGTTGGAAATATGAAGAAGGTTATGTTGGCGGGCGCCATGGCGCTCGCGTGTACAGCAGGTGCGGCGCAGGCGGCTACGACGATCACTTTCGACGGCGGCAGCGGTGTCATCCCGGCTGATGCGAAGGTCATCCAGAATTTCGATGCGCTCGCAACCGGTGCTTCGATCGGCATCAACGCGTTCACGTACACCAACACTGGCCTTGACGCAGCACGGCCTGCTTTTGGCAGCACGGGTAACTACGCGGCTGTCAATACCGGTGGTACTTTCGTATTTGACTTCGCTGCGTCGAAGCTTTTCTCGTTCGTCATCGGTTCGATCGACACCTACAACTCGCTGACGCTGCGTTATGCTGACGGTACGTCGACCGTTCTCACCGGCGGCGCGATCGTTGGCGATCCGTCGCTCGACAATCCCGGTAACCGCACGATTGCCGAGACCAACGGCGTTGTGACCTATCGCGTCACCTCGGGCTCGCTGCTGACCGGCGCGACGTTCAATTCGACGTACAATGCGTTCGAGTTCGACAACCTCGCCGTTGCCGTGCCTGAGCCTGCTGCATGGGCAATGATGATCTTCGGTTTCGCCCTCGTGGGTGGCTCGCTGCGTCGCCGCTCGACGGTGAAGGTCAACTTCGCCTAATACGTTTCTTCATTTTTGAAGTACTTTGAGGGACGGTTCCTATTGGGGCCGTCCCTCATTGTGTTTGTCGTGGACACGCGATATGCAGTTAGTACTCTAGACTGGATTAGGCGGAACAGCCGCCGGTCGGAGGAAGGAGAGGCGCGGTGCTCACGAAGGATCCCAGCGAAGACACCCGGGCGTCTCTTGCCCGGCGCGAAGGGCTGGGCGTGGCGTGGGGCCTCGTCAATGGTTTGATTTTCGCGCTTGGGGTATGGATCGCGCTGATCGGTTTGCTTTTGCTGGTGTTCCGTTAAGGAGCGCGATTAGCCCTTGGCGGGTCTACACCCGTTTTCCTTCAAATTTTAGGCTATCGTCGGGTTGCCGACGGATCCCGATGCCGCAGTAGGTAGACCGCAGCCGTCAACCCTCCACCGTTCCCGTTGCGGTTGGCTCAGGCCTGTAACTAGCCGGTATTTAACCCTTTGGTGACCAATCGCGCGTAGTCCGGGACCGGAAGGATACGCAGTCATGACACAAGCCCAGCGCGCAACCGGCGACCGCGATCCCGCAGTCCGGGCTACAACCAGCCATCATTACGATGCGGGAGGACATGTCGCCGCACTTCAGGCAAATCTGGCCCGGCAACTGCGCGACTATGATTCGGCAGGCATGGCTACCCCTGTGGGAGCCGTCGAAAGGCTGACCCAGTTTTGCTCCCGGACAGGCGGCTATGCGATGCTGGCCATGGGATATGTGGTTACTGGTGTTCTCATAGCTAATTGGCTATGACGCATCGTCGCTAGAACGTCGGTTCGTGCCTTCCAGATTATGGGACGGCCTCCGCCGGAACTGATAAGGTTTAAGCTATCCCATCAACTGACAGCAATTCAGTTATACGGCGGTGAATTCGGCTGGTTCGTGAGTGTGGTGCGGTAACGTTTATGAGCCCTGTTTTTCCACCCTCTGCTGACGTATCTGCCGATCCGGTGCCCGCGCTCAAAACCTTGCCGTCGCGACAGGCGCTGCGATATCGGTATCATGCCGGGCTGGTGATTGCCGACGCATCTGCGTTGTTCTTTACCTTCTTCCTGGCTGGCCTGCTTCGTGAAACGGCGTCTGTCAGCAGCGGCCCCACGCTGGGCTTTCTGCTCATCCCCGTCACCTTGCTGTTCGCCCTCAACAACGGCGCCTACAGCTACCAGTCGGTTGCCGACTGGCGTCACGGTCTCGGCCGCGTCGTCGTCGCGGCCGCGCAGGCAATCGGGCTGGTTCTGCTCATCGCCTTTTCCCTTCAATCGTCCGAACAGCTTTCGCGCCTCGTGCTCGGCGTCGGCATGGTGCTGACCCCGGCCAGCCTGACGCTCGGCCGCTGGGTCATGCACAGCCGTACCCGTCGCTGGAAACACGGGCTGTTGAACCAGCTCGTGATCGTCGATCGTTGCTCGATCGACGGACTTTCCGGTCCGGACGTTATCGACGCGGAAGCGCTGGGCCTGCGCCCCGATCCGCGCGATCCGATGATGCTCAACCGCCTCGGCCACATGATCCGGGGCGTGGATTCGGTGCTGGTCTGCTGCCCCGTCGAAGAGCGCGCCAACTGGGCGCTGATCCTCAAGGGCACCGACGTCCCTTCGCACGTCCTGATCCCGGAGTTCGACTCACTGGGGGGGACATCGGTCGTCCGGCTGCATGGCTACCCCGCGATGCAGATCTCGACGGGCATCCTCGATCTGCGTCAGCGCTTCCAGAAGCGGGTGCTCGACTTGCTGCTGACGGTCCCGACGATCATTCTGCTCACACCGATCATGGCGATCGTCGCGCTTGCCATCAAGCTCGACACGCGGGGCCCTGTGCTGTTCCACCAGGAGCGCCTCGGTCGCGGCAACCGGCTGTTCAAGCTCTACAAATTCCGTTCGATGCATGTCGATGACTGTGACGAGGATGGCAGCAAGTCGACGGAACGCGGCGATGTCCGCGTGACCCGCGTGGGACGCTTCATCCGCGCCACGAGCATCGACGAACTGCCGCAGCTGTTCAATGTGCTGGCCAGCGACATGAGCCTCGTCGGGCCACGCCCCCATGCCCTCGGCTCCCTCGCCGGCATGGAATTGTTCTGGGACGTCGACCAGACCTACTGGCACCGTCACGCCCTGAAGCCCGGCATCACCGGGCTTGCACAGGTGCGGGGCTTTCGCGGCGCGACGCTGCGCCGCGACGACCTGATCCTGCGCCTCAAATCCGACCTCGAATATTTCGAGCAATGGTCGATCTGGCGGGACATCGGCATCCTGCTGTCGACGTTCAGGGTCATCGTTCACCCCAACGCCTTCTGACCTCGCTTTCGGGTCGAGTTGGCAAAAAATACGGCGCCACTGTCGTGACGATGGTTTAGGCCGTGCCCTGTGGAGAGCCGATCGTGATCACCGAACCGTATCTGCTCGTCCTGAACATCCAGCTGCACTGGTACGATGGAGACTATTGGGCGGACCCGCTCTGGCGAAAGGACCTGGAGGCGCACCTCGCGGAGATCGCCGACCTGTCGATCGCCTGCCCCGTATCAAATTCGCAACCGCTTGCATCGTGGGAACGGATCACGCGCGGCGGGATTGCCATCCGCCCGCTGCCCGTCATGGGCCGCCTGTCCTACCTGACATGGCCGCGGATAGCGGCAAAGCTGTGGCCGGCCATAGCTGCTGCCCGTATTGTCCATACCGGGGTCGCAGGGTGGCCCTATCCGTTGGGATGGATCGCCATTCCAATCGCGCATTTCCGGCGACGCTTCACCGTTCTGGTCGTCGAATCGGCCTTTTGGCGCATACCCCCGGGTGCCCGCGCCGCACCGTTCGCCCGCCTGCGTGCCCGGATGCACGAAGCCGTCAACCGCGCACTCACCCGCTATTGCGACCTGACCTTCTTCACGACCCAGTCCTATCTCGACGGGCTCCACATGGGTCCGCAAGAGACGGCGCACGTGCTTCCCGCCGTATGGGTGGACGAAGACCAGCTGATCACGCGCGACCGCCTCGCCGGACTGGCATCAGAAAAGGGATCCGCCATCCTGTTTGCCGGCCGGCTGACGGATGCGAAGGGCGTGCGAATCCTCCTCGAAGCGATCAGGCGCAGCCGCGTGCCCGTGGACATCATCGGGGAAGGCGACTTGCGGGAAGTCGTGCTGCGGGCGCAGGATGAAATGCCTTCGCTCGTAAAGCTCCTCGAGCCGGTGGATTATGGCACGGCCTTTTCCGCGCTGCTCGACCATTATGCCGCCCTTGTCGTGCCCACCATCAGCGACGAACAGCCGCGCATCATTTTCGACGCCTTCGCCCGGGGGCTGCCGGTACTTGCGAGTGCGACGTCGGGTAATCGTCAGATCGTCGAACAGGAACGTACCGGTCTGCTTTTCGAACCCAATGACGCCGACGCGCTTGCTGCCGCACTCACGAGTGCCGCGGCCGAGCCGGAACGCCTGCGCGCGATGGGCGAGGCGGCATTGCAGGGCATGGCAAACCGCACCCATGGGGCGATGCACGCGCTCAGGGCAAAAGTCATCGCGACGCAACTCGCCCGCGCTCATACCAATCGCTGACTGTCCCCTCTCGTCCGTTTGCCCCTTTTCAAGGAACCGTCTGCTTCCGGTACCCGTTCCCGTCGGGACTGAGCCATGTTAAGGGGATTGCCATGAAAACCATTCTTTTTGGCTGCGGCCTCCTTGCCTTGTCGATGCCGATCGGTGTCGCTGCGAAAGCTCTCGACGACGACGTGCGGTGCTTGCTCATCAGTTCCGGCTACGCCCGTCTGGCGAAGGAGGACAATTCGCGTCGCGCTTCGTCGATGACCGCTGCCTTCTATCTTGGCAGGATCAACGGCCGGATGGACACGGCGGCGCTGTCTGCCGCCGTTCGTGCGCAGGGCACTGGCGTTCCTGCAAAGGAAGCCGCACCCGTCATGCGTGCCTGTGCGGCCCGCGCTTCCGCGGCACAGGATCAGATGTCGGCAATTGTTCAGCAAGCCCAATCCGCCAAATGACGAGGCTTGGGAATCGGGATGGTACAAGCTGCTGCGCCGTGTATGGCATGATGCTGCTTTTGCGCTAAAGGCTATCCGGCCTGAGGCAAGCGGTGTCGGTTCCGATCGGGCGTGATTGCACCCGAATTACGTCGGCATGCGACGGCACGTTAACGCAATCGGTTTATGGGGACGGCAATGTTACGGCTTCGAATGTGCGCTCTGCTCCTTGTGGCGTTGACACTGGTGGCGGCCGTCTGGGCATTTGTCGCCTATGAGACGCTTGAGGTGGCGGGCGCATTGCTGATCGGCGCGGCCAGCCTGGCCGTGGTGGCGCCCTTCGATGCTGCCGCGCCCCGGCGGCGCTGGCGCGTGCTGCTGGCCTGCCTCGTCTATGTGGCGCTACTGGCCGTCGCGATCTGGATGGCTCACTCGCTGGCGGCTGCGGGCTTGCTCACGGGCGTTCTCGCCTTGCTGGCACAAGCCGGTATCGCTCTCGCGCTATGGGCTTTTGCTACCAGAAAGCGCAGGCGTACGCCGTCGTACCAGAGGTATTACGACAACTGAGGCGTAACGCCGCTCTCGCGCGTTGAGCCTGCCATGCACGTCTCGCCCGGTTACCGACATTTGCGCCAAGAGGGCCCATGGCTGGAACGCCTGGCAGCGGTCGGGCAAAGCCATTTGTCGCTTGCGGGCTGCCAGCCTGAACATCGTGCGCATTCGCCGCAATCCAGGGCGCTTGTCCGCCAGCTGACGGGCCATCGTGCCACCGGTTCTCAAAACGACACGGAAACTGGTAAACCAGGGCAGTTTTTCGCCCTCCGGTTCGCAGCGCAAGGCATTAAAGGGCTTCCCTACTGTCGTGAGGCGAAGCGATGAAACCGACTGCGGCCAGGGCTGTTCTTCTTTGCCTGCTTGCGGCGCTGATCGCTGTCGGCGCGTATCAATATCGCGGCGGTCGTCACATCGACCCTGCTGCTCAAGGCCCGCGTGCCGGCGATATGCAGAGGGCCGCGATCATGCCGCAGACGAGCTTGCCCACGGTCGAGCCTCTGGAGTTTCTTCCCATGGCGCCGGAAGACGCCATGGCCACGAACGCGCTCAGGGCCAAAGAGACGGATCCTGGACCTGCCGCCAGACCGTTCTTCATCCAGCCGGAAAATCGAGATGCGGCGACCGAATGCCTGACCAGTGCGGTGTATTACGAGGCTGCCAGCGATGGACCGGATGGCGAGCGCGCCGTTGCGCAGGTCGTGATCAACCGGGCGCGCCACCCGGTATTTCCCGCGTCGATCTGCGGTGTCGTTTATCAGGGTGCCGAACGTCCCACCGGATGCCAGTTCACCTTTACCTGCGATGGTGCGCTCGCCCGCAAGCCGAACGAAGCAGGCTGGGCAGCTGCGAAACGCATCGCGAAAGCGGCCCTCGAGGGATATGTCTATGCGCCCGTCGGCCTCGCTACGCATTATCACACGAACAAGGTCGTTCCCTACTGGGCATCCAGCCTCGACTTTGCGAACCTGATCAAGACGCAGCTCTTCTATCGGTGGAAAGGCGGCTTTGGCAGGGCTGGGGCATTTACGCGTAGCCGGCTTGAGCCGGAAATTGCCACGGTCGGTTTTGCAGGCAAGTGGCAACCTGACACTTCGTCGTTCGGTCTTCTGATCGCCGATGAGCTGCACGGGTCCGATCCGCAGCGCGCGACCGCGTTGAAGACGCCGATCAGCGAGCATATCGACGTGCCTGACCATGCCCTGAAATCGGATATTGGCCCCAAGCCCGTGCTGCATGTCGACAAGCAGACCTATGTATTGCTCGCCGATCGGGCAAATCAGGGCACTGGCGCAGGTTTACAGCCGACCCAGCCGGTGAAGAACGTTCAGTAGACGCGCTCTCCGATGTAGTTTCCCGCGCTGCTGTAGCGACATACCAGGATATCTTCGCGCCCGCCTGCAGCCTGTGCGCACCCGACTTGGCGTGTGTCGCGCCAGATCAGCTGCGTATAGTGGCCCACGTCCTCGACGTTACCGGTCGTACTGTTGTGGGGGAAGACGCCCTGTTTGAAATAGCTTTTTTCGCGGATCCACGCCCCGACGCGTGATTCGAGGACAAAGGCGTCACGGGTGCCCGCCCAAAGGTTTTCGCCTTGCGGGTCGTCGTCCCGCTCGGGCGCATGCTTGAACGATCCGGTAGCCGCGAGATGGTCGGCCCATTTCTGGGCGTCGGCGGCGAGCGCCATGTTCCACCGCAAGGGCGGGATGTCGAGGCTGGCCCGCTCCCGATTGTGCGCCGCGAGTACGCGGGTCTCGAAACCCGACGAAAGGCTGGTCGCACCGATGAGCAATGGCGAGCATGCGGCAGTTATCAGGGCCATCAGGCGCTTGGCGCGAAATAGGACTGGCAAGGCACCCCTTCCTTCAACAGAAGGACGGTGGTGACATGCGAAGCTTTTAGCCCGTGTTTCGGGCCTTGGTTATTCCAGTATTAGTACTGTTTTATGCAAGGCGTCGGCTTCACGATTTGGTGCGAAATCAGGACCGAACGATTGCCACCCGGTCGCCCAGCTTGACCTGGGCATAGAGCAGCCGGGCAAATGCCAGTGGCACGCCGATACAGCCATGGGTTGCCGAACCCGGGCGTACGTAGCTGGCGTGGATGGCGACCCCATCGCCCGTGAGGCGCAGCATATAGGGCATTTCAGCGTCGTA
>JANMJZ010000092.1:0-2757 GCA_031371635.1 Sphingomonadales bacterium | reverse complement strand
CGGGGCCGACCTCAGCGGCGGCATCGGTGATGACCCGCCAGCGTTCCGCGCCCTTTAATTCCCCATCGGGGTGATCATGCGCCCAGCGTTCAAGATGCTTGTGTGCGTTCTCGATCATCACGACCGCCGCATCGACCATCGCGCCAATGGCGATGGCGATACCGCCCAGTGACAGGATGTTGGCGTTCAGCCCCTGCACGCGCATCACGATGAACGCGATCACGATACCGAGCGGCAGCGTCAACACCGCAACCAGCGCTGAGCGGACGTGCCAGAGAAACAGCGCGCAGACGAGCGCCACGATCGCAAATTCCTCGAAGAGCTTTCCGGTCAGATTCTCGACCGCGCGGTCGATCAAGCCCGAGCGGTCATAGGTGGTAACGATCTCGACACCGGGCGGCAGGCCGGCCTTGAGTTCGGCGAGCTTGCTGCGAACGCCTTCGATCACGTCACGGGCGTTCTTGCCTTGCCGCATCACGATGACGCCACCCGCAACTTCGCCCTGGCCATTTAGCTCGGCAATCCCGCGCCGCATGTCGGGACCGATCTGCACGGTCGCGACATCGCCGACGGTGACCGGGATGCCTCCCGCACTTTTGAGCGGCACGGCGCGGAAGTCATCGAGCGTTTTGAGATAACCAGTCGCGCGAACGATATATTCCGCTTCGGCCATTTCGACGACACCGCCCCCAGTTTCCTGATTGGCGCGCTTGAGCGCGTCACTGACGTCGTTCGCCGTCACGCCATAGGCGGCGAGCTTCTGCGGATCGACGACGATCTGATATTGTTTGACCATGCCGCCGATGCTGGCGACCTCGGCGACGCCCGGAACGGCCTTCAGCTCGTACCGCAGGAACCAATCCTGGATGCTGCGAAGCTGCGCGAGGTCGTGCCGACCGGTCTTGTCGACCAGTGCGTATTCATAGATCCAGCCAACGCCGGTGGCGTCGGGGCCGAGTGAGGCGGTCGCGCCCGCAGGCAATCGGCCTTGGACCTGGCTGAGATATTCGAGCACGCGGCTGCGCGCCCAATAAAGATCGGTGCCGTCCTCGAACAGAACATAGACAAAACTGTCGCCAACAAACGAGTAGCCGCGCACGACGCGCGCACCCGGCACCGAGAGCATCGTCGTCGTCAGCGGATAGGTGACCTGATTCTCGACGATCTGCGGCGCTTGTCCCGGATAAGTCGTGCGGATGATGACCTGCACGTCAGACAAATCGGGCAGGGCATCGACCGGCGTTGTCCGCACCGCGCCAATACCGATGATCGTCAGCACAAGCGCTGCGACGAGCACGAGCCCGCGCGCCTTAACCGAAGCACGGATGATGGCTTCGATCACTTCGCGGCGCCCAACGGACGGACGGCAATACCGGTCAGGCTCGCTTCGGAATCGAGCAAAAACTGGCCGGATGCCACGACCTGCTCGCCTTCGCTCAGCCCTTCGAGGATTTCGGTCTGGCCGCCACTCTCGCGCCCGGTGCGAACTTCGGCCGGATGATAGCGACCGTCCTTGGATAACAGCATCACGATCGTGCGCGTGCCGGTCCGAATGACGGCTTCGCTCGGGACAAGGAGTGCAGATCGAGAGTCGCCGCCCAATCCGACGTTAGCGAACATGCCAGGTCGCAACCTCCCGGCGCGATTGGTGAGTTCGATACGGACGGTCAGCGTCCGGCTGTCGGCTTGCGTCGTCGGCAGCACCGCAATGACGCGCCCGACGAACGTCTCGCCCGGAAATGCGGTCAAGGTCGCCGTCGCGCTTTGCCCAACGCGAACACTGCCAGCCTGCGCTTCAGGGACTGCGGCGTTGAGCCAGACGGTGCCGAGGCCTGTGACCTGCGCGAGCGTCTGGCCCATCGCGAGCGTCACGCCGGCGCGGGCATCTAGTGTCTGGATCACGCCGCTGATCGGGCTGGTAATCGTGACCGTGCCGTTCGTTCGCCCGCTGCGCTCGACCCCACTGATGACGCCGTTCGACATGCCCAGCAGCCTGAGTCGTTGACGCGCGGCTGCGGTGAGCGACGGGTTGCCGAGGCGCTTGACGCTCAGGAACTCGGTCTGCGCGCCACCCCATTCGGGCAGCTGAATATCGGCGATCGGCGCACCTGCCCGGATTACGTCACCCGGTGCACGCCCATAGACGCGGCTTATAAATCCACCCGAGCGCGCCTGAATAATCGCGACGTCGCGCTGATTGAAGTCAATGCTGCCAGTGACGTTGAGGTTTGACGCGAGCGTTCCGGTCTTTGCCGGCACGACCCGGACCCCAAGGTTCTGCATGGCAGAGGGGTCGATCGTGACACCGGGCGTTGCGCCCGCGCTACCACCATCAGCGAGTTTAGGGACAAGCTGCATGTCCATGAAAGGCGACTTGCCCGGCTTGTCAAACTTCTGGTTCGGAAACATCGGGTCATAGTAATAAAGAACCTTGCCGCCTGGGTCGGTGGCAGTTGTCGTCGCCTTGCCACCGTCATGTTGCGTTCCGACCCAGTAGCCGCCGCCAGCAGCAACGATGACGGCGACCAGAGCGACTGCGCGGAAACGCGCCGCGTGGGTTGCTTCGGTGCTCATCGGTCGTCCCCCGCATAAGTGATATTGATGCGTACTGCGTCCCGTGCGACTTCGGCTTCGCGGTCGAGCAGATCGACTTCGGCTTCGGCCACCGCAAGCGTCGCCAGCAGCGCTGTCCCAAGATCGGCCTTGCCCGCCGCATAGCTGCCGCGATCGAGCACCGCCCGTTGCCTTGCAAGCGGC
>JANMJZ010000040.1:0-3445 GCA_031371635.1 Sphingomonadales bacterium | reverse complement strand
GTCATCGGCGAGCGCGGCACCGGGAAAGAGCTGATCGCCGAGCGCCTGCACCGGCTGAGCCCGCGATGGGCGGCGCCGCTCATCACAATGAACTGCGCAGCCCTTGCCGAAACCCTGATCGAAGCCGAGTTGTTCGGCCATGAGGCCGGGGCCTTTACGGGCGCGACGCGCGCGCGCGAAGGCCGGTTCGAGGAAGCCGACGGCGGCACACTGTTCCTCGACGAACTCGCCACGCTGTCGGCCGGGGCGCAGGAGCGCCTGCTGCGCGCCGTCGAATACGGCGAAGTCACGCGGATCGGATCGAACAAGGCGATCCGGGTAGACGTGCGCATCGTTGCCGCGACCAACGAGCACCTGCCGTCACTTGTCGACAAGGGCCGCTTCCGTGCCGATCTTCTCGACCGACTGGCGTTCGAAGTGGTCACCTTGCCGCCATTGCGTGCGCGCACTGGTGACATCCCGGTGCTGACCGAGCATTTCGGGCGTCGCATGGCGTCCGAACTCGAATGGCGCAAATGGCCGGGGTTTTCGCCCGGCGTGATGGAAGTGCTGGAACGGTACGACTGGCCCGGCAACGTGCGCGAGCTGCGCAATACCGTCGAACGCGCAGTCTATCGCTGGCAGGATGAGGAACGGCCGATCGACCAGGTCGATTTCGACCCGTTCATCTCGCCGTGGATGCCCCAGCCTGCGAGCGCCCCGAAGGCGGAAGCGCAGCCGCCAGCCGTCCCGGCAGCTGCCACGCCCAAACGCAATGCAGCCGAGGTCAGGGATTTTCGGACGGCAATAGCCGCCTATGAGCGCGACATCCTTGCGGAGGCACTGCAACGCTGCCGCTATAACCAGCGCGCTGCCGCGAAGGCGATCGGCCTGAGCTATGACCAGCTACGCCATGCGATGAAGCGGCACGGGCTCTTCGAAAGCGAAGCTGAGGAAAAAGCGGCTTGAGAGATGCGACCGAAGCCGTCACGAAGCGTTACAGCCCCGAATTCAATCCTGGAGCTTTCCCACCATGCCATTCGTTTTGCCGCCGCTGCCCTATGCCCGTGACGCCCTTGCGCCGCACATGTCGGCCGAGACGCTCGATTTCCATCATGGCAAGCATCACCAGGCCTATGTCACCAAGACCAATGAACTGGTCGCGGCCAAAGGGCTGGGCGGCATGTCGCTGGTCGAACTGATCACGCATCATACGGCTCCGGGCGACAAGCAACTGTTCAACCAGTCGGCGCAGATTTGGAACCACAGCTTCTTCTGGCAGTGCCTGTCGCCGACGAAGCAAACGCCATCGGGCAAGCTTGCCGAAATGATTGACCGCGACTTCGGCTCGACCGATGCGCTTTTGAAAAAGCTGGCGGCAGAGGCTGTTGCTCATTTCGCCAGTGGCTGGGCCTGGCTTGTCCTTGACGGGTCGACACTCAAGGTCACTTCTTACCATGATGCCGACACGCCGATCGCCCATGGCGTGGCGCCGCTTCTGACGCTCGATGTCTGGGAGCACGCCTATTACATCGATTATCGCAACGCCCGGCCGAAGTTTGCCGAAACCGTCCTCGCCAATATCGTCAACTGGGACTTCGTGGCACAGAACCTCGACGGAAAAGGCGCGAGCAGGGCCGACCAGAAGGGTTAGGAAGCGGGCGGCACGGCCTCTTCGCTGCCCAGCCCGTTCTTTATCATGTAAGGCACATGCGCAATGCCGAACAGGATCGAGAGCGGGACGAGCGCCCAGACCTTGACCGACAGCCAGGTGTCGAAGCTCAGTTGCCGCACCAGAACTTCGTTAAGTCCGGCCATGGCAAGGAAGAAGAGTCCCCAATTGCGTGACAGCACGAGCCAAGCGCGTTCATGCAATCCCTCGAATCCGGCCTCGAGCACGTATTTGAGGAGCGGTTTTGCGAGCATGACGCCGCCAAGGAGCAGGATCCCCAATCCGGCGTAGATAATCGTCGGCTTCTTCTGGATGAAAACGGGGTCGTGGAACCAGATCGTCAGCGCACCGAAGCCAATGATGAGAATCGCCGAAATCCAGAGCATCGGCGCGATGCGGCCCAGCTTCCATCTAGACACGAACAGCGCAACGACCATGGCCGCCATGAAGACGCCGGTGCCGCCGAACACCCCCCAGATCTTGAAGCCGACGAAGAACGCAATCAGCGGCCCATAATCTAATAGCAGGCCCAGATTGCCCGCCGCCTTGGGCTTTGCATCACTCATTTTTGTACCCCGGCAATCGCATTGGCCAGTTCCTGCGCGTCGAACGCGCGCAAGTCGTCGATCGTTTCGCCGACACCCACGGCATGGATCGGCAATCCGTATTTCTCGGCAGCGGCGACCAGCACGCCGCCGCGTGCGGTCCCGTCGAGCTTTGTCATCACCAGCCCCGTGACGCCGGCGACTTCCTTGAACACCTCGATCTGGTTGAGGGCATTCTGGCCGGTCGTCGCATCGAGCACGAGCACGACATCGTGAGGCGCAGCGGGGTTGAGGCGGCCGAGGACGCGGCGGATCTTGGCGAGTTCGTCCATCAGTTCACGCTTGTTCTGCAGCCGACCCGCCGTATCGACAATCAGCACGTCGATTCCCGTCGCCGTCGCCTGCTTTACCGCGTCGAATACAACTCCTGCTGCGTCGCCGCCCTCCGGGCCGGTGACGATCGGAATGCCGAGCCGCCCGGCCCAGACCTTCAGCTGGCCGATCGCCGCCGCACGGAAGGTGTCGCCCGCCGCCAGCATCACGCCGTAATCCTGCTCGAGGAACACATGCGCCAGCTTGGCGATGGTCGTCGTCTTTCCCGACCCGTTGACGCCAATGACCAGGATGACCTGAGGACGTGGGAAGGCATCGATCACCAGTGGCTTGGCCACGGGGGCGAGAACGGCAGCGACCTCTTCGGCGATAACGGCACGCAGGCCGGGCTCGTCGATGCCTCGTTCGAAGGTCTTGGCCGCGAGCGCCGTCCGCACACGCGCGGCGGTCGGCGATCCCAGATCGGCCGCGATCAGCGCGTCCTCGACCGAATCGAGTGTCGATTCATCGAGCTGGCCGATGCCGATAAGCGTCGTCACGCTTTCGGTAACGCGTTCCGACGTGCGGCGCAGGCCCGAGAACAGGCGCCGTGCCCAACTGGTCTCGCTCATACCGGTACTCCGCTCAGGGTGTCGCCGTCAGTCGCCACGATACGCACGGGTACGATGCTGCCCGCATCGCACGACGCCGTCAGCAAAACGCTGGCAAAGTTTTCTGCATGGCCACGCAAGCCGCTTCGTTCCACCAGAACATAGTGGGTGCTGCCCTCAAGGCCCGACAGCCACTTGGCACGACGCTTCGCCGAAGCGCTCCGCAGCTCATGTGCTCGTGCCTTTGCGACAGCCGCAGCGACCGGCGGCATGCGCGCAGCCGGCGTGCCGGCACGCGGCGAATATGGGAAGACATGGCCGAACAC
>JANMJZ010000035.1:0-17434 GCA_031371635.1 Sphingomonadales bacterium | reverse complement strand
GAGGGCAGCGCCGTCGACCAGTGGTTGCATACATCATCGAGTTGGAAACCGAGGTCGTCGTAAAGGCCCGGCCGAATTTCATCGAGCGCCCTGCCGCAGCGATCAAAAAGTGCGGGCCAGTGATGGTAACCCATCGTATTCTCGCGCTTTAGTGGAAAATCCGTGAGCGCATCGTGCATACGACCCATTGCGCGTCCCGCATTGATGGCCTGTGCTCGGGTAGGGTGAGACAGGGACACTCCTGGCAGAAACTTGATCAGGCACGCGGGCTTGCCTTCAAGCTCGTGAACTTCGAATCCCTGTCGATCCTTGATCGCCGGCGGCACCGGCAACCCCTTGTCCGCTAGATGATCGAGCAGCGACATGAAATAGGGAAGATCGCGCGCCGCAACGCGTTTCTCATATAGGGTGAGAATGAACCTACCCCCGGTCGTATCGACCAGATAATTCGAGTTCTCCACCCCTTCCGCGATGCCCTTGCACGACACAAGACTACCGACGTCATACCTTAGCAAAAACGTCGCCAGCGCTTCAGCCGTGACAACCGTGTATACGGCCACCTAGGCGGCAAGCCCGCGCGGGAGCTTGAAGGACATCGTCTCAATCGTGGTTTCGACTTGCCGTTCAGCCACGTCGAAGCGCGTTGCCAGATGCTCGACGAGCTCGCGGACGAGAATTTCAGGAGCCGAGGCGCCCGCAGTAATGCCCAGCGTGCGAACCCCCTCCAACCATTCGAAGTCCACTTCGCTCGCGCGCTCGATAAGTTCGGCGGGAACACCTGACCGTCGGGCCACTTCGGCCAGCCGCTGAGAGTTCGATGAGTTGGGTGACCCAATGACGATCATCTTGTCGCATTCGGGCACGATCGCCTTCACCGATTCCTGCCGGTTCGACGTCGCATAGCAAATATCTTCGCCGCGCGGACCCTGGATCGAGGGGAAGCGGACCTTCAGAGCCTCGACAATGTCGTTGGTGTCGTCGACCGAAAGAGTCGTCTGCGTCAGAAAGCCAAGTGTTTCCGCATCGGCTGGCGTCAGCGCCGCGACATCCGCCACAGTCTCCACCAGCGTCATCGCACCTTCGGGAACCTGACCGAAGGTGCCAATGACCTCCGGGTGGCCGCGGTGGCCAACGAAAACGATATGGCGCCCGTTTTCCACGAGGCGCTCTGCCTGTCGGTGGACCTTCGAGACGAGCGGGCAGGTTGCGTCGAGATAGGCGAGGCCGCGCGCCTGAGCGGCCGCAGGCACGCTCTTGGGAACGCCGTGTGCAGAAAACACTACGGGGGCCCCGTCGGGAACGTCGTCAAGTTCTTCGACGAACACCGCGCCTTTTTCGCGCAGGGTATCGACCACGTAGCGGTTGTGGACGATTTCATGCCGCACATAAACCGGCGCGCCGTGCTTCTCGATCGCTAGCTCGACTATGTTGATGGCACGGTCGACACCAGCACAGAAGCCGCGAGGGGCAGCGATCAGCAGGAGGAGGGGTGGTTTTGGATCTGCAAGGCTCATGTGCATGCCCTTACGCCATTGCTTGCCACCGGCAAAGCCGCTTCCTATGACGACGCCGCACTGCTTTAGATGCCGTGCCCAAAGAAAGATTTGCGTAGTGACCGCCCCTGTCGTGACCGTCCGTATCGCCGCCGCCGCGCTGGCACTTTCCCTGTTGGCCGGATGTGCCAAGGATGGCGATATCGACGAGACCGGCGGCATCGCCATTACACGCAGCGCATGTCCCGCAGTGGCCGTGCCGGCATCAACCGGCGACATCACCTTGTTCAACCCCACCAACAGCCGGACGTCGACGGCTATCGACGTAACCGCCTCAATCACCAACATGCGCGTTGCCTGCAACGAGCAGGGGAGTGACGTGGTCAGTAATGCTTCGTTCGATGTGCTGGCCCGCCGCGCAGATCCGCGCGGCACGCGCGAGGTTGTCATTCCTTATTTTGCAACAGTGATGCGCGCCGGAACAACGGTAGTCGCCAAGCGCATCTCGACGGTAAGGATCGTCTTCCCGGACGGCCAGACACGGGCTTCGGCAAAAGGCGAGGGCGGGGCAGTTATCGCGCGTGCCGATGCGACGCTCTCACCGGAAATCCAAAAGCTGCTGACGCGCAAGCGCAAGGCAGGTGAGGCTGACGCCGCCACCGATCCCCTAGCACGTCCCGAGATCAAAGCAGCGGTGGCTCGTGCAAGTTTCGAACTGCTTATCGGCTTTCAACTTACTGCCGACCAGCTGCAATACAACGCGACGCGCTAAATTCGCCCGCGAACGATCCAATTGTTGACACGAATCGTTCACTCGCCCATCGCGAGTCACAGCTGGTCGGGACAACCCGGACGGCCGCGCGGGAGAGCTGGCACGGGGAACACTCCGGGCAGCGCCGAAGGAGCAACCGCCCCGGAAACTCTCAGGCCCAAAGGACCGCGCGGACGACAAGGCGACTCTGGAAAGCGTTTCGGGAAACCGGGGCCACCGAAGGGGGTAAATCCTGCACTTTTCTGCGGGATCAAAGCTCTCAGGTTTCCGTGACAGAGGGGGCAGCTCGAAAGGCCGGACGATCGCGTCCGGTATGGCTGCTCTAGGCACGGACTGCTTGATGACCGACGACACCAGCGAAGTTTTGCCTCTGGATTCTTGGCATCGCGCCAAGGGAGCCAGAATGGTACCGTTTGCCGGCTACCAGATGCCGATACAGTATGAAGGCATTGTCGCCGAGCATCTGTGGACCCGCGAAAATGCCGGACTTTTCGATGTGTCGCACATGGGCCAACTGCTCATTTCTGGCGACGGTGTCGACGAGGCGCTCGAGACGCTGATCCCGGCCGACGTCAAAGGCCTGAAGCTCGGCCATCAGAAATATTCGCTGCTGCTCGCCGATAATGGCGGCATCCTCGACGACCTGATGTTTTCGCGTTGGCCGGGCGGCATCTACATGGTGGTCAATGGCGCGGTAAAATACGACGATATCGCGTATCTGCGCGAACATCTGCCGGACGAGATCACCCTCAACCACCTCGACGACCGCGCGCTTTTCGCCCTGCAGGGGCCAAAAGCCTTCGATGTGCTGAACCGCCATACGACCGGCGAATGGCCGCTCGACGTTCTTTATTTCATGATGGGCGGGCGGTTTGACATCGCCGGTGTCGACGCGTGGATAAGCCGTTCGGGCTACACGGGCGAAGACGGTTTCGAGATTTCGATTCCGGTTACAGCCGCTGCACAGATCGCTGACCTGTTGTGCGCCGAACCGGAAGTGAAACCAATCGGCCTCGGCGCGCGCGATTCGCTTCGGCTTGAAGCGGATCTGCCGCTTTATGGGCACGACCTCGATGCGGAGACCACGCCGATCATGGCGGCACTCGGCTTTGCCGTTGGCAGCAAGCGCCGCCGCGAAGAGGCGAACTTTCCCGGCGCGGCGCGCATTCTGGCCGAACGCGAGAACGGTCCGGCGGCCAAGCGAGTTGGCCTGTCGGTCGAGGGGCGCCTGCCTGCGCGCGAGGGCGCGGAAATCTTCATGCACGACATGCTGGTCGGCAAGGTGACGTCGGGCGGGTTTTCGCCCAGCCTGCAGGCACCGATCGCCATGGGCTATGTCGATGCCGATTACGCTGCAATCAACACGTCGCTCGAGATCGACGTACGCGGCAAGCGCCTTGCCGCCTCGGTCGTGCCGATGCCGTTCGTTCCCCATCGCTACCACCGCAAAGGAGCCGCCTGATGCGTTATTTTACCGAAGACCATGAGTGGATCGACGTTGAGGACGGGGACGATACGGCAACCGTCGGGATCACCGATTACGCCCAAGGCCAGCTTGGCGACATTGTGTTCGTCGAACTTCCTGCGAGCGGCACGCGCTTGACCAAAGGTGGAGACGCCGCTGTGGTCGAATCGGTGAAAGCCGCGTCAGATGTCTACGCGCCTGTAACCGGTACCGTCGTCGACGGCAATTCAGCGCTCGAGGCCGAACCGGCACTCGTCAATTCCGCCGCGGAAAGCGACGGCTGGTTCTTCACTCTGGTGCTCGACGACAAGAGCGAACTCGACGGGTTGATGGACGACGATGCCTACAAGGCATTCGTGGAAGGATTGTAATGCGTTATTTGCCGCTAACCGACCCCGATCGCGAGGCTATGCTTCGCGTCGTCGGGGCGCCGAGCATCGATGCGCTGTTCGTCGACGTGCCCGACGACGCGCAATTGACGGGGCCAATACGCGGCCTGCCTGATCATATGCCGGAAATGCTCGTCGAGCGGCACTTCTCTGACCTTGCGCGACGGAACAGTGCGGCGGCGGACCACCCGTTCTTTCTGGGCTGTGGCGCTTATCGCCACCACGTGCCGGCGAGCGTCGATCACCTGATCCAGCGCGGCGAGTTTCTGACTGCCTATACGCCCTACCAGCCCGAAATCGCCCAAGGCACGTTGCAGATGCTGTTCGAGTTCCAGACGCAGGTCGCCCGCCTGCTCGGCTGCGACGTCGCGAACGCCAGCATGTACGACGGGTCGACGGCCTGTTGGGAAGCCGTGTCGATGGCAGGACGAATCACCAAGCGCCGCAAGGCCGTCCTCTCTTGCGGGCTGCATCCCCATTATGTTGCCGTCGCACGCACCATGGCCCGATTCACCGGTGACGTGCTCGACACCCGGGTGCCTGCGCTCGTGGCCAACACCGATTACGAGGAGCTGCTGTCGGCAATCGACGGCGAGACAAGTTGCGTCGTCGTGCAATACCCCGACATTTTGGGGCGCGTCGACGACATGAGCGCGCTTGCCGCAAAGGCTCATGAACACGGCGCATTGCTGATAGCCGTCGTGACCGAGCCCGTGGCACTTGGCATGATAAGGTCGCCCGGCGAAATGGGTGCGGACATCGTGGTGGGTGAAGGGCAGTCGCTCGGTGTCGGCCTTCAATTCGGCGGCCCCTATGTTGGCCTGTTTGCGTGCAAGGAGAAGTTCGTCCGCCAGATGCCGGGCCGCCTGTGCGGCGAAACCGTGGATGCCGAGGGCAAGCGCGGCTTCGTGCTGACTCTTTCGACGCGTGAACAACATATCCGGCGGGAAAAGGCGACGTCGAATATCTGCACGAACTCCGGTCTGTGCGCGCTGGCGTTCAGTATTCACATGACATTGCTCGGCGAAAAGGGATTGCGCGAACTCGCTGCGGTCAACCACGCAAACGCATGCGTGGCAGCGGAGCGGCTGTCGCAGGTTCGCGGTGTTAGGCTGGTCACGGACCGCTTTTTCAACGAATTCACGCTGGAACTGCCCGTGGAGGCGCGGCCGGTGGTGCGGTACCTGGCCGACAAGGGCGTGCTTGGCGGGGTGTCGCTCGGCCGGCTCTACCAGAACGACGGACGGATCGAGCGCGGTCTCGTCGTAGCTGTGACCGAAACGGTGAGCGCCGAAGATATCGAAACATTTGCCACGATGCTTACCGAAGCATTGGGGGCGGAGGCACTGGCATGAGTACGATCAACGCGAGCGGATGGAAGCCCGAGATGGTGGCAGACAACAGCACGGCAGGTGAGCCTGCAACGACGACGGGCAATCGTGCACTGATGCTGGAGGAAGCGCTGATCTTCGAGATCGGCGGCGGGGACACCTGTGGAGTCGACCTGCCGCCGGTGCCTGCGCACATGTCGCGCCTCATTCACCTGTCGCGCACCCGCCCGATCGGGCTGCCAGGCTTGTCCGAGCCTGAGACCGTGCGACATTACACGCGCCTGTCGCGACAGAACTATGGGATCGACCTCGGCTTTTTCCCGCTTGGCAGCTGTACGATGAAGCACAATCCGCGTCTGAACGAGAAGGTCGCGCGGATGAAGGGTTTTGCCGACATCCACCCGCTCGCCCCCGTCTCGACGGTTCAGGGTGCGCTGGCGGTTATCCATGAACTGGCGCACTGGCTGGTCATGCTGACCGGCATGGATTCCGTGGCGATGTCGCCCAAGGCAGGTGCGCATGGCGAACTCTGCGGCGTGCTCGCGATACGGGCAGCGCTCGAGGCGCGTGGCGATGCGCGCGAGGTGATTCTGGTTCCGGAGAGTGCGCATGGCACCAATCCGGCTACGGCCGCCTTCGCCGGGTACAGGGTGGAAAGCATTCCCGCGCGCGACGGGCGCGTGGATACCGAGGCGCTGATCGCCAAGCTCGGGCCGAACGTGGCTGGGGTGATGATAACCAATCCCAACACCTGCGGACTGTTCGAAAAGGACCTGAAGATCATTGCGGATGCCGTTCATGCGGCCGGCGGTTTCGTTTATTGCGACGGCGCGAACTTCAATGCTATCGTTGGGCGCGTCCGCCCCGGCGACCTGGGCGTCGATGCGATGCACATCAACCTGCACAAGACTTTCAGCACGCCCCACGGCGGGGGCGGGCCGGGTTCGGGGCCGGTAGTGTTCTCAGCCGCCCTGACCCCCTTTGCGCCGCTGCCTTTCGTGGAGAAGAATGGCGAAAGTTATACTCTCGTCGAAGAGGAGACCGCGCAGGATCGCCAGACTTCTTCGTTCGGCCGCATGGTCGCCTTCCACGGACAGATGGGCATGTTTACCCGGGCGCTCAGCTATATCATGAGCCACGGCGCGGACGGATTGCGGCAAGTGTCGGGCGATGCCGTGCTTAACGCCAACTACATCCTGCGCAGCCTCGAGGATACGCTCGACGCACCGTTCGCAGGCAACGGGCCATGCATGCACGAGGCACTTTTCAGCGATGACGGCATGGCGGAGGGGTTCAGCACGCTCGATATCGCCAAGGGGCTGATCGACGAGGGCTTCCATCCAATGACCGTCTACTTCCCACTCGTTGTGCATGGCGCGATGCTGGTCGAGCCGACAGAGACTGAAAGCAAAGCCGGGATCGACCAGTTCATCACCGCACTGCGAAGCGTGGCGGAACGCGCGAAGGCCGGGGATGCGGCGCTGAAATCGGCACCGCATTTCGCGCCGCGGCGGCGGCTCGACGAAACGCTGGCGGCGCGCAAGCCGGTATTGGTGTGGAGAGAACCGGAACTCGCCATGGCGGCAGAGTAGCGCCCTCACTGTTATAGCCGACGCCTACTGCTCCAACTTCGGGCAAAAAATAGTTAACCGAAAGTGAAGCCTTTCAACTTGGGCGACGTATCTTTCGAGACGCGGTCTGCGAGTTAGTTGGATCGTGTCGGAGGGGTGCGTCCGGTAAGCGATCCTGCTTTGATCGGCGCCCCGCGTTGGGAGTAGCGTCTATGCGTATCAAAACATTGTTTCTGGCAGGAATCGCGCCGGTTCTCGCGTTGGGAGCCGTCGCACCTGCAAACGCCGAACTGGTTAGGTTCGAGCTGACGGGGGGCAAGACCGCATCGTTTGTCATCGATACTTCAGTGACCCCGTCCTTTGCCAGCCAGAGTGCTTTCGGAGACCAGCTTTCCTATAACGGCATAAGCGGTATTTTCGGCGGCACGCCGGGGACGGCCAGCATCGGGTTCGGCACGTCCATCTTCGCTCAGCTCAATATTCAAGGGACGCCGCTCGGCTTCACACAATACGCCGGGGCGACGGATTTGTTCAGTTTCGTCAATTCCCAGCCAGTCTTCAGGACAGGGACCTTTGCGCTGTCGAGCATCACGTCGGGTCCGGCCCAGATCACGATCTCGTCAGCGGCGACAGCCGTGCCAGAACCGGCTGCATGGGCGATGCTGATCGTGGGATTCGGCGCCGTGGGCATGACCTTGCGCACGCGCCGTTCGGCGCTCGCCGCAGCGACAGCGTGAATTGGCGCGGGCTATCGGTCGTGATCGGTAGCCCGCGTTTCATTGCCTGTTAGAGTCAGGTGCGCGCACCACGCACATATGAATCGACGGCCGCCGGCAGCACCGAGAGAGGTACACCGCCCGTCTTGATCAGCGTGTCGTTGAACGCCGCCAGGTCGAACTTGTCGCCGAGTGTCACTTGCGCCTGCGCGCGCAGCCGCAGGATCTCGTTGTGACCGGTCTTGTATCCGCAGGCTTGGCCGGGGGCGACGCTATATCGGTCAACTTCGCTGGTCATGGCGTTCGCGCCCTTGCCGGTCTGTTCGGTGAGGAAGGCGACGCCCTGCTCGCGCGACCAGTGCATGTTGTGCAGGCCCGTGTCGGTCACGAGGCGACATGCACGGAACTGTTGCGCCTGCAGATAGCCGATCTGCGAGAAGGGATCGTCGGCATAGAGGCCAAGCTCATCCATCATCTGTTCGGCGTAGAGCGCCCAGCCCTCGACAAAGGCGTTGAAGCCGATCAGCGAGGCGATGAGCGGGATCTCGGCGTGGTGTTCTGCCAGATAGGCGCCCTGAAGCGTGTGCCCCGGCACGCCTTCGTGTGCTGTGAGCGTGGCGATCTGGTATTTGGGCCAGAGCGTCGTCGACTTGAGGTTAATGTAGTAGATCGCGGGGCGCGAGCCGTCGAGCGAGGCGAAGTTCATATAGCCAAGCGCCGCTCCATCCTGAATGTCCTCGGGCACGCGCTTGACCATAACGTCCGCTTTCAGGCCGAGATGGGATACCTTGGGCAGGAGCGGACGGATCGCCGCGATCTTACCATTGCAATAAGCGATAAGCGCCGCGCGACCTGCGTCGTCGTCGCTGAACAACTGCCGGGGATCCTTGTTGAGTGCCTGCACGCGTTCGCCGACGGTGCCGCTGGTAAGGCCCTGCTTGCGAAGCAGAGCATCCATCCGGCTTTTGAGTTCCTCATTCTGGGCGAGGCCGATCTTGTGGATTTCGGCGGGCGTCTGCGTCGTCGTCGTACCAAGGCGCAGTGCCCATGCATAATAGGCATCGCCCATAGGCAGGCGCTGGACACCCGCGTCGTGCGGCGCGTTGGCGGTTGCAGCCTTGAACGCGGCAATTTCGCGGTCGAGCGCGGGATAGACCATAGTTTCGACCAGCTTTTGCGCGCGGGTGCCCCAGTCGCCAGCGATCCCCTTGGCAGCCGTACGCATCGCGATCGAGGTCACGAGCTTCTGACTGGTGGCAGGCGTGGCACGAAAACCGCCGAGTTGGCCAAGCATGGTCTTCGCGATGAAATCCGGTGGCATCACGCCGCGCGCGGCATCGCGCTTGATCTGTGCGGTCTCGTCGTCGAGTTGCCGGGCCAGGGCAGCGACGCGTGCGAGATAGGCTTCGGCATCGGCGCTGTTGTTGATCGGGTGCTGCGAATCGAGGAATTCCGGCGTGTTGGCAATGGCACCGCTTTGCTGGGTAATTGCATAGGGGGACGTACCGCCGCCGAAGCCCTGACCTGCGCTGGCGTAGAAGAAGGGCTTGGCCAACTCGGCGCTTTCGAGCGCATAATGGACGGTGTCCCAGCGCAGCTGGTCGGCGGGCGCAAGCGTCTTGCGATCGATCCGGTGCAGCCGGGCCATCATGCCTGCCGCCGCCGCCGCGAACTTTGCATTACCCGCTTCCGAACCGTCAGACAGCTTCGCGCGCAGCCCGGCACGCGGGCCTGTATCGACCCCCAGCGACGTTGCGGTTTCGGGGGAAAATTGCAGGACTTCCTCGGCAAAGCCGTCGATCATCTGGCGGAAACTTGCGGGCCTGGCGGCGCGAGCGGCGACCTTGGCGAGGGAAGGCGTCGCGGCAACGCCGGCAGCAACCGTCCCGGTCGAAAGCAGCGCACGCCGCGTGAAGGTGAAGCTGGTCGTCGTCATGAATATGTCCCTCGCCTGAAAGATTGTTTCGCGAGAGGCTATGCCTCAAGCGCAGACGCGGCAAGCGTATTCGCCAGCCGCAAGCGGTGTTCTCGCCAGACGATATACAGGCCGCTGGCAATGATCACTGGTGCGCCGATCCACGTCCAGGCGGTGGGCAGTACCGAGAACAACAGCCAGCCATAGAGCGTCGCCCAGATCAGCCCCGCATAGTCCATCGGCACGACGACGGCGACGGGCGCAAGGGATAGCGAGCTCGTCATCGCAATCTGGCCGACGCCTCCGGTCAGCCCGATGAGCACGAGCAGGCTCCAGGTCCAACCGTCGTGTCCGCCCATCGACATCAGGAACAGGGGCGTCAGGGGAACCAGCGACAACACTGAGAAATAGAAGACGGTCGTCGTCGGCCGTTCTGTCTTGCCGATGTGGCGCAGCAGGATCGATACGGTGGCGCTGAGCAAGGCCGCCGTCAGCCCGGTGGCGGCGCCGAGCAGGGGAATATGTCCGGATCCCGGCTGCGCGACGATGACCACGCCGACGAAGCCCGCCACGACCGCGCCCCAACGATGCCACCCGGTTGCTTCGCGCAGCACGACGGCGCCGAGGATCGTTGCGAAGATAGGTACCGTGAACTGCAGCGTGGTCGCTTCGGCCAGCGGCAGCATGATGACGGCGGAAAACATGAACGACATCGACGTCAGGCCGATGGTCGTGCGTAGAATGTGCGCGGGCAGGCGCGTCGTCCGCAACGTGGCGAGCCCCGGTCCTGCGATGACAGCGGCGACCACCACCGGGATGGCCAGCGCCTGCCTGAAGAACAACAGCTCGGCCAACGCGGCCCCCCGCATTTCTGCGAGCTTGATGAGTGCGCCCATCGTAGTGAAGGCGAACACGGAAACGAGCCGGAACGCGACTGCAGGCAGGATCCTGTCCGGAGCAGGTGCGGGGGAAGGGGGTACTGACACGCCTTCCCCTTGCCGAGCGCGGGCGGCTCCGTCAAAGCACCGCCCCATGAAACATGCACTTTCGGTCACCCGCGCACAGGATTTCGCCGCCTGGTATCAGGATGTCATCAAGGAAGCCGACATGGCCGAGGATTCGGGCGTGCGCGGCTGCATGGTCATCCGGCCATGGGGGTACGGGATGTGGGAGCGCATCCAGAAGCTTATGGATGCCGAAATCAAGAAGGCGGGCGTCGAGAACTGCTATTTCCCGATCTTCATCCCGCTCAGCTATTTCGCCCGAGAGGCCGATCATGTGGAGGGGTTCGCCAAGGAAATGGCGGTCGTCACGCATCATCGGCTGGTCGCCGACGGGAAGGGCGGGCTGATGCCCGATCCGGGGTCGAAGCTGGAAGAGCCGCTGGTCGTGCGCCCGACATCGGAAACGGTGATCGGCGCGGCAATGGCGCGCTGGGTGCAGTCGTGGCGCGACCTGCCGCTGATGATCAACCAATGGGCCAATGTCGTCCGCTGGGAAATGCGGACGCGCATGTTCCTGCGCACCAGCGAATTCCTGTGGCTGGAGGGGCATACCGCGCACGCCGACAAGGCCGATGCGATGGCCGAGAAGCTGCGCGCGCTCGAGATGTACCGCGCCTTTGCAGAGGGGCCGCTGGCGATGCCGGTGATTGCGGGCGAAAAGCCCGAGCACGAACGCTTTCCGGGCGCCGACGCGACCTACAGCATCGAAGCGATGATGCAGGACGGCAAGGCGCTGCAGGCGGGCACGTCACACTATCTGGGCACGACCTTCGCTGAGGCGGCGGGTATCCGCTATCAGGACAAGGACGGCGGGCAGGCCCTGGCCCACACGACGAGCTGGGGGGTAAGCACGCGGCTGATCGGCGGGGTCATCATGACGCATGGCGACGACGACGGGCTGCGCTGCCCGCCGCAGATCGCGCCGTGGCAGGTGGTGATCGTGCCGATGCTGCGCGACGGGCCCGACGACGAGGCCGTGCTCGACTATTGCCGTTCGCTCGCAAGGGAAGTCGGCGCGCAGACGGCGTTCGGCGAGCCGGTTCGCGTGCTGCTCGACGTCAAGGCGAACAAGGCGTCGAACAAGCGCTGGGCCTGGGTGAAGAAGGGCGCGCCGATCATCGTCGAAGTCGGCCCGCGCGACGTAGGCGAGGGCAAGGCAGCCGTGCTGCGTCGCGACCGGCTGTACAAGGAAGACGGCAAGCTCGCCACGGCCTTTACCCCGCGCTATGCCTTCGTCGCGGAGGTTGCGGCGACGCTGGTCGACATCGAGAAATCGCTGCACGCCGAAGCCACTGCCCGCCGCGACGCCGGGATCAGGCCGGTCACCTCCTGGGCCGAACTGGAGGCGCATTTCACCGGTGGTGAGGACGATGTCGTCGGATGGGTCAGCTGCGGCTGGTCGCGGCCGACGGGAGCCGCGCTAGAGGATGTGGTCAAACGCCTGAAAGCGTTAAAGCTGACGGCGCGCAACACCCCGCTGGGTGGCGCCGAACCGGTTGGGGCCTGCGTGTTTACCGGCGATGCAGCGGTGGAAACGATCCTGATCGGCCGCACGTACTAGGGTCAAAGCCGCAGATTTCTGCCGAAGGTCACAAAGTTCACACTTGAACGAACTCAAAAGCGACGTTGGTAGGGACTTGTGACGTAAATCGTGCCGGGTAGCGTCCTGGTTTTCCGCGTCCGACGAAAGTGAGAAGTCGTAAGTGGACTCGCCGCGTGCGAACATAAAAAGAACATCTGCTGTAGGAAAGGTAATTTTTGGTGAAGGCCTGGATCAGGCGCTCGCCAGCCGGTCGATCGCCCCCTGCAGGATGTAGCTCGCCGCCAGCTTGTCGACGAGGTCGGCGCGTCGTGCCCGGCTGGCGTCGGCGTCGATCAGCGTGCGGGTGACCGCAGCAGTCGACCAGCGTTCGTCCCACATCAGGATCGGCAGGCCAACGACATCCATGTTGCGGGCGAACGCGCGCGTCGACTGGGTTCGCGGACTGTCGCTGCCGTCGAGGTTGAGCGGCAGGCCGATGACGATGCCACGCACGGCCTGGGCCGCGATCAGAGTTTCCAGCGTCGTCTTGTCCGCGCCGAATTTCGTGCGTCTGACGAGCTCGGCGGGGGAAGCTATCGTCCACATCGCATCGCAGAGGGCGGTGCCGATGGTCTTGGTCCCGACGTCGAGACCGATCAGGCGCCCGCGCTGCGGCAAGAGGTCAGCGAAATCTGCGGCATCGGTCACGACCATGGCGGCGCTATGCGCCAAGGTTCGTCAAGGGTCGAGAGCATCTGGACGCGGCGCGAAAAAGGAATAGGTTCGAAGACCTTAAGGGAGGCACTGATGAGACTTGCACTGCTTGCAGCCGCCATCTCCGCGGCGATTCCCGGGACGGCCGTCGCGCAGACGACAGCGACGCAAACGACCGCGACGCAAACGACAGCGACCCAACCGTCCGACACATCGCGAAGCCCGATCGTCGAACGCAACCTGCTGGTCATCCGCAAATTCTATCCGGCGTCCTCGTTGCGGCGGGGCGAGGAAGGGCAGGTGGCGTTTCGGATGATCCTCAACCGCGACGGACGGATGAACGCCTGCCAGGTCACCAAAAGCAGCGGCTATAAGGCGCTCGACAAGGCGACGTGCGACATGATCGTTGCCGGGGCTACCGGGCAGGTCATGCGCGATGCCGACAACCGGCGCGTGTCGTACCAGCGCGACGGTCTGATCGACTGGACCCTGCCCGAGGGCTTTGCACGACCCGCAGTGAAGCCCCCGTTTGACGTTGCCAGCGCCGGTAGCGGCGATGCGATCATCTGTCGTCGCCAGCAAAAGACCGGCTCGCTGGTGGACCAGAAAGTCTGCCTGTCGCGCGACGACTGGAAGCGGCAGCTGGACTATGCCCAGCAGGAGACCCGCGACATGCAGGCGCCGAAGGGACCGCAGCCGCAATAGCGGCGCTACCCGTCAGGCCGCGACCTTGCGCCTGTCGTTGAGCTCGGCATTCAGCATTTCGGCGAGCGTGAACGAAAGTTCCAGGCTTTGTGCCGCGTTCAGGCGCGGGTCGCAGTGGGTGTGGTAGCGGTCGCCAAGACTCATCTCGGTCACGTCGACCGCGCCGCCAGTGCATTCGGTTACGTTCTGGCCGGTCATTTCCACATGAATGCCGCCACCGAACGACCCTTCCGCGCGGTGGACGGCAAAGAAGCCGCGCACTTCGGCGAGAATGCGCTCGAACGGGCGTGTCTTGTAGCCGTTGGCGGCCTTCACGACGTTGCCGTGCATCGGGTCGCAGCTCCACACCACGGGGTGACCTTCGCGCATGACGGCGCGGACGAGCGCGGGCAGGGCCGCCTCGATCTTGTCATGTCCGTAGCGCGTAATGAGCGTGATGCGGCCAGGAATGCGCCCCGGGTTAAGCGTGTCGAGCAGTCGCAGCAGCACGTCGGGGGTAAGGCTCGGTCCCACTTTCATGCCCAGCGGATTACCGATGCCGTGCAGGAATTCGACATGTGCGCTGTTCTCGAAGCGAGTGCGGTCGCCGATCCACAGGAAGTGGGCCGAGGTGTCATACCACTGGCCGGTCAGCGAATCCTGCCGGGTGAGCGCCTGTTCGTAGGCGAGCAGCAGCGCTTCATGGCTGGTGTAGAATTGCGTGCCCTTCAGCTGGGGAACCGTATCTGGATTGATTCCGCACGCGTTCATGAAATCGAGTGCCTCACCGATGCGATCGGCGACATCACGGTATTGCTTGGTCCAGGGACTGCGGCCCATAAAGTCGTGCGTCCAGGCATGCACCTGATGCAGGTTCGCATAGCCGCCCGCGGCAAACGCGCGGAGCAGGTTGAGCGTGGCCGCCGACTGGTTGTAAGCCTGCACCATGCGCTGCGGATCGGGAGCGCGACCGGCGGCGTCGAAGGCGATGTCGTTGATGATGTCGCCGCGGTAGCTGGGCAGCTCGACGCCATCCTGTGCTTCCATGTCTGCGCTGCGCGGCTTGGCAAACTGGCCCGCCATGCGGCCGAGCTTCACCGTCGGCAGCTTCGACGCGAAGGTCAGGACCACCGCCATCTGCAGGATGACCCGAAACGTGTCTCGGATGTTGTTGGGATGGAATTCGGCGAAGCTCTCGGCGCAGTCGCCGCCCTGCAACAGAAAGGCACGACCGTCGACGACCTTGGCCAGTTCTTCGGTAAGGTCGCGCGCCTCGCCGGCGAAGACCAGGGGCGGAAACGACGACAGAGTCGTCGTCGCGCGGTCGAGCGCGTCCACATCGGGGTAGGTGGGCTGCTGGCGTGCTTCGTGCGCGGTCCAGCTCTGCGGGGTCCAGTTGGTTGCCATAGTGCGCGGGCCTATGCGCGCGTGGCGGCTAGCGCGCAACTCCAAGCGTTTTTGCTGCCTCGTCAAGCTGGGCTTTTGCGGCGGGATTGGCGGCAAGCGCCGACCGATAGGCGACACCGGCGTCGTTGCTGCGACCGAGCGTGGCATAGCTTCGCATGAGCATGATCCACCCTTCGACGTTGCTCGGGTCTGCCTTGAGCTTCGCCGCCAGCCTTTCCACCATGCCGGCTATCAGGGCCTGTTGCTGGCCGGCAGGAAGCTGCGCTGCCGCGCGGGCCTGTTCGGCATCGGGCCCGCTGGAAGGCGCAACGCCGACACCTGCAGGCCGAAGCGCGACAAGTCGGCTGGCGACGTCGATCTTGTTCTTCTTGCCCACGGCATCGATGGTACGGACGACGTCGGTTTCCCAGGGAGCTCCCGTCGGCGTGTCCTTCAACAGCGCGAACCAGTCGTCGAGCGCGCCGTTGTGATCGCCCGCCAGATCCTTCGACACGCCGATGAAATAGCGGGCGCGGGGATCCTTCGGGTCGATCGCTACGGCCTTGTCGAACGCATCCCGCGCCGCTGCAGGAACGGTGCCGTTGCCCGCCGTTACGAGTGATTCGCCGAGCAGCGACCAGTAGCTGCCATTGTCCGGCTTTAACGCCGTCGCACGCTTGTAGGCCATCGCGGCTTCGGCATAGCGCTGGGATTGGAAAAGTGACCAGCCAAGCATCTGCCACCCTTCGGCGTCGTTCGGATTGGCTTTCAATCGGTCCTCGAGCGCCGAAATCATGGCGCCCACGTCCTGGGGGCCAGCCGCCCCTGCCGAAGTTGCTGTGATTTCCGGGACGCGGTCCCGCCACAGTTTTACGCCGGCGGCGGTCAGGACGAGCAGTATGGCCCCGATCAGGGCGGCGCGGCTGAGTCGGCGGGTCGAGGTGTCGGTCATGGGCCGGGGTGTAGCGCAACGCAGCGGCGACGCCAGAGCGCGCCCTGCATTTGCGGCGACCTAATTGCGGCGAATCACCAGATTGCGGATTTCGGTCATGTCCTCCATCGCGAACCGGATGCCCTCGCGGCCGAGGCCTGAGTCTTTCACACCCCCGTAAGGCATGTTGTCGACGCGGTAGCTCGGCACGTCGTTGATGACGACACCGCCGACGTCGAGCCGATCCCAAGCGTCGAACATCTTGAACAGGTCGCGCGTGAAAATGCCCGCCTGAAGCCCGAACTTGCTGTCGTTCACTTCGTCGAGGGCCGCTTGGAAGTCGGTGAAGCTGGACAGGATGGCCACGGGTCCGAATGCTTCCTCGCGGTACAATTTGGTGTCGCGCGGGCACTGGTCGAGCAGGGTCGCCTCGAGCATCGCCCCCTCGCGCTTGCCGCCGCAGAGCAACTTTGCCCCCGCGGCCTGCGCTTCCTGTACCCAGCCATCGAGGCGACTGGCTTCCTTCACGTCGATCATCGGGCCGATGAACGTGTTGCGATCCTTGGGATCCCCCGAAACCAGGGTCCTGGTCTTGGCAACCAGCATGTCCCGGAATCGGTCGTACACGTCCGCATGGATGATGATCCGCTGCACACCGATGCACGACTGGCCCGACTGGTAAAAGGCGCCGAAGATCACCCGTTCCAGCGCATCGTCGAGGTCCGCGTCATGGTCGACGATCACGGCCGCATTGCCGCCCAGTTCGAGCACGACCTTTTTCTTGCCGGCCTTTGCCTTCAGGTCCCAGCCGACGGCGGGAGAGCCGGTGAAGCTCAGCAGTTTCAGGCGGTCGTCCTGCGTGAACAGGTCTGCTCCGTCGCGGTGGGCGGGCAGGATGGAGAAGGCTCCCTTGGGCAGGTCGGTCTCGGCCAGAATCTCTCCCATGATGATTGCGCCAAGCGGCGTGCGGCTGGCGGGCTTCATGACGAACGGACAGCCGACCGCGATGGCCGGCGCGATCTTGTGCGCGGCCAGGTTCAGCGGGAAGTTGAACGGCGAAATGAAACTGCATGGGCCGATCGGAACGCGCTTCCAGATGCCCTGATAGCCTTTCGCACGCGGCGAGATGTCGAGCGGCTGGACCTCGCCGGTCATGCGGACCGATTCCTCCGCCGCGATCCGGAAAGTGTCTATGAGGCGGCCGACTTCGCCCTCGCTGTCCTTGATGGGCTTTCCGGCTTCGACGCACAAGGCATAAGCCAGCTCGTCGAAGCGCTCCTTGAAGCGGTCGACGCAGTGCTGGAGCACGGCCTGCCGCTCGTACGCTGCCATTTTCGCCATGGGTTCGGCAGCCTCGACCGCAGCGGCGATGCCCGCGTCGATCGTTGCCGCGTCCGCCTGCGCGCAGCGGAACGCGACTTCGCCGCTGAACTTGTCGGTGACTTCGAGGTCGGTGTTCGGCTGCTGCGCTTCGTTGGCGAGGTACAGCGGGTAGATGGATTTGAGCATTGTTCAGCTTTCTCCCTCTTCCCTGCGGGGAG
>JANMJZ010000021.1:0-15185 GCA_031371635.1 Sphingomonadales bacterium | reverse complement strand
GAACGAGTAAGGGTCCACGTCGACGGCGACCCGCACGTTGCGATGCCATTCGAGCCCGCCCAGCCATGCCCGGATGACGTCCTGCACGTCGAGCGCGCGCCGGGCGTGGATGAGCAGGCGGACGCGATGCCGTCCGCGCAGCATGGCAAGGGGGGCAGGGGCGGGGCCGAAGACTTCCATGCCCTCGACGCGCGGCGCTGCCTTTGCGATGCGCAGCGCAGTGTCGGCAGCTTCGCGCTGGTTCTCCGACGAAACGATGATGGCGGCCAGCCGCCCAAACGGGGGCGCGCCGGCATCGCGGCGGCTTTCGGTCTCGGCGGCATAAAAACTGTCGGCGTCGCCCGACACCAGCGCTTCGATCACCGGTGCGCCAGGCTCGTGCGTCTGTACGAAGACGCGGCCGGGCTTGCTGCCGCGTCCCGCCCGGCCCGCGACTTGTGCGATTTGCTGGAAACTGCGCTCGGCCGCGCGCAGGTCGCCGCCCTGCAGGCCGAGGTCGGCATCGATGACGCCGACGAGCGTGAGATTGGGAAAATGATAGCCCTTGGTGACGAGCTGCGTGCCGATGACGATGTCGATCTCGCCGGCTTCCATCTTCCCGACGAACTCGGCCGCCTTGGCGGGCGACCAGAGAGTGTCCGACGTCACGATCGCGCGCCTTGCGTCGGGAAAGAGCTCGGCGACTTCGTCCGCGATGCGCTCTACACCCGGGCCGACCGCGACCAGCGAGTCCTCCTCGCCGCACTCCGGGCATTGCTTGGGCGGCGACATCACATGCCCGCAATGATGACATTGCAGGCGCGCCAGAAGGCGATGCTCGACCATCCAGGCCGTGCAGTTCGGGCACTGGAACCGGTGACCGCAGTGGCGGCACAGGGTCAGTGGGGCGTAACCGCGGCGGTTGAGGAACAGCAGGGCTTGTTCGCGGCGCTCCATGACGTCCTCGATGGCCGTCACCAGCGCGGGCGCCAGCCAGCGCCCGCGTGGCGGCGCATCCTGAGTCAGGTCGATCGCGGTGATCGTCGGCATCTGCGCAGCGCCATAGCGGCCGGGCAGCTTCAGCTCCTTGTAGTTGCCAAGCGCCACCTGTTGCCGCGTCTCGATGGCCGGAGTGGCGCTGGCAAGCACGACGGGACACCCCTCGAACCGCGCGCGCATCACCGCCACGTCGCGCGCGTGGTAGTGGACACCGTCCTCCTGCTTGAAGCTGGTCTCGTGGGCCTCGTCGATGACGATCAGGGCAAGGTCGCGATAGGGCAGGAACAAGGCAGATCGTGCCCCGACGACGACTTTGGCTTCACCGCTGCCGATGGCCCGCCAGGCCCGGCGCCGTTGCGACTGGCGCAAGCCGGAATGCCACGCAACGGGCTGGTGGCCGAAACGGGCTTCGAACCGGCGGAGGAACGGTTCGGTCAGGGCGATTTCGGGGAGCAGCACCAGGGTCTGCCGATCCTGTCGCAGCGCTTCCGCAATTGCTTCGAAATACACCTCAGTCTTGCCGGAACCCGTAACGCCGTCGAGCAGTGTCGGCGCAAAGCTGCGGGTGGCAACGTCGGCAACAAGGGCCTTTGCCGCGCCGGACTGGGCGGGCGACAGGGCGGGCGGCTCATGACCAGGATCGGGTTGGGCATAGGGATCGTCGACCGTGACTTCGACCGGTTCTATTGCACCGATCTTCACAAGCCCTCTGATGACCGCATCCGAAACATCGGCGATCACGGCGAGTTCGCGGATCAGGCCCTGACGCTCGCCGATGCGTTCCAGCGCCTGCGATCGCTGCGGCGTCACGCGATCGGGTATATTACCCGTCGCCCGATACTCGACGACCGAGCGCCGGTCGTCGAGCGCGGATGCGCTCGACAATGCCATGCGCAGGACTGCTGCAGGAGGGGCGAGGTAATAATCTGCCGTCCATTCGACCAGCCGCCGCAGGGGCGCTGAAATCGGTGGCAGGTCGTAAACCGAAATCAGGTTGCGCAGCCTGTTGTCGCCGACTTCCGCGGCGGACGGCAAGCGGTCTTCTTCCCATACGACGCCGGCAATCTGCCGGGGGCCTAGGGGGACCAGTACGATGCTGCCGGGCGTGGCTGTCATACCGTGAGGGACCCGATAGTCGAGCGGGCCGAGCGCGGCATTTAAGGTCAGGACGCGGACGCGGGACATTCCGGCTCACTTAAGCCGGAATGTCCGCGCCGCAATCATCGTATTGGGTGATCGCTCAGAACGGCTTCGGTACGTCGTTGGGACCGCGCGTCCGGTTATCCTTCAAGCGGTTGATGTGAGCCTGTGCCCGGTCGAGCATAGCCATGATCGCCGCCTCTTCACGGTTCGTAAAGCGCCCCCCGCTGTCGCGGTAGCGGGCTTCCTGCTGCTTGATCGCACGCTGTTCGCTGGTCAGGATCTGGCGTTCCCGCAGGCTCAGCTTGCCCGAACGCTTCCCAGCATCGATCTGGCGCTGCTGGTTCGCCTGGCGAAGGTCGATGCCGATATCGGCCTGCGCCGCAGTGCCGAGCGCGAGGCTGCCGAGCACGGCAACAAAGGTGAGTTTACGCATCGATTTCTCCTTGGGTGATCGGTAGACGGACGCCATAACGCACGGGTGCGGCATAAGTCGCATCCGCAACGACCAGCAAAGGTAGCCCCGGGCATGAAGTTCTTTGTCGACACCGCCGACACCGCCGACATTGCCGAGCTCGCGGCTACGGGATTGCTGGACGGGGTGACGACCAATCCGTCACTGATCCACAAGTCCGGGCGACAGTTTCTCGACGTGGTGAAGGAGATTTGCGCCCTCGTCGACGGGCCCGTGTCTGCCGAGGTCGTCGCCCTCGACTATGCAACGATGATGCGCGAGGCCGAAGTCCTGCGCAAACTCGCCGACAATGTGTGCGTCAAGGTGCCGCTTACGCTCGACGGGCTGAAGACGTGCAAGGCACTGACGTCGGACGGGACGCAGGTGAACGTTACCTTGTGCTTCTCCGCCAATCAGGCGCTGCTAGCGGCCAAGGCGGGCGCCACGTTTGTCTCGCCCTTCGTCGGACGACACGACGACGTCGGCTTCGACGGTATGGACCTGATCCGCGACATCCGGCTGATCTACGACAATTACGCGTTCGACACGGAAATCCTGGTCGCCAGCGTCCGCCATCCGATACATATCCTCGAAAGCGCGCGCATCGGAGCGGATGTGATGACGGCGCCCCCGGCCGTGATCAAGGCGCTGTTCAACCATCCGCTGACGGAAAAGGGCATTGCCGGTTTCATGGCCGACTGGTCGAAGACGGGGCAGAGCATTGTCTGAAGCGGTGGCGGCCTTCGCTGTCTTCTTGACGCGCGACCGCCGCCGATCGCCGCATACCGTCCGTGCCTATGTCGCGACGGCCGAAAGGCTGGTCGAGCATCTCGGCGCGCGGGCGGTCGATGCCCCAATCTTGCGCGGCTATCTGGCCGAGCGTCGCGCCGACGGCCTGTGCAACGCCAGTGCAGCACGCGAACTATCGGCAGTTCGCGCCTTCATCCGGTTCACCGGTGGGGACGACGCCATGCCCCGGATGCGGGGACCAAAGGTCAAGCGAGGCGTTCCTCGTCCCATCTCCCCTGCCGAAGCAATCGCGCTTGCCGAGGATGTGGCGGGGCAGGGGCGTGAAGCCTGGGTCTCGGCACGCGACTGGGCGGTGCTTATGCTCCTTTACGGCGCTGGCCTGCGCATCGGGGAGGCGTTGGGCCTGACGGGCGCGGTGCTCCCGCTCGGCAAGGTGATGGCGGTGACGGGCAAGCGCGACAAGACGCGGATGGTGCCGCTGCTCCCGCAGGTTACCGAAGCGATCGAGACCTATGTTCAGGCCTGTCCGTATCCCTGCGATCGTACGACACCCTTGTTCAAGGGCGTTCGCGGCGGACCGCTCGATCCCTCCACGGTGCGCCGTTCGGTCCGCGTGGCGCGGGCACGTCTGGGACTTAGCGACCGCACGACGCCGCATGCCCTTCGCCACAGTTTCGCGACGCATCTGCTGTCGCGCGGAGCCGATCTGCGCTCGCTTCAGGAATTGCTGGGGCACGCCAGCCTGACTTCGACGCAGATCTACACGTCCGTCGATGCGGCCCATCTGCTCGACGTCTACCGCAACGCTCACCCTAGGGCGTAGACGGTCGCCAGGTCGCGAGACGCCAGAGATACCATCCCCCCAGCACGACGATGACGGCCAGCGACAAGGGGCCGAGCACGGTTTCGACATGCTTGAACTGGTTGCCGAGCGTCCACCCCGCCAGCGCGAGCGCTGCCGTCCATACCGTCGAACCGACCGTCGACCACAGGACGAACGGAACGAAGCGCATCTTGAGCAGTCCCGCCGGAATCGACACCAGCGAGCGCACCGTCGGGAGCATGCGACCGATGAATACGAGCGAACCGCCATGCTTGTCGAACAGCCGATGCGCGCGCTCGATCTCTGCCCAGTCGAGCGTCAGCCAGCGGCCATAGCGCTCGATCAACGGACGGAAACGGTCGAGCCCGAGCGCCTTGGCTGCGCCATACCAGATGATGTTGCCGACCATCGCTCCTGCTGTCCCGGAAACGATCACCCACGGCAGCGCCAATTGCCCGCGTGTGGCTACGACGCCCGCCAGCGGCATGATCACTTCGCTGGGAATGGGGGGAAACATCGTCTCCAGCAGCATCAGCGCAAAGATGCCCAGATAGCCGCCATCCTCGATCCATCTGAAGATGAACTCGGCCATCGCGTCAGCGCAGACGCGCGTCGATGGCATCCCATATCGCGCCCGCTGTATCGGTACCGTTGAACCGGTCGATCGCCACGATGCCGGTCGGCGATGTCACGTTGATCTCGGTGAGCCATTCGCCGCCAATGACATCGATACCGACGAAGATCAGCCCACGCTTCTTGAGTTCGGGTCCCATCGCTGCGCAGATTTCGGCTTCGCGCGCCGTGAGCACGGTCTTCTCAGCGGTGCCACCGACCGCGAGATTGCTGCGGATCTCGCCTTCGCCCGGGATGCGGTTGACCGCCCCCGCGACTTCCCCATCGACCTGCACGATACGCTTGTCGCCCGCCGTCACACTGGGGAGGAAGGCCTGCACCATGTGCGGCTCGACATAGGCGCCGTTGAACATCTCCATCAGCGACGACAGATTGGCCCCGTTGCTGCCGATCTTGAAAATGGCCTTGCCGCCATTGCCGTGCAGCGGCTTGATGACGATCTCGCCATGTTGCTTCAGGAAGTTACGCGTCGCGCCCAGCGACCGCGTGACCATCGTTGGCGGCATGAAGCGGGCATAATCGAGTACGAACAGCTTTTCGGGCGCATTGCGCACGCTCGCGGGATCGTTGGCGACCAACGTTTCGCCCTGGATACGCTCGAGCAGGTGCGTGGCCGTGATGTAGCTCAGGTCGAATGGCGGGTCTTGCCGCATCCAGACAACATCGACGTCGCGACCGAGGTCGAGAAGCTGCGGCTCGCCCAGGTCGAAATGATTGCCCGACTCGCGGCGCACCGTCACCGGCCACGCCATAGCGAAAAGGCGCCCATTCTCCCAAGTAAGGTCGTTCACGCCATAGTAGAAGAGTTCGTATCCCCGCGCTTGTGCCGACAGCATCAGGGCGAAAGTCGAGTCTCCGGCAATGTTAATGCCGTCGAGCGGATCCATCTGGAAGGCAACGCGTGAGGTCATGTTAATGCCCTAATTGGAGTTGTCGCGCGCGTCACCCCCAAGCTGGTGCGCCCTTAGCGTGACGAATTCATGTCGGGTCACTCTTCCCACACATTGGAGAGGTGCCTCGGCATTCTGCCCGGCGCGATGAGGATCACGTCGATCCGGATATCACCGCGCGGGAAGGCATGGCGCGCCGCCAGAGCAGAGGCGGCTGCCGCCACCCGCCGCAGCCGATGCTTGTCGACCGCATAGGCAAGTTCGGCCACCGTTCCCCGCGTCTTGACTTCGACGAAGGCCGTGGTGCGAAGCCGCCGCGCAACGATATCGATCTCGCCGACCGGCGTCCGTACGCGGGTGCCGAGGATCCGCCAGCCTTTCAGCCGCAGATACCACGCTGCGATACGTTCGGCATGTCGCCCGCGTGCTTCTGCAGCCGCGCGAGTCATGCGCCGGTCTTCATTTCCAGCGCGCGTGCATAAAGGGTGCGCCGGTCGAGTCCGGTGGCGTCGGCGACTTCGCTTGCCGCGCGGCCGAGCGGCAGACGCGTGAGCGCCTCGCGCAACGCGGCGTCGGCGTCGATCGTAACCTCACGAGTTGGGGGCGGCCCGACGAGGACGACGATCTCGCCCTTGGGCGGCGCATCGGCATAACGTGTCGCAAGATCCGTCAGTGTCCCCGTCACGCATTCCTCAAAGGCCTTGGTCAGTTCACGGGCGACTGCCGCTTCCCGGTCGCCCAGCACATCGCGCAGCGCCGCCAGCGTGGCACCGAGGCGAGGGCCGGACTCATAGAAAACCAAAGTCGCGGGAACATGCGCAAGTTCCATGATCGCGTCGGTTTTTGCTTTTGCCTTCACCGGCAGGAATCCGCCGAACAGGAAGCGATCGGTCGGCAGGCCTGCCAGCGTAAGACCGGCAATAGCGGCACAGGCGCCGGGCACGGTGACGATCACGTGTCCTGCGGCGCGGGCGTCGCGGACCAGCTTGTAGCCGGGGTCCGAGATCAGCGGCGTGCCGGCGTCACTCACCAGTGCCACCGATTCGGTCGCCATGCGGGCAACCAGCCCGGGCCGGACGGCGTCCGCGTTGTGGTCGTGATAATTCGTCATCGACCGCCTGACGCCCAGATGATTCAGCAGCTTGCCCGTAACCCGGCTGTCCTCGACGCAAAGCACGTCGGCGCGTGAAAGCACCGCTGCGGCGCGCGGCGTCAGATCGCCGAGATTGCCGATCGGGGTGGCGACGATGTAGAGCCCGGGCGAGAGTGGTGCGTTCATAAGGGAAAACGAGTCATGACAGGAGCAGGGGCGCTGGCGCAATTCAGGGCGCTGGGCAAGCGGATTGCACTGTTGGGCGTCGTCGCCTTGTCCGCATGCCAGGTTGTGCCGAAGGGGCCTCCGCGTCCGATCGATACGCCGCCGCCGGTCATGTCCGAACCGGTCGGCCCCTCGCTGCCCAGCGACACCCAGCGCAACCGCGTTGCGCTGCTCGTGCCATTGACTGGAACCAATGCGGGTGTCGGGGAATCGATTGCCAATGCGGCGAACATGGCGGTGCTCGATACGGGCGGCAAAACCATTCGCGTGACGATGTACGACACGGCGACGGGCGCTGCCGCAGCGGCGCAAAAGGCGATTGCCGAAGGCAACAAGCTGATCCTCGGGCCGCTGCTCGCCGATGACGTTCGTGCTGTCGCGCCGGTCGCTCGTGCGGCTCGCGTACCGGTCATCACCTTCTCCAACGACGTCGGTGTCGCTGGCAACGGCGTATACGTGATGGGGTTCGCTCCGGCCCAGTCGATCGAACGCGTGGTCGAATATGCGCGAAGCAAAGGCGCGACGAAATTTGCCGGGCTAGTCCCGTCGGGTCTCTATGGTCAGCGTGCCTCGACCGCCTTTCTGCGCAGCGTCGAGTCGGCTGGCGGACAGGTCGTGTCGCTGCAGACCTTTGATCGGTCCGCGAACTCGATCAACGCCGCGATCACAAAGCTGTCGAGTGCCGCGCCCTATGACGCAGTGCTGATCGCCGATTCGGCGCGCGTAGCGGTGCAGGCGGCGCCCCTGATCAGGGTGAAGGGCGGCGCGGGCGCCCGGTTGCTCGGTACGGAATTATGGAATGCTGAGGGCGGGCTGGCGACCAACCCGGCCCTGCGCGGTGCCTGGTTCGCAAGCGTTTCGGACGGCGTCTACACGCAGCTTTCGGGCAAATACCGGGCGCGCTTCGGCAGGGGGCCCTACCGTCTGGCGAGCCTTGGCTATGACGCCGTTTTGCTCGTCAGCCGTATCGGCAGCGACTGGCGCTTCGGCAGCGGATTCCCCGTCGCACGACTAGCCGATCCGGGTGGCTTTACCGGCATCGACGGAGCATTCCGGTTCGGCCGTGACGGCGTCGCGCAGCGCGCGCTGGAAGTGCAGCAGGCCGGGCCGAACGGTTTCGTCGTGGTCGACGGGGCGCCGCGCGGCTTCTAGGCTGCGACGACTTCGGTCAGGATCGCGTCGAGCACGCCGAAACCGCGTTCGGTTACCCTCAGGCGCGGCGGTGCAGCGTATATGAGCCCGAGCTTGACTAGACGGACTACGGCACCGGCATCCACCGGGCTGACGATACCGCTGTGTGCCGTGATCCGCTCGAGATCGACGCCCTCGCGAAGCCGCAGTCCCATCAGCAGCGCCTCAATCGCGCGATCTCGCCCGGGTAGTACTTCCTCGCTGACCATCCCATGGCCATTGCGCGCCACGGCGCCCAGCCAGTTTTCCGGTTTCTTGTGGCGCACCGTCGCGACCCCGTCGCGGCGACCATGTGCGCCAGGGCCGACCCCGGCATAATCGCCGTACCGCCAGTAGGTCAGGTTGTGGCGGCTTTCTGCGCCAGGTCGCGCGTGATTCGAGATTTCGTAGGCTGGGAGGCCGGCTGCAGACAGGCGGGCGCGCGTACCTTCGAACATGTCCGCCGCCGCATCATCGTCGAGCGGGACCAACGCGCCTTGCTGGAACATAGTGGCGAATCTCGTGCCAGGTTCGATCGTCAGCTGATAGAGCGAGAGATGCTCGGTCCCGAAAGACAGGGCCTTCGCCAGTTCGGCGTCCCACGCCTCGGGTCTCTGGCCCGGTCGGGCATAAATCAGGTCGAAACTTACCCGCTCGAAGGCATTCTGCGCCGTGTCGAGCGCGCCCATCCCCTCCGTAACCGAATGCGCGCGTCCCAAGAATGCCAGCGTGGCGTCGTCGAGCGCCTGCAGGCCGAGCGAGACGCGGTTGACGCCCGCTGCAGCAAGATTGCTGAAGTTAGCTGCTTCGACCGATGATGGGTTTGCCTCGAGCGTGATTTCTATATCGGAAGCTACCGGCCAATGCCGCGCCGCCGCTTCGATGATCGCGGCGACCGTCGCTGGAGGCATCAGCGACGGCGTACCGCCCCCAAAGAAGATCGAGCCTAGCGTTCGCCCCGGCAGCATCGCCGCTTCATGGGCAAGGTCGACGAGCAGTGCGTTGCGCCACGCGCCCTGATCGACTTCGGCCCTGACGTGGCTGTTGAAGTCGCAATAGGGGCATTTCGACACGCAAAACGGCCAGTGAACGTAGAGCGCCAACGGCTCGGCGATATCGTTTCGGCTCCGTCTTGCGTTTAACGAAGTGGAGGTGAGAGACGGTGCCATGATGCGCGCGCTCCTTACGTCGATCGTCCTGCAAATACCAATGGTCGGCAGCGCACAGGTGCAGT
Organism: Sphingomonadales bacterium; assembly: GCA_031371635.1. Lineage (GTDB taxonomy): Bacteria > Pseudomonadota > Alphaproteobacteria > Sphingomonadales > Sphingomonadaceae > Sphingomonas_O. Next base: position 5,795 of record JANMJZ010000021.1, on the reverse strand, counting down.
CGTATCGCGAAACATGGAACGGCCAGCCTGCGCCGCGCGATGAGGTCTTGATGCGCAGGACGATCTTGCAGGCCCAGAACCGCGCCCGTGCCGCCTATGGGTCGTCGCCACTCGTCTGGAACGAGGCGCTGGCGGCAAATGCGCGAGACTATGCCGGTGCGCTCGCGCGTGAGGGCCGCTTTGTGCATGACCCGCAACGCGGGGCGTTTGTCCGGCAAGGTGAAAACCTGTGGCGGGGGACGCGCGATGCATTCGACTATGCCACGATGGCTGCAAACTGGATCGACGAAGGCGAGAACTTCAGGGCCGGGCGCTTCCCCAATGTCAGCCGCAGGGGATACTGGACCATGGTCAGTCATTACACGCAGATCGTGTGGCCAGCGACGACGAGCGTCGGATGCGCGATCGTCAGCAACGCCAGCGACGATTACCTCGTGTGCCGTTACCTTCCGGCAGGCAATATATTTGGCACCGACATGCGCTAGAAGGCGGCCGCAACGAGCTTGGCAAAGGCGTCGGCGCGGTGGCTCATTGCGTGTTTCTTGTCGGGGTCCATCTCGCCGAAGGTTTCGGTATGGCCAAGTGGGACGAACACCGGATCATAGCCGAAGCCCTTGTCCCCGCGCGGCGGCCAGACGAGGGTTCCCTCGACCCGCCCCTCGAAAAAGACGTCGCTGCCATCTGGCCAGACGAGCGCGAGCGTGCATGTGAAGTGCGCCGAGCGCGAAACGTCCGGCCCAAGGGCCTGCAGTCTGTCCTCGACGGTCCGCATCGCGTGCATCCAGTCGCGCCGGCTCGAATCGCCGTGGACGAGTTCCGCCCAGTTCGCGGTATAGACGCCGGGCTCGCCGTTCAGCGCCTCGACGCAAAGACCGCTGTCATCGGCGAGTGCAGGCAGGCCTGACAGGTCCGCCGCCGACTGCGCCTTGATCATCGCGTTCGCGGCAAAGGTCGTGCCGGTCTCCTCGGGCTCGGGCAGGTCGAGCGAGGCGGCCGACACAGGCTCGATGCCGAAGGGGGCGAGCAGGGCGCGTATCTCGCGCACTTTGCCCTCGTTATGGCTGGCTATGACCAGCTTGCCTGGCGCCAGCTTCCTCACCGCCCAACGGCCGCCTTCTGCGCGGCGAAGATCTCGGTGCAGCCGAACCTCGCCAGACTCAGCAGGCGCAGCAGCGCTTCCACGTCATAGGTCGCGCCCTCGGCCGTTGCCTGCGCTTCGGCGATGTTGCCGTCGTCGAGCAGCACGAAGTTCGCGTCGGCATGTGCGTTCGAATCTTCGATATAGTCGAGGTCGAGAACCGGCGTGCCCTCGTAAATGCCACAGCTGATCGCCGAGACCTGCTGCTTGATCGGGTCGGTCGTAAGCTTGCCCTCTGCCATCAGCTTGTCGACGGCGAGGCGCAGCGCGACCCAGCCGCCGGAGATCGAGGCGGTGCGTGTTCCGCCATCGGCCTGGATGACGTCGCAGTCGATCGTAATCTGGCGCTCGCCAAGCAGCTTCATGTCGACCACCGCGCGCAAGGAACGCCCGATAAGCCGCTGGATTTCTTGTGTGCGGCCGGATTGCTTGCCCTTTGCAGCTTCGCGCGATCCGCGCGTATGGGTGGCGCGCGGCAGCATGCCATATTCCGCGGTAACCCAGCCTTCGCCCTTGCCGCGTAGGAAGGGCGGCACTTTCTCTTCGACGCTGGCGGTCACCAGCACCCGAGTGTCGCCGAAGCTGACGAGCACCGATCCTTCCGCATGTTTGGTAAAGCCGGGTTCGATGCTGATTGTTCGCATCTGGTCGGGGGCGCGGCCGGATGGGCGCATGTGGGGCTGTCCTTCGTTAATGAAAGCGGGCATCTAGCCGTCACACTTGGCGTAAACCAGTCCCAAAGGGACGTGTTTTGGGGGAAGCAGGATGAAGATCGTTTCGAACACCGTCGGCGTACTTGCCGTACTGATCGGCTTGCTGTGGATCGGGCAGGGGGCGGGCCTTGTCCGCGTGATCCCCAGTTTCATGATCGATCAGCAAATCTGGATCATGTGGGGCGTGCTGCTCGCGGGTGTGGGGGCTGGCATCCTGCTCTACTCGCAGCGACGCTGAGTCCTATATACACAGAATGTCTGCACCCGTTCAGGAACTGACGACCCGCGCCCGTGATGTATTTCGGGTGGTCGTCGAACAATATCTCGACTCCGGCGCACCGGTCGGGTCGCGGACGATCTCGAAACTGTCCGGCCTTAACCTGTCGCCGGCGTCGATCCGCAATGTCATGCAGGATCTTGAAGAGGCCGGGCTTCTCGACCACCCGCACACCTCGGCCGGGCGCCGTCCCACCGAAACCGGCCTTCGCCTGTTCGTGGACGGGATGATGCAGGCCAGCGACCCGACGGCCGAGGAACGCGCGGTAATCGAGGGGCGGCTGACAGCGGCAGGCCCTGTCGAGGACGCGCTGGCCGCGGCGACAGCGGCGCTTTCCGGCCTGTCGGCCTGCGCGGGGCTGGTGCTGGTGCCGACGCGCGAGGTGCGCGTTCGCCAATTTGCATTCGTGCCGCTGTCGCCGGGGCAAGCGCTCGCCGTGCTCGTGGGCGACGACGGATCGATCGAAAATCGCGTCATTGCCTTGCCCGAGGGACTCAGCGCCCACGCCCTTACCGAGGCGTGCAACTACATGTCGGCGCGGCTTGCAGGCCTGACGCTGGAGGAGGCGCAGGCACGGATCGCGGTCGAATTGCGTCATGAAAAGGCCTCGCTCGACAGCGCATCGCGCGAACTCATCGAACGCGGGCTGGCGGTCTGGTCGCAGGATGGTGCCGCGCGACCGGTGCTGATCGTGCGCGGCGCCGCCAACCTCATCGACGATGCTGCCATGGCCGACCTCGACCGGGTCCGCCAATTGCTCGACGAGATCGAGGGAAAAGAGGCAATCGCCTCGCTCCTTGGCTCGGCAAGCAACGCTTCGGCTGCCAAGGTGTTTATCGGTGCAGAGAACAAGCTGTTTGCGCTTTCGGGTTCGTCGGTGATAGCGGCCCCCTATCATGGCCGCGATGGCCGCGTCGTCGGCGTGGTCGGTGTCATCGGCCCGACCCGCTTGAATTATGCCCGGGTCGTACCGATGGTGGATTTCACGGCCCAAACCCTTTCACAAAGACTTTGGCGAGACTGACGAAAATCATGACTGAAAAGACCAAGATCGAACAGCCTGTTACCGAAGAGGAAGTCATCGTCGATGGCGCCGACGCGGTGCCGTCGGACGACGCGATGGCCAAGCTCGAGGCCGAACTCGCCGAGACGCGCCAGGCCGTGTTGTACGCGCAGGCGGAAACGCAAAACGTGCGTCGCCGGATGGAAAAGGATGCGCAGGACGCCCGCGCTTATGCCGCCACCACCTTTGCCCGAGACATTTTGTCGGTCGCCGACAACCTGTCGCGCGCGCTCGACACAATTCCGCAGGAATTGCGCGACGACGACAAGTTCAAGGGGCTGGTCGTGGGCCTGGAGGCGACTGGTCGGGAGCTCGAAAAGGTGTTCGAACGCAACGGCATCACACGAATCGTCTCGGTCGGCGAAAAGCTCGACCCCAACAAGCACCAGGCGATGATGGAGGTGCCGAGCGATGCAGACCCCGGCACGATCGTGCAGGAAATGCAGGCCGGTTACATGATCAAGGACCGCCTGTTGCGTGCGGCCATGGTCGGTGTCGCGCGGGCGGGTTAAGCCGGAGCGTTGATCCGGTCGATGCTGGCCCTTGCTTCGGCCATGATCGCCAGCCGCTCGGCCTGAAGCGCGTTGCGCTGTTGGGGATATTGCTGGCGGGCTGCCCTGGCATAGCTGCGCAACAAGGTCATGACATCCTCGGGAGCGGGGATTTCAGAAGCTACGGCAAAGGCGCGGGATGGTCGGCTCATGCGACGACCCTGGCCGAAACCGGTTAACGATTAGTTTAGCGTCGCGGCAGGGCGGCGCTAGACCAGTCCTTCGTGCCCGACGTCGAGCTCGCGCACCCGGCGCTTCTGGCGTGCGGCCTCCACGAGTCGCCGAAGCGCTTCGCGCCGCTCACCCGCGTTGTCCACGTCGCGAATGACTAGCGGCGCGTCGCGGGTCGTCTCATCGCTCGACGCGATCGTGATCGTGCCGATATTGGCCCATTGCGCGATCAGGGTGAAATCCAGCCTGACGTCCTTCACCCGGTACAGTTCAACCTCGTCGACGCTTTTCACGAAGATCCCCTTGCGCAGGATGAGGCGGTCTTCCGAAATTTCGTAGGTCGTGCCGAGGTTCTCGATCCATTTGACCAGCACGATGATCAAGCCGACGCCAACAAGGCACAGCGCCAGCGTCGCCCAGCCCGTGAGGGTCCCGCGCAGCCAGCCCCAGGTCGATGACCGAAAACTGTCGAGTGACGTGTCCATGATGAATCCCCCGCGCGTTCAGTACGGTGATTAGGGACTATTCGCCTTTCCGCCAACCGACACGAAGCGCTGTCTTGAACCTGTCACGCAAAAACCGGAATGTTTCCTGATTATTTTTCGCGAATGATCGGCTAGCGTCGAACGTACGGCGCGGATGGGGGCGGACGAGGGGAAAGTGAAATGGCAACGGACTGGGTAAGCGATGTCAAGAAATATGCGCCGGACGCTGATGACGGCGTTATCGCGGGCATCGTGCGCTACTGCGGCATCGCGCTCCAGAGAGTCGACTCGTCGCTCGTTTCCTTCAGCGATCCGAAAGAACTGGCGCGTGTCCGCAACAATTTTCTCAAGAAGAAGTGCGGCCTGACCGATCCCGACGACGTGCTCGGTGCCGCGATTGCCGAGGTCGGCGACAGGATGATGGCCGACCGGACGAAGAATCGGGTGACCGTCTATTACCTGCTTATCGACCGCTTCGGGCTGCATCATCTGTTCATCAAGGCGCCGAAGGCAGCCGCTTCCAAGGGCACGGCCACAAACGCGGCACCGGCAGTTGCTGCCGCGCTCGTGGGGGCCGCAGCCGCCGTTGAGGCTAGCGCGCCGATTGCTGTGGCACCGGCTTCCCCGACGTCGGGTCCGGCCGCGATGCCGGCCGCAATGGACGTGGGTAGTACGATGGTCCCGATCACACCGACAGATGCGGCGCCGGTTGCGGTCGCTTCGGTTGCGGGAACGGCCGCGTCGGCCGCACCGGGTGCTGCCGTGGTGGCAGTCTCGGCCCTAGGGCTGGCGCCGCTGCGTCACCCCATCGGCCGCTCTGGGGTATGGGGACTGCTGGCCGATGGCGGTGCCGGAAAGAGCGGGCGCCTGTTCTGGTGGATCGCACTGGGCCTGGCGGCGCTCGCCTTCATTTGGCTGCTGTTCCTGCAGCGGCCTGAAGTCGCTGCGCCCTCGACACCGGTCACGGCAGCGGCACCCGCTGCAATGCCCGTTCCTGCTGCGCCGGTCGGAGCAGCCGTACCCGAAGGCGCTGGCATCGTGGCGGAAACGCGCGATGAAAAGCCAGTGATCAAGGTTTATTTCGCGACCGGAAAGGCCGATGTCATGCCTGAATTCGCAGCGGAAGCTGCGGCCCTGAAAACCTATCTGGACGCGCATCAGGGCAGCTCGATCGGCGTTTCGGGCTACAACGATCCGACAGGAAACGCGGCGGTCAATGCGGCCTTGTCGAAAAAGCGGGCGCAAGCGGTCAAGGCGGCCCTGGTTGCGGCCACCCTTCCGGAAGCGGCAATCGACCTCATCAAGCCTGAAGCGGCGACGGACGCGGCGGTGACGGCAGCCGAGGCGCGCCGCGGGGAGGTTTTCGTCAAGTAGGGGCGAACGGCAGGATCGAATGG
>JANMJZ010000016.1:0-5565 GCA_031371635.1 Sphingomonadales bacterium | reverse complement strand
CGAACTGATGCAGCTCTTCACGCTCGGCCTCTACAAGCTGAACGCCGATGGGACGCTCCAGTTGTCGGGTGGCAACCCGGTTGAAACCTACGGCCCGGCCGATGTGAGCGGCCTTGCCCGGGTCTTCACGGGTTTTGTTTCGGACGGGAATGATTTCACGACGCCCGACCGGGCGCGCCGTCCCATGATCCAGAAGGCGACGGACCACGAACTCGGCGCCAAGACTTTTCTTGGGGTGACCATCCCTGCCGGCACCGACGGGTTCGCTAGTCTTAAGATCGCGCTCGACACCATCTTCGCGCACCAGAACCTGCCGCCGTTCGTTTCGAAGCAGCTGATTCAGCGATTGGTGACGAGCAACCCGTCCCCCGCTTATGTCGGGCGCGTCTCGGCGGTCTTTGCAAACAATGGATCGGGCGTTCGCGGCGACATGAAGGCGGTCATCCGTGCGATCCTGATGGATACCGAGGCACGATCAGACGCCAACCTGACAGCAGCCAATTTCGGTAAATTGCGCGAGCCCGTCATACGCCTAATGAACTGGGCCCGCGCGTTCGGCGTGACGTCCACGTCAGACGTCTGGGCGATCGGCGACACAAACAGCCAGACGACGCGCCTCGGGCAAACGATCGGAAAGTCGCCGTCCGTCTTCAACTTTTTCAGGCCGGGCTATGCGCCGCCCAACACGGCAATCAGCAGTGCCCAGCTCGTCGCGCCCGAATTCCAGGTGACGAACGAACTTACTGTCGTTGCCTACATCAACTATATGCAGTCGCTGATCCAGTCGGGAACTGGAGACGTAAAGGCTGACTATACCGCCATCCTGACCAAGGCCGCCGACAGCACCGCCCTGATCAGTGACATCAACCTTGTGCTTGCCTCGGGTAATTTGTCGAGCACAACGATCGCAACGATCAAGACTGCGGTTGATGCGATCGGTACTACGACGCCAGCGTTGCTTGCGAACCGGGTCTATACCGCCATCCTGCTGACAATGGCGTCCACCGACTACATCGTACAGAAATAGGAACGCGATTATGCACAATCAGGATCAGTCGCGCCGCGCTTTTCTGAAGCGGTCAGCGGCACTCGGCATTGCAGGTGCAGCTACGCCATTCGTCGTTAATCTCGCAGCCATCGGGGAAGCCGCAGCGGCCGTGTCCACGGACTACAAGGCGATGGTCTGCATATTCCTCAATGGCGGCAACGATTACGCAAACACCATCGTGCCTTATGACCAGACGAGCTTCGATGCCTATCTTAGGCTCCGAGCGGTACTTGCGTATGCCAAAACAGCTGTCGATCCGTTTGCTCTCAATCCGCTTACCCCCCTGCCCGGCGGTCGCCAGTTCGCGATGGCACCGGCCCTCGCACCGCTCTTTCCGTTGTTCAACACTGGCAAGCTCGCTGTTGTCATGAACGTCGGCACGCTTGCCGCCCCGACGACCAAGGCGCAATATCTGGCGAAAAGCGTTGCGCTTCCGCCGAAATTGTTCTCGCACAACGACCAACAGTCCTACTGGCAATCGAGCGGCGGCGAAGGTGCTCCATCGGGTTGGGGCGGCCGTATTGGCGACTTGTTTCAGGCAAGCAACGGCACATCGGCCACGCTGACGTGCATTAACTCGGCGGGCAATGCCGTTTATCTTTCCGGTAAACAGGCTGTACAATACTCGGTGGGCACAAACGGCCCCGTCGCTTTAACGGGTAATGCTTCCCTGTTCGGCTCGGCTGCTGGCAGCACTGCACTAAAGGCCTTGATGGCCGCAACACAGCCCACTTTGCTTGCGAACGAACACGCCGTCGTGTCGAAACGATCGCTCGATACTCAAGCACAAGTAACGGCGGGCCTCACTGCAGCCACGCCGCTTGCTACGGCTTTTCCGACGACAAGTCTCGGCAACCAGCTGAAGATCATCGCACGACTGATTTCGGCAAGTGCACAGCTCGGCACCAAGCGCCAGGTATTCTTTGCCTCGATTGGCGGCTTCGATCTTCACGACTTTCTTGTACCGCAACAGCCGCTGCGCCTTGCGGAAATCGCCGACGCAATGACGGCCTTCTACAACGCGACGGTCGAGCTGGGCGTGTCCGACAAGGTGACGAGCTTTACGGCTTCCGATTTCGGCCGCACGCTCGTTGCCAATGACGACGGATCGGATCATGGCTGGGGTTCAATGCACATGGTGATGGGCGGCGCGGTCAGGGGGCAGAGGCTTTACGGGACGGCGCCCGTCATGGCAGACAACGGACCGGATGACGTCGGCCAAGGCCGCCTCCTGCCCTCGACGTCGGTCGATCAATATGCGTCCACGCTGGCAAGCTGGTTCGGGGTCACCAACACCGACATGCGGACAGTGCTGCCTAACATCGGCAATTACAACGCGTCGACGTGGAATTTGGGTTTCGTTTGAAGCATAGCGCACACGACGCTAGCGGAGCTGGCGTCGAGACGCGCAAGCCCGACTGGCCATCGCTCAGCCGAATGACGATAGACGTGGCCTTGCCACGTCGATGCACAAAGGCCTGAAAGCGCGTCGCGGCAAAGCCACGCCGTCAGTCGAAGCGTTGCTTCGCTGGCCGCGCTCGCGCGAGGTTAAATTAGCTCCGCCAATTTTGCCCGCGCTACGCGGTGGTGGGCGCGACAGGGATTGAACCTGTGACCCCTCCCGTGTGAAGGGAGTGCTCTACCGCTGAGCTACGCGCCCGAGACCCGTGTGCCGGGACCGCGCGGCGCTGATAGCGCCGCCGACCGGCGGGTCAATCGGTTTCGGCTATCGGCTTAGTTCACCGAGTCCTTCAGGCCCTTGCCCGACTTGAACTTGGGCTGCGACGACGCTTTGATCGCCATCGGTTCACCGGTGCGCGGGTTACGGCCGGTCGACGCCTTGCGCTTTGACACCGAGAATGTCCCGAAACCAACTAGGCGTACTTCCCCGCCCTTCTTCAACGTCGCGGTGATCGTGTCGAAGACGGCTTCCACTGCCTTGACCGCATCGCCCTTCGAAAGGCCGGCAGTGTCCGCAACATGACCGATCAATTCCTGCTTGTTCATGCCCTGTGAGCCCCTGTTATCTATCGCTGCACCCTACGGAATCAGGGCGCGAAGCGGGCACATAACGACGACTTGTTACGCCGTGTCAAAGCAAAAACGCCCAAAAGCCTGCAATCGACGGCGATCGCCGCTGAGGGTTCGCTATCTCAGTGGCGCACGGCTTCCTCGCCAAGCACCGCTGCGATGGGGGGCTGGGCGGCCAGTTCATCGGCTTCGGTCCACTCGATCGCCTCGAGCGGCTCCACCAGAGCCAGCGCCAGCACTTCATCGACATGACGCACCGGGACGATCTTCAGTCCTTCCCGAATGTTCGCCGGAATATCGACCAGGTCCTTTTCATTTTCCTGCGGAATGAGGACCGTCGTGATGCCGCCGCGCAGAGCCGCGAGCAGCTTTTCCTTCAGTCCACCGATTGGAAGCACCCTGCCCCTCAGCGTCACCTCGCCCGTCATCGCGACATCGTGGCGCACGCGAATGCCGCTCAGCGTCGAAACCATGGCGGTGACCATGCCGACACCTGCCGACGGACCGTCTTTGGGGACGGCACCTTCGGGAAGATGGATATGGATGTCCTTGCGCGCGAACAGGCTGGGCTTGATGCCGTAGGAAGGCGCCCGTGCCTTAACATAGCTGAGCGCGGTCTGGATCGATTCTCCCATGACATCGCCAAGCTTGCCGGTCGAACGCACCGCACCCTTACCCTGAACCGTTACGGCCTCGATGGTCAGCAATTCGCCGCCCACTTCGGTCCAGGCGAGTCCCGTCACGGCGCCGATCTGGTCTTCTTCCTCGCCTAATCCATGGCGGAATTTCTGCACGCCAGCGAATTCGTGGAGGTTTTCGGCCGTGATCGTGACGCCAGTCACCTTCTTCTCGAGGATCTGGCGCAGCACCTTGCGGGCGAGCTTTGCAATCTCGCGCTCGAGCGTGCGCACGCCAGCCTCCCGCGTGTAGCTCTGGATCAGCGCGCGAAGCCCCTCGTCAGTCAATACGAACTCACTGGGCTTCAGCCCGTGCGCCTCGATCTGCTTTTCGATCAGGTGCCGCTTGGCGATTTCGACCTTCTCGTCCTCGGTGTAGCCTTCGAGCCTGATGATCTCCATGCGATCGAGAAGCGGCTGCGGCAGGTTCAGCGTGTTGGCCGTGGTGACGAACATCACGTCCGACAGGTCAACGTCGATCTCAAGATAATGGTCGTTGAACTTGCCGTTCTGCTCGGGATCCAGCACCTCGAGGAGTGCAGACGCCGGATCGCCCCTGAAGTCCTGGCCCAACTTGTCGATCTCATCGAGAAGGAACAGCGGGTTCGACGTGCCGGCTTTCTTCAAGTTGGTCACGATCTTCCCCGGGAGGGAGCCGATATAGGTGCGCCGGTGGCCGCGAATTTCGGCCTCGTCGCGCACGCCGCCCAGAGACTGCCGGATGAACTCGCGCCCTGTCGCTTTGGCAATGCTCTTGCCCAGCGACGTCTTGCCGACGCCCGGGGGCCCGACGAGACACAGGATGGGGCCCTTCAGCTTGCCGGTCCGCGATTGCACAGCGAGATACTCGATAATCCGGTCTTTGACCTTGTCGAGCGCATAGTGGTCGTCGTCGAGCACAGCCTGCGCCGCTACAAGATCCTTCTTCAGCTTCGACTTCTTGCCCCAGGGCAGTCCGAGCAGCACGTCCAGGTAATTGCGCACGACCGTCGCCTCGGCAGACATGGGCGCCATCGTTTTCAGCTTCTTAAGCTCGGCCGTCGCCTTTGCTCGCGCCTCCTTCGACAGCTTCAGGTTGGCGATCTTGTGCGTCAGCTCCGCAATCTCGTTCCCGTCGCCGTCCTCGCCGTCATTGCCCAGCTCGCGCTGGATCGCCTTCAGCTGTTCGTTCAGGTAATATTCGCGCTGGGTCTTTTCCATCTGGCGCTTCACGCGGCCACGGATCTTCTTCTCGACCTGCAGGACGCCGAGTTCGCCCTCCATGAAGGCATAAACCATCTCGAGCCGCTTTGCGGGATCGGCTTCGGCCAGCAGCGCCTGCTTGTCCGCAACCTTCACAGAAATATTTGCCGCAACCGCGTCCGCAAGGCGGCCGGGTTCCTCGAAATCGGCCAGCTGAACCGCAGTCTCGGCCGGCAGCTTCTTGTTGAGCTTGGCGTAGTTGTCGAACTGGTCGACGACCGACCGCATCAGTGCGGTCACTTCGTCGCCCTCGGCCGCAAGGTCGCCGACTTCGGCAATCGTCGCAGTCAGATGGTCATCAGACCCAGCGAGCTCGACGAGGCGAGCACGTCGCTTGCCCTCGACCAGAACGCGAACTGTGCCATCCGGCAGCTTCAGCAGCTGCACAACACTTGCCACCACGCCCAGGTCATAGAGATCGTCGCGTGCTGGATCGTCCTCCGCGGGATCGAGTTGTGCCACAAGGAAAATTTCCTTGTCGCCTGCCATGGCGGCTTCGAGCGCCGATACCGACTTGTCGCGGCCGACGAACAGGGGAACGATTCGATTGGGGAACACGACGATGTC
>JANMJZ010000002.1:0-2404 GCA_031371635.1 Sphingomonadales bacterium | reverse complement strand
CTGTTCGTCGTCCACTTCGGCCTGAAGGGCGCGTGGCCCGGCATTCCGCACCACGTCATCATGATGGGGCCGCGTTATGCCGGGCTGCTGAAGGACATCTACGAGCACGGCGTGCTGAGCGAGGACTTCTCGCTCTACCTTCACCACCCGACCGTGACCGACCCGAGTCTGGCGCCTGAGGGATGCTCGACTTTCTACGTCCTCTGTCCGGTGCCGCACATGGGGCAGTTCCCGGCAGACTGGGATGGCCATGTCGGCGAGCAGCTGAAGGAACGCATCCTCGACGAGATCCAGAAGCGGTTCGTGCCCGACATCCGCAGCCGGATCATGACCGAGTTCTACTATGCGCCAACCGACTTCGGCCGCGACCTCAGCGCGCATCTCGGCAGCGCGTTCAGCCTCGAGCCGATCCTGACGCAGAGCGCCTGGTTCCGCGTCCACAACCGCGACGATGCGATCCCGAACCTGTATTTCGTGGGCGCGGGCACGCATCCGGGCGCGGGCATCCCCGGCGTTGTCGGCAGCGCGAAGGCGACCGCGGCGCTGATGCTCGAAGACATGAGGTGAGCAGTCGCGACGCGCCGCTCGCGGTGCTCCAGCAAAGCATGCGCGCCGCGTATGTGCGCGGGGCGCCGGGGGTGGCCGTCTCGGGGATCGTCTGGGTCGTCGCGGGTGTCACGGCCGGGCAACTGGGCATGGCCGCAGGTTTTGCGGCGCTGTTCTTCGGGGGCATGCTCATCCAGCCCCTCGGCGTTGCGATCTCGCGGCTGCTTGGCGCAAAGCAGCCGGTCGAGCGCAACGCGCTGGACCTTGTCGCAATCGAGTCGCTCGCCATTCTCTTTGTCGGATTGCTGATTGCCTATCGCCTGATCGGGGTTGCACCATCGCTGGTGTTCCCCACGGTCGCGCTGGCCATCGGCGCGCGCTATGTGCTGTTCCGGACCTTGTACGAAGACACAATGTACTGGGCGCTCGGCGGTGTGCTGATGGCGATCGGGACCGGCGGGATGCTCGATGTCTTGGCAGGCAAGCTCGTGCCCGTGGTGGTGGGTTTTGCCGAACTGGCGTTTGCCGCCGTTATATTCGGCAGTACACGACGGAGTCCTGCATGAAGCGCCTTGCGGTCTATTGCGGGTCGGCCACGCCGGCGGACCCGGTCTATGTCGAGGCTGCGCGCGCCGTCGGCCATGCCCTCGCCACAAGGGGGATCGGCGTCGTCTATGGCGGCGGGCGGCTGGGCCTGATGGGCGCGGTCGCCGATGCGGCGCTGGCGGCGGGCGGCGAAGTGATCGGCATCATCCCGCAGGCGCTGGTCGATGCCGAAGTCGCGCACCGCGGCTGTACCGAGCTCCACGTCGTCAGTGGCATGCACGAGCGCAAGGCGCGCTTTACGGACCTGTCCGACGGCTTCGTCACCCTGCCCGGCGGTGTCGGCACGATGGACGAGCTGTGGGAAGCGATCAGCTGGGCGCAGCTCGGCTATCACGCGAAGCCGGTCGGCCTGCTCAACGTCGCGGGCTTTTACGACGGGCTGATCGCGTTCAACCGCACGATGATCGACGTCGGGTTCATCCGGGCGCAGCATGCCGGGATCATGATCGCGGACAGCGACCTCGACAGCCTGCTCGACCGCATGGCGACCTACGAGCCGCATGACACGATCTTCAGGATGACGGCGGCGCAGCTGTGATCGACCGCGCCGCCACCGTCGAGGCGGCCGCCACCTCGATCGGGCGCGGCAGCAAGTCGTTCGCCTTTGCCTCGCAGCTGTTCGACCGGCGCACGCGCGAGCGGGCGTGGCTGCTCTACAGCTGGTGCCGCCGCTGCGACGACCTGGCCGACGGGCAGGACCATGGCGGCGCGCGTCAGGTGGTCGTCGACCCGATGGCGCGGCTGAGTACGATCCGCTTCCTCACCGACACGGCGCTCGACGGGCAGCCGACGGGCGATGCGGCGTTCGACGCGCTGGGCATCGTCGCGCGCGAATGCGGCATCCCGCGCGCCTTCATCGACGACCATATCGCGGGCTTTGCGCTCGATGCCGAGGACTGGTCCCCGCGCAGCGAGAACGACCTGTTGCGTTATTGTTATCATGTCGCGGGGGTCGTGGGGTGCATGATGGCTGTAGTGATGGGTGTAAACCCGGCGGACGAGGAGACGCTCGACCGGGCGTGCGACCTGGGCCTCGCGTTCCAGCTCGCCAATATCGCGCGTGACATCAGCGAAGACGATGCCGTCGGGCGCTGCTACCTGCCGATGGACTGGCTGGTCGAGGCCGACATCCAGCCCGGCGAGCATATGAAGCCGCATTTCCGCAGCCGCCTGGCCGACATGGCATGGTGGCTGGCGAACATGGTCGGCGAATACGAGGCCTCCGCAAGGGTGGGTGCGGCAAAGCTGCCGT
>JANMJZ010000343.1:0-9729 GCA_031371635.1 Sphingomonadales bacterium | reverse complement strand
CTGTTCTCGATCTCGATCCCCGCGACATTCACCTCGGCGGTCGAGTTGCGGACAATGATGTTCTTCGACTGGCCGACATAGATGCCCGCGTCGGACGCCCCGCGCACCGTCACCTTGTCGATCAGCACGTCGGTGCTCGACACCGGATAGACGCCGTACGCGCCGTTCGTTTCCTTCGGCCCCGCCGTCCATTCGACGCGCAGGTCGTAATAGACGATCCGGTCCGCGCCCTTCGACTTGATCGCATCGCCGCGCGCGTCCTCGACCGCAAAGCCGCGCAGGACCACGTCGTCGGACGTGACCAGCAACCCCTCGCCCGCGGCCTTTTGCCCCTTGAAGTCGAGGATCGACTTGTCGGGCCCGGCGCCCCGCACCGTCACGCGGTCCACGTCGAGCGACAGCCCGTCGTCGAGCACATAGCGGCCCGCCGCCAGCTGCACGACATCCCCTGGCTGCGCATCGATCAGGGCCGTCTGCAGCGCTTCCTGCGCATTCGGGCCAGGGGCCACGGCAATAGTCCTGGCGGCGAGCGGCGATGCGACGAGCGCAAGCGCCACGACGAAAACTTGGGGCTTGTCCATAACGCGGGACTATTGCACCGCTATGCCCGATCGCCAAGCCGGAGAGCGCCCGTGACATTTCGACCGACACTGACCATTGCCCTGCTCGTCTTCGCCACGCCCGCCTTCGCGGCGACCCCGGTCACGGGCAAATGGGTCACAGCCGGCAAGGATTCGGTCGTCGAGATCGCGCCGTGCGGCCAGAAGTTGTGCGGCAAGATTGCCCGCCTGCTTAAGAAGCCGACACCCGAATCGACCCCGTTCGACCGCAACAACCCCAACCCCGCGCTCAAGACGCGCCCGCTGCTCGGCCTGCCCATCCTCAGCGATTTCGTCGAAGCCGGGGCGCAATGGTCCGGCACGATCTACGACCCGCGCAACGGCAAGTCCTATCGCTCGAACGTCGCGCGCAACCCCGATGGCACGCTTAAGGTGCAGGGTTGCGTCGCCTTTTTCTGTCAGACGCAGACCTGGACGAAAGCGCAATAAGCTGGCGTCTACGGCTGGCAGCCAGCTGCCGTAGCCATCGCAAAATCCTCCCTCCCTTGCTTTCCCTGCGGGAACGCAATCGCGGAATAACTGTTCGTACGCCTTGGTGCCAGTCAGATCCGAGCGTTAAGGAGCTTGCGGATGTCCGTTATCGTGAAGTTCGTTGCTGCCGACGATGATAGCGCCCCCGCTAATCACGCGATCGACGGCACGGCGGAGGGCGTCGGGGAACAGCTTCTCCACAAATTTCAGAACGCACTCGAGGATGAGAACTTCTCTCCTGAAACCCGCAACGCCCTCAGGAATGCACTGACGTCCATCGCTCGCGACGACCGGTCGATCCGGAGTTCGGGTATCTGACTGGCGACGCACACGTAACGAATTAAGCGAGTCCAACCTCCGAACCTCTTAAGCATAATTGTTACGTTATCGTAATTTACCCGGAAATTGGGTAGGCAAAGCGAAAGGCGAATAAAGGTTTATTGATATATGTTGTCAAATGGAACTGACAGAACTTGTCACTGTTAAACCCCCGCTAACCAAAGGTTTAAGGGGTACCACGTATGAAGAGAGCCTATTTACTTGCCGCTGTTGCGGTTGCCACCATTGCCAGCTCGGCGAATGCTGTCCAGACAATTACGATCACGGGCCCCAGCGGCTTTTTCGGAGACGATTCCGTGCAAGCCGGCACGAGTTCGATCTCGACGATCGGGTTTCCCGGCGTTCAAACCGGGACGGGTCTCGGTACTTTTGGCGGTGCCGGTACATTTACGCGCACATTCAACTTCATTACCCCCACTGGCTATAACCTGAGCAACGTTACTGCCCAGAACATCGCATCGAGTTCGCTCACGAACATCGATTTCACGTCGGTCACGCTCAATGGGGTCGCCTTCGCGATTAGCAACGGCACGCTCGACCAGGCATCGCTGTTCAACCAGACCCTGATCACCGGCGCGAACAATGTGCTGACGATTACCGGCCTCACAGGCGGCGATGCTGCCTTGTCGGGCAACCTCTCGTTTGCTGCAGCAGCAGTTCCCGAGCCGGCTGCCTGGGCGATGATGATCGGCGGCTTCGGTCTGGTCGGTTTTTCGTTGCGCCGCCGCACGAACACCAAAGTCGCGTTCGCTTAAGCGAGTACGATATCTGATGAAGGAGGGAGCCCTGCTTGCATGGCTCCCTTTTTTCTTGCGTTGGTCGCATCCGCCTAGCAACTCGAAGCGCCCTTGTTGAAACACCGTCCCGCAACGCCCGGCGCGCTCACCACTTCGGTTCGTCCATCCAAGGCGAAAAACTCGGCAGATCGCGTGAAACCGTATCGGGATAAGATGCCGTCCGCTTTTCTAGAAACGACGTCACGCCCTCTTTCGCATCGGCCGTGCCGCCCCGCGCCCAGACGAGGCGACTGTCGAGCCGATGCGCATCCATTGGGCCCGCCGCGCCCATCATCCGCCACATCATCTGGCGGGTGAGCGCGATCGAGACCGGCGCGCTTTCGGCGGTAAGCTGCTTCGCCAGCGCGCGGGCAGCGGGCAGCAGCTCATCGGGCGCGTGAACGCTGCGCGCCAGCCCGCCCTTCAGCGCCTCTGCCGCATCGAATACGCGGCCCGAATAGCACCAGTCGAGCGCCTGCCCGATCCCGACGAGGCGCGGCAGGAACCAGCTCGACGCCGCCTCGGGCACGATGCCCCGCCGTGCGAACACGAAACCGAAGCGCGCCGTGTCGCTCGCCAGCCGGAAATCCATCGGCAGCTGCATTGTCGCACCGATGCCGACCGCGGCGCCGTTTATGGCACCGATGACGGGCTTCTTGCAGGCGAAGATGCGCAGCGTCAGGCGTCCCCCATTGTCACGGACCCCCTCATGCTCCCAGTCGACCGAACCGTCTTCGCGGATCGGAGAACCGAGGCCTTCCTTGCCGCCACGCGCTGCATAGTCGAAGGTCGCTGCACCGCTGCCGAGATCCGCTCCCGCACAAAACGCCCTGCCTGCGCCGGTCACGATCACCGCGCGGACGTCGTCGTCACCATCCGCGATGTCGAACGCCGCACACATCTCGCGCATCATCAGCGGCGTGAACGCGTTCATCCGGTCAGGCCGGTTCAGCATCAGGGTAAATATGCCGTCCTCGACGGCTGTCGTGATTGTCTCGAACATCCGCAATCCTTGCCCGGCTTACCCGGCGCGAGGAACACTGCCCGAATATGATCGCGCGGCAAAGCCGCTCAAGCGGCGCGCGACTCGGGAGCACCAGCCGCGAACGGCACGGCGGTCGCGCAGAAGGCGCATTGCGCCGAACTCCGCCCGATATGCCAGTGCGTGCCACCGCACCCGGGACAATAGTTCGTCGTTCCGGCCCGATAGGTGATCCGGAAACCCTGCGGCTGAAACGTGGTCGGCCATTGTGCGCGGTGAACGTGCATAAGTATTCCCCTTGGAGATACTCAAACGCACGGGGAAGCGTTCGGTTTCAACGGTGAGCCGAAAAATCAGACTGCTGGTTCGACATTCAGCTCGGCAACGCCGAGGCGACCCGCCCGTCGACCCAGATCAGCGGGTCGATCTTGGGATGGTTCACGATGTCCCTGACGGCACCCGTGAACAAGGTGTGCGTGCCGACTTCAAACCGGCCCGACGTCTCGCAGACGAGGCTTGCCGCCGCGTCAGCCAGCACCGGCGGCCGGTCGGCGCTCATCAGCCACTCGCCATCCTCGAACCGCGCCTGTCCGCTTTTCCGGCCGCCGAACACGGCCACCAGATCCTGGTGCCGTTCGGCGAGCAGGTTGACGCAGAACCAGCCGTGCTCGCCGAGAATAGGCGACATGCTGGCAGTGCGGTTGACTGCCACCACCAGCGTCGGCGGGTCGGCCGTGACCGACATCACCGCCGTCGCGGCCATGCCGGCATAGCTGTCGCCGCTGCCGGTCGTCACGATGGCAACCGTTGTCGCCAGCCGACGCATCGCCTGCCGGAAATCGTCACGCAGGGCCTGGTCGGTCATTGTGGCTCCACAAGCGTTTTGAGCGGAATGCTTGCGTTGGCAAGCAGGTCGGGATCGACGTGCGTCGCGTTCACGACAAGCGCCTTGCCCTGCACATAGTCCTTGATGGCATTGACGCAATCGAGCGCGATCACGGCGCCATCCCGCAGATAGACGACGGAAAAGCTGCGCGACCCTATGTCCCCGCGCACAATGGCCCGGTCGAACCCGGTCGACAGGCCTACGGTCTGCAGCTTCAGGTCGTACTGGTTCGACCAGAACCAGGGCACGGCATGGTAGGGCACCTCCTCCCCGGTCAGCACCTTCGCGACGGTCGTTGCCATGTCGTTGGCGTTCTGAACCGACTCTAGGCGGATGTGCGCCCCGTTGGCGAAGGAATTTGCGTGGTGGGCACAGTCGCCGATGGCAAAGATATCGGGCAGTGTCGTCCGGCAAAGCGCGTCGACGGCGACCCCATTGCCGCCCTCGGCCCCCGCCGCAAGCAAGGGCTCGACGGCGGGAATAATTCCGATGCCCACGATCACCATCTCGCACGGCACGACGTGCCCGTCGGCGAGCCGCACGCCCGACGCCCGACCATCCGTGCCCTCGATGCTTTCGACCATCGTGCCCAGCCGGACATCGACACCGTGCACGCGGTGCTCGGCCTCGTAGAAACGCGACAGTGCCTCGCCGGCCACCCGCGCCAGCACCCGCGGCAGCGCCTCGAGCACCGTCACCTGCTTGCCGAGCTTGCTGAGCACCGCGGCCGCCTCCAGCCCGATATAACCGCCGCCAATGACGGCGACCCGGGTCGTCGACGAAAGCTCGCTCATCATCCGGTCGACGTCGGCCCGGCAGCGTACGGAATGCACGCCTGTCAGGTCATGGCCCTGACAGCTCAACCGGCGGGCATGACCGCCTGCCGCCCAGATGAGGCTGTCGTAACCGATGGCGTCCCCGCCCTCGGTCGTCACGCAGTGCGCGGCCGAATCCACGCCGATGACACGCTGTCCGGTCAGCATGGTCACGTCGCGCTCTGCCCAGAAGCTTTCGGGCCGGATCAGGATCCGCTCGAACTCCTTGTCGCCCGCCAGATAATCCTTCGACAGCGGAGGGCGCTCATAGGGGATCTCTGGCTCTTCGCCGACCATGGCAATCGACCCGGCGAAACCGCGCTGGCGCAAAGCGATTGCGGCCTGCGCGCCGCCGTGTCCTGCGCCCACGATCAGAATATTGTACCGGGTGGCCAATGGTCAGTCTCCCTTTCGCGCCGGTCCCTGCGCGAAAACGCCGCTAATCGCAAACGTCGCATAGCATGGACACAGCCCTCTAGCCGCCGGTGTTTTAGCTCGCTAAAACACCTTCAGGCAGACCGGGGGTGGCGATGTTTGGACGCGTGCGCGATTGGATCAGGGGTCATCCGAAATGGTCGATCGCGATCGGCCTCTTCGTGGTGCTTGTCGCCTATTTCGTCTTCAGGCCGACGCCAAAAACCTACGCCTATGTGACGCAAGCCGTCGACCGCGGCGAAGTGCTCCGTCGCGTAACTGCCTCGGGAAAGCTGCGCGCGCTCAACACGATCAAGGTCGGCGCCGAAGTGTCGGGACAGATCACCGACGTCTACGTCGATTTCAACTCGCCCGTGACCAAGGGTCAGGTGCTTGCCCGCATCGACCCCACCCGGCTCGGCGCACGTGCGCAACAGGCGCGTGCGCAGGTGGCGACTGCCGAAGCTGCGCTCGCGCAGGCGCAGGCGTCGGTCGCGCGAACCGGGACCGACATCGGTATCCAGGAGCGCGAATATGCCCGCCGCGCCCAGCTCGCCGAACGGGGATTCGTGTCGAAGTCCGGCCTCGATACCGCATCGAGCGGACTTGCCTCGGCGCGGGCGGGGACGCGCACTGCCGCTGCGCAGGTCGCCAGCGCCCGGGCGCAAATTGCCCAGGCCAACGCCGAACTGTCATCGGCCCTTCTGGATCTCAGCCGTACGACGATCGTCGCGCCTGCGTCCGGCGTCGTCATCAACAAGCTTGTCGAGCCGGGCACGACCGTCGCCGCCAGCTTCCAGACGCCGAACCTGTTTGAAATCGCCGCCGACACCACCCGCATGCAGGTCGAGGCATCGGTGGACGAGGCCGATATCGGGCAGGTCCGCGATGGCCAGATCGTGCGGTTTACCGTCGACAGCTATCCGGGCGAAACCTTTGCCGCCTCCGTCCGCCAGATCCGCAAGGCCGCGACCGAAACGCAGAACGTGGTCAGCTACCTCGTAATCCTCGACGTCGACAACAAGGACGGCAAGCTGTTGCCGGGCATGACCGCCAATGTCGAAATTATCACCGGCATCGTGCGCAACGTCGTGCGGGCGCCGACGACCGCGTTGCGCTTTCGCCCCAAAACCAGCGACAGGCCGAAGGGCAAGGTGCCGCCCCCAGGCACGCCCTATGTCTTCGTCGCCACGACGGATCCCTACCGCCCCGAACGTCGCCTCATGAAGCTGGGGCTGCAGGGCGAAGACTTCGTCGAAGTGCGCAGCGGCCTCAATCCCGGGGACAAGATCCTGGTGCGCAGCAAATCGACGGTGAAGAAGGCCGTCAACGAGGACGCCGCCGACGAGAGCGACGATGCCGACAGCAACTGAGGTTCCGCTCCTCGAGACGCGCGACCTCGTCAAGGACTATGTCCTGGGCGGCGAGACGGTGCATGCCGTTGCCGGTGTTTCCCTCAGCATCGCACGCGGCGAGTTCGTCGCGATCATGGGCGCCAGCGGTTCGGGCAAGTCGACTTTCATGAACATGATCGGCGCGCTCGACCTGCCGACCAGCGGCACCCTGCTGCTCGACGGCGTCGATGTCGGCGAGCTATCGAGCGACGAGCTCGCGGCCATCCGCAACCGCAAGATCGGCTTCGTCTTCCAGCAGTTCAACCTGCTCGCGCGCACGACCGCGCTCGACAATGTCGCCACGCCTCTGGTCTATGCCGGGGTCCCGGGCGTCGAGCGCCGGGCGCGTGCGACACGGACACTGGAGGCGATGGGCCTCGCCGAACGCATGGGCCATACGCCGGCAAAGCTATCGGGCGGACAGCAGCAGCGAGTCGCCATTGCCCGTGCCCTCGTCACCGAGCCGCTGATGCTGCTTGCGGACGAACCGACAGGCGCGCTCGACACCGCCACGTCGGAAGACATCATGGGCATCTTCCAACGGCTGAACGACGACGGCATCACCGTCATTGTCGTGACGCACGAGCCCGACGTCGCGCAATATGCGGCGCGCCGGATCCTGTTCCGCGACGGTCGTGTGATCGAGGATGCCGCCGTGGCCGACCGGCGGCGCGCCGCATGAAACTTGCACGCACACTTGCAGGCTGGGGCATCAACATCAGCATCGCGCTGACGGCGCTGCGCACCAATTTGATGCGATCGATCCTGACGACGCTCGGCGTGATGATCGGCGTGCTCGCCGTGATCCTCGCCGTCGCGGTTGGCGACGGCGCAAAGGTCAGCGTGATGGACTCGATAAACTCGCTCGGGTCGAACATGGCGATCGTCTTTCCCCAGCCAGAAAACCGGGGCGGTCGCCGGGTCGTCGATCGGGGGCGCCTGACCGAGCGCGATGCTGCCGCCATCCAGCGCCTTGTCCCCGGGGTCAGCGGGATGGCTCCCCAGCTCCGCTCTACCGTGCAACTCGTCATTCAGGGGCGCAACACCACGACGACGGCGGTCGGCGTGACCGCCGACTATCCACGCGTCGCCAATGTAGAGATCGATACCGGCCGCCTGATCGAGGAATCGGACATCCGGACAGCGGCGCGTGTCATCGTCGTCGGCCAAAGCGTTGCCACCAAGCTGTTCGGGACCTTCGACCCGCTGGGACAGAGCGTCCGGGTCAACCGCGTACCCTTCACCATCATCGGCGTGCTGGCGAGCAAGGGAAGCAGCTTCGGCAACGACAACGACGACCTGACGCTGGTACCGATCACGACGGCGCGGCAGCGCTTCGCGACAACGACGGTGCAGGGGCCCGACGATCTCCATGTCCTGTTCGTCGGCTTCGACGAAGGCATAGAGCTGGCACAGGCGAAGCGCGACATGATCCGCGTGCTGCGCGCCCGCAACAACGTGCCCAAGGGAGAGATCAGCCCCTTCACGGTCAATACTACCGAAGAGTTCATGAAACAGACCGGGGTGGTGACCAGCGTGTTCCAGGGCGTGCTCGTCGCCATCGCGTCGATCAGCCTGCTCGTCGGCGGCATCGGCATCATGAACATCATGCTCGTCAGCGTGACCGAACGTACCCGCGAGATCGGGCTCCGCATGGCGCTGGGTGCCCGGCGCAGCGACATCCGCAACCAGTTTCTCGTCGAGGCGGCCGTGCTGTGCGTGATCGGCGGCGGGATCGGCCTTGCGCTGGCGACCGGCCTATCGATCGTGCTCGCGCAGGCGCTCGAGTTTCCTGTCGCCGTCAGCCTGTCGACGGCAATCGGCGCGATCTTGTTTTCGGCCTTCATCGGCCTCGCCTTCGGAAGCTACCCGGCCATCCGCGCGTCGCGCCTGTCCCCCATCGAAGCGCTGAGAAGCGAATAAACCAGCCATTTCTGCTGAATATTTGCTGAATGTTGGGAATTTACCCACGTTGTAATTTCACAAACGCCAGCATTTCAGCCATTTTTTAAATTGGCACGCTTGCTGCAATGACGTTGGCATACCCGGCGTGGTGCCGGGAGCTACCAACGGAGAACGACCATGAACAACACCCTTGCTGCCAGCGCCGCCAACATCGCCACCATCGTGATCGGCGTCGCCTTCTTTGCCGTCACCGCCGTCGGCATTGCCCAGCCGGTCCATGCTGCAACGGTCAGCACAACCGTCACCTCCGCAGCACGCTAAGTCCGTGCGGCGGCCCGGCGCGGACGATGGGGTCAGACGGTCAGGACCGTACTCCCCGTCGTCCGCCGCCCTTCGAGGTCGCGATGTGCAGTCGCCACGTCTTCCAGCGCATAGGTCTGGCCGACGGTCACGGCGATGACCTTCCTTCGAAACATGTCCCAGACCCGGGCGCTTCCCGCCGCCCGCTCATCCGCCGCCGCGTAGTAATCGAACAGTGTGGGACGGGTCACGAACAGCGAACCCTTCTGCGCCAGGATGCCAAGGCCGACGTCGTTCACCGCACCGCTCGCATTGCCGAAGTTCACGATCGTGCCCCGACGCCCCGTCGCATTGAGCGATTCTTCCCACGTGGCCATTCCCACCCCGTCGAACGTTACCCGCACCCCGTTGCCGCCCGTCAGCACCCGCACGCGCGGCGCCGCGGGCTCGTGCCCATAGAGGATGATCTCGTCCGCGCCTGCGGCACGCGCGGCTTCCGCCTTTTCGGTCGTCGAGACGGTGCCGATGACCCGGGCCCCGACATGCTTCAGCCACTGGACCAGCAGCAGGCCAACACCGCCGGCCGCGGCATGGACGAGTACGTCCCAGCCCGGCTGAACGGCTGCGCAACGCTCGACCAGGAATTCGGTCGTGCAGCCTTTGAGCAAGCCTGCCGCGGCCGTCACGTCGTCGATGTCGTCGGGAATGCGGAACAGGCTTGCTGCTGGCAGATTGCGCTCGGTCGCATAGGCCCCGAGCATCGGGCCGAAGGTCGCGACCCGGTCGCCGACCGACAGGTCGGCATCGCTTCCCACCGCCGCGACCAC
>JANMJZ010000327.1:0-6151 GCA_031371635.1 Sphingomonadales bacterium | reverse complement strand
GGACAGGATAAAGTCGCGCTTGTCGGGGGTCAGTTCCGCCACCGCCGAAATCACGCGGAAATCGGCATAGCCATTGGATAGATAGAACTGGCGCAGCTTGCCCTGGTCATAAGCCAACCGGTCGGCGTCATAGGTATCGCGCGACGAGAAGATGCGCGTGATCGACGATTCCTTCGTCGCCATCTCGCCTTTGAGCTTTTTGTCCTTGAACACCTCGTTGCCGATGATGTTGATGCGGCGGACCTTCGACTTCGGTCCTTCGCTGATTTCATAGACGATATCGACGCGGTTCTGGTCGAGCGTGACCATCTTGGGCTCGACCGTCGCGGCGAAGCGTCCCTGGCGACGATAGAGTTCGACGATGCGGCCGATGTCGGCGCGGACCTTGCTGCGCGTGAAGATCTGGCGCGGGGCAAGCTTCAGTTCCTTGCTGAGCTTGTCTTCCTTGATCCGCTTGTTGCCCTCGAAAACGATGCGATTGATGACCGGGTTTTCGCGGACAAGAATCGTCAGCGCGCCATTGTCGTCGCGGATCTGCGCGTCGGCGAACAATTCGGTATCGAACAGGTCACGAATGGCCTCGTCACCCAGTTCCTGGGTGTACGGCCCCCCCGGGCGCAGCTTCAGGTATGACCGCACGGTCTCCGGCTCGATACGCTGCGAGCCGATGACGTTGATCGAGGTGATGGTGCTGCCCTGCGTCGGCGCTGCGCGCGGGGGCGTGGGGGCCGTCGTCAGGTCGACAGGTGCGGGACGCGACGGTCGCTGGGCAAGTGTAGCAACCGGCAGCCCGGCCAGCATCGTGCCGACCATCAGCAGCGACAGCATCCGGCGACCCTGAAGACCCATTCGTTCTGCTTTCAACTCAAATCCCGCCACTTGTCATTAATGCCGCCACGCCCTGCCCGATGCCCGTCCGGCAATCAACCCGCGAACCGGCCGAACAGGCCGAAGCCTGCCAGATCGTTGATCGTTACGAACAGCATGAAGGCGAGCAGTACCAAAAGGCCCGACCGGTATGCCCATTCCTGCGTCGCCAATCCTACCGGCTTTTGCCGGACCGCCTCGACCACGTAAAAAGCGAGGTGGCCGCCATCGAGCGTGGGGATTGGCAGCAGGTTGATGAACCCCAGATTTATCGACACCATCGCCATGAAGAACAGAAAGCTGACAAAGCCGAGCGCCGCCACGCGTTCTGACGTCGCGGCCATCTTGACCGGTCCGCCAAGTTCTTTCACCGAACGGTTGCCGGTGACGATCTGACTGAGTGCTACGACCATCGTTCGCACCGACTGCACGGTAAAGCGCGCTGCAGCACCGGGCAGTTCCAGCGCCGACAGGCGCACGCGCTCGATCTTCTCGGGCCCGATGCCGATCCGGCCCGTGGGGATCTGAATGCCGGTCATGTCCTTGACCGTTTCGAGACGCGGGGTGATTTCCAGCACCAGCCGCTTACCCGCACGATTTACGACGAAGCTCGTCGGCTGGTTGGCTCGCGCCTGCACGATCAGTCCGATGTCCTCGAAACGCTCGATCGTGCCGCCATCGACCGATACAATGCGGTCGCCCAGCTTCATGCCAGCGGCCTGCGCCACCGAATTGGGCGTAAATATGCCGACCTGCGGTGCGATGCGCGGCTCTCCGTACACGCCGAACAATCCCGCGAGCATGACCACGGCAAAGAGGAAGTTCACGGCAGGTCCGGCAAAGACGATCAGCGCACGCTGCCACACCGGTTTCGACTGAAAGGTCTTGTTCCGCTCTTCGGCGGGCAGCGACAGCCATTCCTCGCTGGGGGTGCTGGCGGCACTCATGTCGCCGGCAAAGCGAACATACCCACCCAGCGGCATCCAGCCGATCCGCCAGTCGGTGCCGCGCCTGTCGGTCCAGCCTGCGATGCGCTTGCCAAAGCCGATCGAGAACACCTCTGCATGAACCCCGAACCAGCGCGCAACGAGATAATGGCCGAGTTCGTGGAGGACGACGAGCGGGAAGATCGCAAGCAGGAAAAAGCAGACGGCCCATAGAATGTTCGGCGTTTCGATCATGCGGCCATTTCCTCCAGAAACGCGGCGGCAATGCGGCGCGCCCCGGCATCGACGGCAAACACGTCCTCGACGCTTGCCGGCGCGGGCGGATCATAGGCATCGAGCGCCGACGCCACGATGCTCGCAATGTCGAGGAAACCGATGCGCCGTGCCAGAAATGCTGCGACCGCGATCTCGTTTGCCGCGTTCAGCACCGCCGGGCGCGCGCCGCCCGCCGCGAGTGCGGTCATGGCCAGACCAAGCGCGGGAAAGCGCTCAATATCCGGGGCTTCGAAATCGAGGCGGCCGATCGTCGCGAGGTCGAGCGGCGTACAAGGCGTTTCCATCCGGTCGGGCCAAGCCAGCGTCGATGCAATGGGAACGCGCATGTCGGGCGAGCCGAGCTGTGCGATCGTCGATCCGTCCACATAGTCCACCATTGAGTGGATAACCGATTGCGGGTGAACGACGACTGCAAGCTCATCGGGGCGGCAAGAAAAAAGGTGTTTCGCCTCGATGAGTTCCAGGCCCTTGTTCATCAATGTGGCGGAATCGATGCTGATTTTGGCGCCCATCGACCAGTTGGGATGCTTGACCGCAACTTCGGGCGTGACACCGGCCATCGCATCGCGGGTCCAGGTGCGGAAGGGGCCACCGCTCGCAGTCAGCACGATCCGCCGGACGCGGTTGCGGGGGCTACCCGCGAGACACTGGAAAATCGCGTTATGCTCACTGTCGACCGGCAGCAGTTGCGCATTGGAGCTGGCTGCGACCGCGGTCATGATATCGCCTGCGGAAACCAGCGACTCCTTGTTGGCCAGCGCGACCGTCCGGCCGCAGCGGAGCGCGGCGAGTGTTGCTGGCAGTCCTGCGCACCCGACGATCGAGGCCATCGTCCAGTCGGCACCGGTGCACGCGGCCTCGACGACGGCGTCGGCGCCGGCCGCCACACCGATGTTCGTTCCTGCGAGCGCGTCTTTCAGCTCTGCATAGCGCGTTGCGTCCCCGATGACGG
Organism: Sphingomonadales bacterium; assembly: GCA_031371635.1. Classification (GTDB taxonomy): domain Bacteria; phylum Pseudomonadota; class Alphaproteobacteria; order Sphingomonadales; family Sphingomonadaceae; genus Sphingomonas_O. Next base: position 3,109 of record JANMJZ010000327.1, on the reverse strand, counting down.
CAAGCTCCGCATCGGTCGCGCGCGCAGCTTTTGCCAGCCCCGCCACGTCGGTCTGGGCCGTGAGCGCCACCACCCTGAACCGCTCGGGCTCGCGCATGACCAGATCGAGCGTCGAGGTGCCGACCGATCCGGTCGCGCCCAGAATGCTGACCGAACGCCGGATCATGCCGGGGTCATCCAGCCGATGACACCACCGAATAAGATGGCTACCGGCAACAGGCCGTCGATCCGGTCGAACAACCCGCCATGCCCCGGGATCAAAGTGCCCGAATCCTTCATGCCCGCCCGCCGTTTAAGCCAGCTTTCGAAAAAGTCACCGGCCTGCGCGATGACGGCAATGAGGACGGCTCCCAGCATCGAAAGCGGCAATGCTATGCCCCACTGGTTCGGCCATTGCTCGGTTTGGATCGTGAAGACGATCAGGATCAGCGCCGCGACCGTGACGATTCCCCCCAACAGCCCCGCCCAGGTCTTTGACGGGCTGATCGACGGCGCGATCTTGGGTCCGCCGATTATGCGGCCGAAAGCGTAAGCACCGATATCGGTCGCCCAGACGACGCCGAACAGGACCATTGTCACGAAGAACCCCTGTTCCACGCTGCGCGCGACCCAAAGACCCGCAATGGCGGCCCCGAGATAAACTATGCCAAACGCGATCCACAACGCCCGCGCACGTGCCGAAGGCCACCCGCGCCAGATAAGCCGCAGATATTCCCGGGCGAGAACGAGGGTGCCAAGCACGAGCAGGGCAACGAACCACCATTGGCCGAGCCAGACGTCGCCCAACAGCAATGCCGCGAGAATGAGCCCGGACAGGATGCGCTTGTTGAGCTCGCTCATTCCAGAACTCTAGAGCCCACCGAAGCGACGTTCACGCCGGTGAAACGCAGAGATCGCCTCGGCGAACGCCTCTGCACCGAAATCGGGCCAGAGCGTGTCCACGAACAGCAGTTCGGCATAAGCCGCCTGCCAGAGCATGAAATTTGAAAGCCGGTGCTCGCCCGAGGTCCGGATCAGCAGGTCGACGGGCGGCAGGTCTGCAGTGTCGAGCGCCGCCTCGATCGCCGCCGCGTCGATTTCGGCGGGATCGCGACCGGCAAGCTTGCGCGCCGCGCGCACGATTTCATCCTGGGATCCGTAGTTCAGTCCGATGACCAGGGTCGAACCCGTATTGGCAGCGGTGCGCTTCAGGGCGCCATCGATCAGTGCAACCACGTCCGGTGCGAACGCCATGTGATCGCCAATGACGCGCAGACGCACGCCTTCGCGTGCCAGCTCGTCCAGGTCCGATTTGATGAAATGACGTAGCAGACCCATCAGGTCGCTGATTTCCTCAGCAGGCCGACGCCAGTTTTCCGACGAGAAGGCATAGAGCGTGAGCACCTCGACACCCTGTGACCGCGCTGCACGGGTCACAGTGCGAACTGCCTCAATACCCTTGCGGTGGCCAGCCACGCGCGGCAGGTGCCGGGCCTTTGCCCAACGTCCATTACCATCCATGATGATGGCGACATGGCGGGGCGTGGCCGGCGCAATCCCGGCGACTTGTTTTTCACTGAGCGCCGGGGCGCTCACTTGCCGAGGATTTCCTTTTCCTTCGCGCTCGCTGTCGCGTCGATGTCGGCGATGGTCGCGTCGGTCAGCTTCTGCACTTCGGTTTCCGACCGTTTGCGATCGTCCTCACTGATTTCGTGCTTTTTCTCGTCGATCTTCAGCGCGTCCATGCCATCACGACGTACGTTGCGGACCGCAATACGCGCCTTTTCCGCATATTGTCCGGCAAGCTTGGCCAGTTCTTTACGGCGATCCTCCGTCAGGTCGGGAATTGGCAGGCGCAGTGTCGTGCCATCGACGATCGGATTGAGCCCCAGACCAGCCGAACGGATCGCCTTGTCGCAGGGACCAACATTCGACTTGTCCCATACCTGCACCGACAACAGGCGCGGCTCGGGCGCGCTAACGGTCGCCACCTGATTCAGGGGCATATGGGCGCCATAGACTTCGACCGTCACCGGATCGAGCAGGTTCACAGACGCACGGCCGGTGCGCAGGCCAGCCAGATCACCCTTCAGCGATTCGACGGCGCCGTTCATCCGGCGCTCGAGATCCGATTTGTTGTAAGCAGCCATTATTATTCCTCTCGCGTGACGATCGTCGCAACGCCCTCACCCGCCAGAACGCGGGCAAGATTGCCTTGTTCGCGAATGTTGAAGACGACGATCGGAATATCGTTATCGCGGCACAGTGCCACGGCCGACGCGTCCATTACCTTCAGATCATGGGCGAGGACCGTGGAGTAACTGATTGTTTCGTAACGTTTTGCCATCGACACCTTTTTGGGATCGGCATCGTATACGCCGTCGACGGACGTGGCCTTGAAAAGCGCATCGCACTTCATCTCGGCAGCGCGAAGAGCCGCGCCGGTATCGGTCGTGAAGAACGGGTTTCCCGTACCCGCGGCAAAAATAACGATGCGCCCTTTTTCCAGATGCCGCTCGGCACGACGCCGAATATAGGGTTCACATACGCTGGCCATGGGGATGGCCGACTGAACGCGCGTCTCGACCCCGATCGCTTCCAGCGCGTTCTGGACCGCCAGCGCATTCATCACGGTGGCAAGCATGCCCATGTAATCAGCCGTGGCGCGCTCGAAGCCCTTTGCGGCCGCGGCCAAGCCACGGAAGATATTGCCTCCGCCGACAACGACGCAGACCTCGAAACCCATCGATCGCGCGTTAGAGATCTCACCGGCAACGCGGGCGGTGACTTCGGGATCGATGCTGAGCCCGCCAGGGCCCATCAGCACTTCGCCCGACAGCTTTAACAGGATACGTTTGTACGGGGGGCGGCTCATGGGCGAGCGGGCTTCCTTGAGAGTTGAGCGGCGCGGACCCTAGGCCCGCGCCGTGAACTTGTGAAGCGTGCGCTTTAGACCGCCTGCGGCACGCCCGAAGCGGCCGCGACTTCGGCGGCGAAGTCGCTCGTTTCTTTCTCGATGCCTTCACCGAGCTGGAACCGGACATAGTCGACCAGCGCAATGCTGCCACCGGCGTCCTTAGCTGCAGCGGCGACGACGTCGGCAATCTTCGTCTTGTTATCCATGACGAAA
>JANMJZ010000288.1:0-1757 GCA_031371635.1 Sphingomonadales bacterium | reverse complement strand
ACTGGCTCACAATGCGGCCTCCTTCACGGTCGGCTCCTCAAGCGCGGCAGCAGCCTCTGCGCCGGCAATCGCGACGAAAGCGTCATGAAGCCCGGGCCGTTCGATCGACAGGCTGTCGATTCCGGCATTACCGTCGACCAGCGCCTTCAACAGCGGCTCGATCCCCGAGGGCGGCAGTTCGAAGCGCCAGTCGGGGCCGACTCCTGCGTCCGCGGGGAGCGCCGCGCGCCACGGCCCCTCGCTGGCACGCGTCCTGAGGCGCACGACGGGACGCAGGCGGTTGCGTGCCTCGTCGACGGCGCCCTCGAAGCGCACCTTGCCGCCCGCAATGATAGCGATTCGCTCGCACAGCCGCTCGGCATGGGCGATGACATGCGTCGAGAACAGGATTGTCGCTCCCGCTGCCGCCTGTCCGCGGATCAGCGTTTCGAGACGCCCCTGGTTGAGCGCGTCGAGTCCCGAAAACGGCTCGTCGAGCACGATAAGCTTGGGCCGGTGGATGAGTGTGCCGAGCAGCTGCACCGTCTGCGCCATGCCTTTCGACAGGGTCCGGACGACTTTTTTCCCGGCATGGCCGAGGCCGTATTCCTCGAGCAACGCATCGGCCCGCTTGCGCCCCTCGCCCAGCGACAGCCCGCGCAACGCGCCCATGAACGCGATGGCCTCGCGCGCGGTCATCGACGGGTAAAGCCCGCGTTCCTCGGGCAGATAGCCGACCAGCGGTGCCGCTTCGAGCGGACGTTCGTGCCCCAACACATGGCGGTGCCCCGCATCGGGATCGATGATGCCAAGCAGCATCCGCAAGGAGGTCGTCTTGCCCGCGCCATTGGGGCCGAGGACGCCATAGATGCTGCCCGTAGGCACACTCAAGTCGATGCCGTCGACCGCGCGGGTGGCGCCGAAATTCTTGATCAGGCCATGGGCCTCAATAGCAGGGGTCGCGGTCATGCGCGCTTCCATAGCGACAGCGACACGGTCTTGTCGAAGCACGGTTCATCCTCCGATGCGAAAATGCTATTGGTCGCAGCGTGACTAGCGAACCATCCCTGACCAAAGCCCTAAAGGCGCAAGCGAAAATGCTGGGTTTTGCGACTTGCGGCATCGCGCGTGCCGACGCGCATGACGGACGGGTGGCGCTCGCCGGATGGCTGGAGGCGGGGCACCACGGCACGATGGACTGGATGGAAGCGCGCGCTGCACAACGCGGCGCGCCACAGTCGCTATGGCCGGGAGCGCAATCGGTGATCGCGCTCGGCATGAGCTATGCGCCCACCGAAGACCCGATGCGGCTGGCGGACGAGGGGGGGATCGGGCGGATTTCCGTCTATGCCCAGGGAGCAGACTATCACGATGCGGTGAAGCGCAACCTGAAAGCGCTGGCCCGCTGGCTCGTTGAGCGTGCGGGGGGCGAGTTGAAGGTGTTCGTGGATACCGCGCCGGTCATGGAAAAACCGTTGGGCGCGGCAGCCGGTATCGGGTGGCAGGGCAAACACACAAATCTGGTTTCGACCGAACATGGCAGCTGGCTGTTCCTTGGCTGCATCATGACGACGCTGGACCTTGATCCAGACGACGCGCATCCCGACCGCTGCGGCAGTTGCGACGCCTGCCAGCGGGCGTGTCCGACCGACGCCTTCCCCGCCCCCTACCGGCTCGATGCGCGGCGCTGCATTTCGTATCTGACCATCGAACACAAGGGACCGATTCCCCACGAATTCCGCCGCGCGATGGGCAACCGCATCTATGGTTGCGACGAC
>JANMJZ010000284.1:0-8276 GCA_031371635.1 Sphingomonadales bacterium | reverse complement strand
GCGTCCTTACCAAGCAGCCGCGCGTGGCGGGTCAAGATGTCCTGCAGCGTCACGTCGAGCGCATGGCCGATATGCAGGCTGCCAGTCACATTTGGCGGCGGCATCACGATCGTGAAGGGCGCAGCGTCGGGTCGATCGGGTCGGAACGCATTGGTGCTTTCCCAATGCGCGTACCACTTCGCTTCTATCGCGGCGGGATCGAAGGTTTTGGGGAGTTCGGTCATATCGCGCCGCGCTTAACGGCCCACAGGCGAAACAGCTAGCCGCGCGCGCTGATTCTCGCAATTTCCTGTGCGACCTGACGCTCGACGATTTCAGGAAGTTTCGCATCGAGCCAATCCGCCAGCATCGGCTTCAGCATTTCGCGCACCATCCCTTCCAGCGTGTCGCTACCCGCTGTCTCAGGCTTGACGATCAGCGCCGAAAGCGCGGCAAGCGAAGAACGGCTGGCTTCAGCCGTGGTCGGCGATACGAGCGTCGGACTGACTTTCGCGGCCGCCGGTTCAGCAGGCCTCGCTTCGACAGGCTTCACTTCGGCAGCAATGACCTTGGCGGGCTCGGCGTCGTCGGGCGTCTGATCGACCTGTGTCTCGGGTGGGGCGACATGAACGATTGGCGCCATGGCGACCGGTGCCGGCTCTGCAACAGGCTCGACGGCAACCGGGTTGGTCAGCTCGAGGATTTCATCTTCGCCCGCCTGCTCGGCTTGATCGAGGCGCGACAGTGGAGACAGGCCGACCGATCGTTTCACGCGTGGACCAGCGAGAGTTGCCTCACTATCCTCTGCGATGATACGTTTGATCGACGACAGAATGTCTTCCATCGACGGTTCGGCCGAAGTTTTAAAATCCCCGTCAGCCACTCGCAAACCCCTGTTTTCTGACCTCAGTTGGCCACGGGTCCGATTAATGCCGGTGTTTGAGTCGGACTGTCAACGGTGCGCGTCGCGACGGGCGTAGGCTTGGGGTCGCTGGCCCAGTCATTGATGCTCCGCCGAACGCGCCGGTAATTGACTTGCGGATCGTAGAGCGGGCCGCCGTCAAGGCCCAGGTCCTGCACACCGGCCTTACCCATCGCCGCAAGCAACGAGAAGCCTGCTACATAGGCGTTGCGCCGTGCAGAGACGAGATTGGTCTGCGCATTGAGCAATTCCTGCTCTGCATTCAGGATATCCAGAATGGACCGGGTACCGACGCTATTTTCTGCGCGGACGCCTTCCAGCGAAAGGGCATTTGCGGCAACGGCGGACTCGAACGATGCGATTTGCAGGTTCGACGCCTGCCACGCAGCATAGGCCGAGCGGGTTTGCGCGATAATGTTGCGTTCGGTCGCCGTCAGGGTTTCGATCTGTTGCGATTCAAGCGCTTGGGCCTGACGGACACGAGCGCCCGGACCACCTCCCTGAAAGATCGGGACCGTGGCTTGCAGACCTACCGTGGTGCTCGTCTGCGTCTGCGCAGTGGCGGTCGCTGCCCCACCGACCGAACCGAGCGACCCTAGGAAGTTGGCATAGCTTTCCTGACCGACGGCAGAAAGCTGAGGAAGGCGACCGGCCCGCGCGACTTTGACGTCATACGAACTGGCCACGACGCGGCTTTTTGCCGCGGCGAGCGCCGGATTGGAATCCAGGGCAACGGTCGTCGCCATGTCAGCAGATCCCGGCAGGTTCGGCAGCGGCGGTGGCGGATCGAGCGCGGTCGGCGCGCTGCCGACCAGCTGGACGTAGTTTTCCTTGCTAGCGATCAGATTGGACTCGGCCTGTTCGAGCTGCCCTTGCGCAAGGGCCAGTCTCGATTCCGACTGGGCAACGTCGGTGCGGGTAAGGTCGCCGATCTGAAACCGGTCACGCGTAGCTTCCAGATTGGTCCGCAGCACCCCGACTTGCTTCTGGTTGAGTGCGACGATCGCCGAATCGCGGATGACGTTCATGTACGCGGCCACGACCTGTGAAAAGACGCTCGCCTCCGTATCGCGAAGTCCGTCCTGCCCGGCTACCACGCGGGTTTCGGCGGCGCGCGTCGCGTTCGCCACGGCTCCACCCTGATAGATGGGAACGGAAACGTTCGCATTCGCGGAAAACTGACGCGCCGGCGCGAGAAAACTGTTGGCGGCTACTTTGACGAATTCATTGTACGCCGAAGACACGCTGATTCCCGGCAAGCCGCGTGCGCGCGCAATCGGAACATTTTCGTCCGTCGCGCGCTGTCCGGCACGCGCGCCCGTGATCGTCGGGTTAGTCTGATAGGCCTTCACCAGCGCTTCGCGCAGGGTCTCGGCGCTCGCCGGGGTGACCGCGGTCGAAAACAACAGGGCAACGAAAAGGCGGCGACGCTGAGTCATGCTGTTCTGGTCTCTTGCAGGGGCTGGCGGCGTGGCGACACGGTCAAAACGCAAACTCGCGGGGACGGACGAAGCCGGGAAGCGCGACGGCCTCGGCATCGACGAAGGGAACAAGGGCAAAGCCGGTGCCGCCGCGGCGGCCCACTGCGAGCCGCGACACGCCGCCTTCGTTGATCGCCGTCGTCAGGCGCCCGTCGGGGGCGAGCTGAGCGATCAGGGCTTCGGGCACGAAATCGACAGCGCCGTCTATCACGATGGCATCATAGGGCGCGTGAGCAGCCGCACCTGTTTCGAGGGGGCCCTCAACAATCCGGGCGCCCGCCACGGATCTGGCCTGGGCGGCGAGCGTCGGATCGCATTCCACACCAGTCACGGTGCCCGAGACCGAAGTGGCAAGCGCCAGAGCGTAGCCTGTAGCCGCCCCGACGATCAGCACGCGGCTGCCAGCATCGATGCGCGCTTCGTTCAGCAGGAGCGCCGTCGCAAGTGGCGGGTTGAGCGCGCGCCCGCCATCAAGCGGCACCGACCGATCGATATAAGCGGCCGCTCGTCTCGTGGCGGGTACGAAGAATTCGCGCGGCACGCGTGCCAACGCATCGAGCAGGGCCCGGTCCGTCACACTATTCGTGCGGAGCTGGCTGGCTACCATGGCGGCACGCTGCGCGGCGAAGTCCTGGGCAGAATGGGCGGTCATCACAAAGCTTCCGTGGCACAACTGTGTTATACTTGCAATACAGCAAGTGATGCTGCGTTCTATCCTGCGCCCGCGCGGACGCCAAGTGTGTCGCCGACGATTGTTGCTGGCTGCCCGCTGGCCCGCTGCCATAGGCAAGGGCAAGAACAGGCTGTATCGGCAAAACGCCACGGCCACCAGGAAGGACGCCCCTTGACGAAGCGGACAATCAACGGACACCGGGTCAATCCGGTCGGACTCGGGTGCATGTCGCTGAGCTGGGCCTATGGCATCCCTCCGTCGCCCGCTGATGGGGCAAAGCTGCTGCACCGTGCGCTCGACCTCGGCTATGACCATCTCGACACGGCGCGCATTTATGGCGAGGGCAAGAACGAGGCGCTGATCGGCGAGACGCTCAAGGGGCGCCGCCAGGAGTTCTTCCTCGCCTCGAAGACAGGCATCATCGTCGAAGGCAAGGACCGGCGGGTCGATTGCCGCCCGGAAACGATCCGCAGTGCGCTCGAGGAAAGCCTGCGGCTCCTCCAGACCGATCATATCGACCTCTATTACCTCCACCGCCGCGACTTCACGACGCCGATCGAAGAGTCGATCGGCGAACTCGCCCGCGCCGTCGAAGCAGGCAAGATTGGCAGCATCGGCCTGTCGGAAATGTCGGCGGACACGCTGCGCAAGGCGCATGCTGTGCACCCTATCGCCGCGATGCAGACCGAATATTCGCCGCAGACGCGTAACCCCGAAATTGCGGTGCTCGAGGCGTGCCGCGAACTCGGCACGACGTTCGTTGCCTTTTCGCCGGTCGGGCGAGGATCGCTGTGCGGGACGCTGCGCGATCCTGCCAGTCTGCCGGAAGGAGACCTGCGTCGTCACTGGCCCCGGTTCAAAGGCGAGAACTGGATCCGCAACCTCGCCCTGATCGATGCCTTTGCAGAGGTCGCGACCGACGCCGGGGTTACGCCCGCACAGCTCGCGCTCGGCTGGGTGCTGGTCAGGGGCGACCATATCGTCACCATCCCTGGCACCGCGAACCTCGATCATCTCGAAGAAAACATCGTCCGCGCCGACTGGCGGCCCGATGCAGCGACCGTGTCGAAAGTCGATGCGCTGATCAACGAGCACACGGTGGCCGGGCCACGCTATCCGGCAGCAGCGCAGGCCACGATCGACACAGAGGAATTCGCCTGAATAGCCGCATCGTCCGTGCCGAACTTGGTAGCGAAATCGCACATTAGACGCTTACCCGGCCGCAATGGCGATCGATGTTCACGAGATCGGCCAGGTCCGCCTGCTGGCGACCTGGCCGATCAAATAACTAAGTGCTGAACTACATCTTGTAGGAAATGCGCACATATCCGAACTGGCCGGGCACGTCGTATGTCGTCGGATCGTAATTCGGTCCCGTGCAGCTGAAACAGGCGGGCGGGTCTTGGTTGAAGACGTTGTTGACACCCACGGTCAGCGCCATGCGTCGGTCGAAGAACGCGTAGCCGAGCTGGACATCGCCATAGAAGCGGCTGTTGAGCTTCGTGCCATCAGCTTCGCGAACGGCATCGATGTAGCGGCCCGTGAACGACCCGGTGAACGCGCCCAAGACCCAGTCCAGCGTGCCATTGCCCTTGAACCGGGGATAGGACTGGTCAGGGAATCCGCGCGTCGTGCCCAGGTAATTCGTGGTCGTGAATCCTACCTGCGCCGGGAACGTCTCACTATACTTCATCAGGAAGTTGCCGTTGAGCTGAAGCCCGAAACGACCCAAGCCCGTCTCCGGCGTACGGTAATTGGCCGTCACGTCGATGCCCCGGGTGCGAATGCTGCCGATGTTCTGCAGCTGTGCTCCGATGCGGGAGATCAGGCCGTTGGGCGTCCGCGTGATTGAGCCACAGCTCAGCGCATCGCCCCCGAAGGCACATCGATTCAGGGTCAGCTGTGCATCTACCGGCGCAATCGCGTTGTTCACGACGATGTCGTAGTAGTTGACTTCGAGGCTTAACTGGCTCGCGAAGCTGCCGCTGCGGGCCCATGCGGGCGAATATACGCCGCCGAACAGCAACGTGCGTGATTTTTCCGGCTTCAGGGCAAGGTTGCCGCCCGTCAGCACGCTCAGCTGGCCGCCATTCGGTTCCTGGTAGCTACCATTGGCGGGCACGCCGTTTGCAATGCAATTGGCGCGAACCGACCCCGTGTTCAGGGCAAAGGGCGATCCGGGAACATTAGTGCAGGGATCATCGATGGGCGCATCCGCGCGTGAGGCCGCGCCAAACAACTCCCCGATCGCCGGTGCCCGGAACCCCGTAGCATAGGAAGCACGGAACAGCAGGTCACGGACCGGCTTCCAGGTGCCGCTGCCCGTATAGGTCGTGCTGGTGCCGCTGCGCGAGAAATCCGAATACCGGACTGCCCCGTCGAGCGACAGCGCGTAGAAGAAGGGCACCTCCTTCAAAAGCGGCACCCTCAGTTCGCCATACACTTCGTCGGAATTGTAACTGCCGCGCGCGGGCAGTGACGGTATGTCGGAGCTCAACCCTGCTGCCGTGATCGGGTCAGGGTCGTAGCTGCCGGCCTGATACCTGTGTTCATAGCCCATGGCGAAACCGACCGGACCGCCCGGAAGCTCGAACAGGTCGCCGCTGAGATTTGCGGTGTAGTCCTGAAGTTCCTGAGCGCTGCGGTTACGCTCCGTGTAGGTGATATAGGCGAGCTGGTCGGCCGTGATCGACCCGGCGCCGCCAAAGATGTTCACGGGCACGCAGGGCGCGGTGCAGGCCGCAATCGGGCCCAGCGCCCGCGTCAGGTTCGCCGCGTTGACGTTGCCGGTGAAGGACTGCTTGGCGTCATTGAACCCGATCACCGCGCTGACGTCCCAGTACCATTTGTTCGCACCCACCATGAACGACCCGTCGAGGCCACCGGTGACCGACATGGTATCGACGGTCTGGGTGTACGTCCGCTGGCCAGCCTCGCCGCGGCGACGGCGCACGGCGGAGTAATTTGCCGGCGGATCGCCGGGAGTGCCGGCAGAAAGCGTGCCAAAGGGGTTGTAGGGGTTCGAAGCGGCGATCGTGATCCGGTCGAGCAGGTTGCCGTTGCCAGCATCCGGGCCGATGAACAGCGGCAGGAACGCAGCCTGGTTCTGTGACCTGCGGTGCGCATAAACTGCCTTGACGCGCAGGTTGATGTCGGACGTCAGCTCCTGCTTGATGTTGACGAAGCCGCCGTAACGTTCGGACGGAGTCAGGAAATAGTTGAACGGCGCGAAGTTGAACCGCGCTGCGGACGAGAATCGGGTGTAGTCGCCACCGACCAGAGTGGGGTCGTAAACGGGCTTGCGGCCGATGACTGCCGCGCGCAGCGTCAGGCTTTGCCCGTTCACATCATAACGCCCGAGCACGGGTGCACTGCTGCAGCCGCCGATGGGGTCGGAACAGCTGGTCTGCCCCGGATTGGGAAATTGCGAGATCGACCGGTCGCGGGTCAGCACCGCTTCCTGCTTCACATAGGAAGCACCGAAGACGACACTCGTCGTCGGCGTGACGATGCCATAGCTCGCATTATAATCCTGCGTATGCCCGTCGCCCTGCCGGAACGTGCCGAACTGGGCCGACGCCTGCAGGCCCTTTTGCGACGCCTTGGTAATGATATTGACGACGCCAGCAAGCGCATCGGAACCGTAAAGGGGAGATTGGCCCGACTGCAGGACTTCGATCCGTTCGATCATGTTGGCGGGAATCGTATTCAGGTCGACAGTGGAGGGAATGCCGCTCGCGCTGGCGCCGTTGACGAAGCGAAGGCCGTCCACAAGCACCAGTGTGCGCTTGGCGCCCAGATAGCGCAGGTCGATTTCCGCCGATCCCGCGCCGACACCGCCGCCATCTGGCGGATTGCCGATGTTGCCGCTGTTGTTGACCTTGGTGTTGAGCCCACCCGCCGCGCTCGGCAGTCGTTGCAGCACGTCGGCGACCGCCGAGAGACCGGTCTGCGCGAGTGCCGTCTGGTCGAGCGTGATGACCGGTGAGGCCTGATCGAGCGGATCGCGGCGGATGCGTGATCCGGTAACGATAATCTCGGTTCCGGCCTCAGTCTCGGCCGACGTGGTCGCTGCCTGCGCACGCGCTTCGCTGCTCGTCATCGACATGACGGTGGCGAGAACTGCGCAGGTCGAAAACAGTGCTGTCCGGTTCATACTCTTACCCCCAGAATGGAGCAGCGACCGTTCGCCCAATCGCGCTAAATGCCAACCCTGAAACGACTTTATGCTGCAAATGGGCGACGATTGAGAGTGCGGTGTTGTTGCAAAGCAACACTGGGTAAATACAGTCGGGCGCTTGACAGCCCTTTCTGCTTGACGCGAACTCGACGCGGCGGCGGGGTGGCAAGACTTACAAGGCAGGGGATGGCCATGACCAGTAATCGGAACGTTATTCTGAGGATCGTCCCTCTCATCCTGGCATTATCGCCAGTTGCCGGAACCGCTGAAGAAATCCGCCCGAGCGTCGGCACGGCCGCGGCCCCGTCGTCCGGCCACGCTGCGCTGGTCGCCTTGTTCAATGAATGGCGAGCCTTCGAACGGCCTGCCATTCAGGATGGACTGCCCGATTACAGTGCGGCTGCCATGGCCCGCAAAGCGGCAATGCTCCCTGCTTTTCAGGCACGCCTGAAGGCGGTCGATACGACCGGCTGGTCGCCGGCGGACAGTAATGATCACAAATTGATCGAAGCCGAAATGAACGGTTTGGACTTCAACCTGCGCGTCTTGCGGCCTTGGGCGCGCGACCCCGGCTATTATCAGACGATCTTCGGCGAAGAGAGCGATGTGCCCGCGCATGAGGGGCCATCGGCAAGCCCGACAATCGATCTCTTCAAGCTGTCCTATCCCCTCTCGCGCGCCGACGACCGGCAGCTCACGACTCTGGTCGGCGCAGTGCCTGCGCTTCTGCGAGAAGCGCGGACCAATCTTGGCGAGAGCAACGCCGCAGATCTCTGGCGGTACGGTAATCGCGCTTTTCGGGAACAGAGCGAAGTCTTGGCTGCATGGGAGCGCGGCGATCTGAAGATGCGCACACTGGAGGGGCAGCGCGTTGCAACCCTCGCAGGGGCGAGCGACGCACTTCGCAGGGCAGTGCGGGCAGCAAAGATTGCGACCGACGAATTTGCAAGCTGGGTCGAGGTACAGGCCGCCAGCAAGACAGGCCCATCCGGCGTTGGCAAAGCCAATTACGACTGGTACCTCGCTCATGTGACCCTGTCG
>JANMJZ010000277.1:0-4056 GCA_031371635.1 Sphingomonadales bacterium | reverse complement strand
TAATAATGCAGGTCGATGTCGAGGTATGGCTTGATCAGGCGCTCACGGATCCATTCCCAGATAATCCGCGTCATCTCGTCGCCATCGATTTCGACGACGGGGTTTTTCACCTTGATCTTGGCCATGCGTGCTTCCTTGGGGAATAAGTCGCCGACGCTCTAGGCAAGGCGGCCCGCGCAATCAACCACAGCCGTAGTGTTTGCGGTTCCGTCGATCAGTCACTACAAAGTCACAATGTCGCACATAGAAAACGGCCCACTGGGTACGCCGAGCGTCCGCTGGCGCTTTCCTTCCGTCCATCCCGACGGTCGCAAGTTCGTTGTTATTTCTGCAGCCATTTCGCTCGTGTTCGCCTTGATGGCGTGGGAGACGCTGGCCTGGCCGATGCTCGGCGTCACGATCTGGGTTGCCGCGTTCTTCAGAGACCCGATCCGGTCGGTGCCACGCGGCGACGATCTGATCGTTGCACCGGCGGATGGGCTGATCACGCTCATCCGCGACGTGCCCCCGCCGCGCGAACTTGCTGGCGAAAACGGCCTGGGCGACGCGACGATGACGCGTGTCTCAATCTTCATGTCGGTATTCGATGTGCACATTCAGCGATCGCCCATTGAGGGGATCATCCGGCAGGTCGTCTATATCTCCGGCAAGTTTTTGAACGCCGATCTCGACAAGGCGAGCGAGGACAATGAGCGCCAGCATATTCTGGTCGAGCGACGCGACGGGTTGAAGATCGGCTATACGATGATTGCCGGGCTTGTCGCTCGTCGGATCGTGCCGTTCATGAAGCCCGGCGACACCGTCGTTGCCGGGCAGCGTGTTGGCCTGATCCGTTTCGGCAGCCGCGTCGATGTCTATCTGCCGGCCGGGACGGCCCCGCGCGTTGCGCTGGGCCAGCGGACGATTGCGGGTGAGACCATTCTCGGCGCGATCGGCAACAATCAGGCGGCAGGCGGCGTCAGCCAGTGAAGCCGCCGCTGAGGCGCGGAATCCCGTTACGGACGGTTGCGCCGAACGCTGTAACGGCGCTTGCCCTGTGCTCGGGCCTCACAGCCGTTCGCTTTGCGATCGGCGGTGACTGGCAACTCGCTCTGGCAGCAATCGTGACTGCAGGTGTCCTCGACGGTCTCGATGGTCGAATCGCCCGCATGTTGAAAGGCGAAAGCCGTTTCGGTGCCGAACTCGATTCGCTGTCCGACGTCATTGCCTTTGGCGTCGCTCCTGCACTCGTTGTCTTCCTGTGGAGCCTTGTCGGTGTTCCCCGCTATGGCTGGGTGTTTGCGCTTGCCTATACAGTGTGCGCCGCCCTTCGGCTCGCCCGGTTCAACGCGGCAATCGATGCAACCGAGCAGCCGCATAAATCCGCAGGCTTTCTCACGGGCGTTCCGGCGCCCGCGGCAGCAGGCCTAGCCCTGTTGCCCGTCTACCTCTGGCTTATCACCGGCGAAGAATTCTTCCGCTCGCCTTTCGTGACCGCGCCGTGGCTGGGAATCATCGGCTTTCTAATGATTTCGAGTTTAGCGACGTATAGCTGGTCGTCGCTGCGTCTTCGTCGCAATGTTCGGTTTGAGGCGCTGGCAGGTGTCGCGGTTCTTTTTGGCGCCCTTTTCTCGGCGCCGTGGGAAACGCTGACTGGCATCTGCGCCGTCTATCTGGCAATGATACCCTTCAGCATTCGCAGCTACGCCAAGGTCAGGCGGCTGCGCGCAGCGGCGGCAACTTCCGGGCAATCTGCGGGCTGACTGTCACCCGAACCCGGGGTGCCGGAACAAACACGGCTTCGGCGAGAACGGACCGACCTGCGAGCGCGGCCACGACCGCGTCGGTTCGTCCCTGCAACGTCGCGAAAATCACGCCAACTGCCACGGCGAAAAGGGCGGAAACCGCCAGCATCGAGATAACATAGATCATCGTTCGTCTCCATAAACCGCAACTGTTCGCCGAGTCGTTTGTTCCCGAAATCGGCAATGTTCATGTTTTGTTCGTTGTATTCGCACTTGTCAAGGGCCGTGCGGGCGGTTAAGCGCGCCGCCATTCCACATGGGGAGCACCATACCGGTGCCGTCGCGCAAGCGGTGGTTCCGCTCCCCAGAGGTTCAACCGGGCTAGGAGAATTGGCTATGGCGGCACCAGTCGTCACGATGCATCAGCTTTTGGAAGCTGGCGCGCACTTCGGACACCAGACACATCGCTGGAATCCGAAGATGAAACCCTACATTTTTGGCGACCGCAATGGCGTCCATATCCTCGACCTGTCGCAGACCGTGCCTTTGTTCGCGCGTGCGCTCGACTTCGTCGCAGCGACGGCGGCCGGTGGCGGCAAGGTGCTGTTCGTCGGCACCAAGCGCCAGGCGCAGGATCCGATCCGCGACGCAGCGCGCGCCTCGAACCAGCATTTCGTCAACCATCGCTGGCTGGGCGGGATGCTCACCAACTGGAAGACGATCTCTGGCTCGATCAAGCGCTTCAAGGCGATGGAAGAGCAGCTGTCCGGCGACACGACCGGTCTTACCAAGAAGGAAGTCCTTCAACTCACGCGCGAGCGCGACAAGTTCGAGCTTTCGCTGGGCGGCATCCGTGACATGGGTGGCATTCCCGACGTGATGGTCGTGATCGACGCCAACAAGGAAGAACTCGCGATCAAGGAAGCCAACGTCCTGGGTATCCCGGTCGTGGCGATCCTCGACTCGAACGTCTCGCCGGATGGCATTGCGTTCCCCGTGCCGGCGAACGACGACGCCAGCCGCGCGATCCGCCTCTATTGCGAGGCGCTTGCCCAGGCTGCGACCCGTCACGGTGCTCAGGCCGCGCAGGCCCGGGGCCAGGACTTTGGCGCCATGGTCGAGCCGCCGGTGGAACCGGCGCTTGAAGCTGCGCCGGCCGTTGCCGAAGTGACGGCTGAGGCTGCTGGCGAAGAAGCCGCCGCGTAACAATAGGGCTCTAGCGCTATGTCGCTCCGGTGAAAGCCGGGGCGACGCTTATTTGAGGAAGATCGAAATGGCCGAGATCACTGCCGCTCTCGTCAAGGAACTGCGCGAAGTTTCGGGCGCGGGCATGATGGACTGCAAGAAGGCGCTCAACGAGACCGGCGGCGACATGGACGCTGCCGTCGACTGGTTGCGCACCAAGGGGCTGGCGACGGCCGCGAAAAAGGCTGGGCGCACCGCTGCCGAAGGTCTGGTCGGCGTTGCGACGTCGGGGACCAGGGGTTCGGCCGTCGAAGTCAATTCCGAGACCGATTTCGTTGCCAAGAACGACCAGTTCCAGACGTTCGTCCGCGACGTAACGGCGCTCGCGCTCGACACCGATGCGAACGACATTGCCGTTCTCGCTGCCGCACCGATGGGCGAGGGCAGCGTGCAGGACAAGCTGACCGCGAATATCGCCACTATCGGTGAGAACCAGTCGCTGCGCCGCGTGAAGACGCTCAGCGTCAATCAGGGTGCGGTCGTTTCGTACGTTCATAACGCCGCGGTACCCGGCATGGGCAAGATTGGCGTGCTCGTCGCGCTCGAAGGCAATGCCGACGCAGGTGCCATCGAGGCGCTGGGCAAGCAGCTTGCCATGCACATCGCCGCCGCCAACCCGTCGGCGCTGCATGAAGAAGGCCTCGACGAGGCGCTCGTCAGCCGCGAGCGCGCGATCGCGATGGAAAAGGCAGCCGAAAGCGGCAAGCCTGCCGACGTCGTCGAGAAGATGGTCAACGGTGCCATCGCCAAGTTCCGCAAGGAAAACGCCCTGCTCAGCCAGGTTTTCGTCATGGATAACAAGACGAAGATCGCCGATGTTGTGGCGGCAGCGGCAAAGACCGCAGGCGGCAGCATCGCGCTGGTGGATTATGTCCGCTTCCAGCTCGGCGAAGGCATCGAGAAGGAAACGAGCGATTTCGCTGCCGAGGTCGCAGCCGCTTCGGGTGTGCCGCAGCCGGTCTGAGCGAACGCTTCACAAGTGCGCGGCGCGGGCTTAAGGATCGCGCCGCCTCTTGCCGAAAGCCGCCATGCCCCAGCCTTACCGACGTATCCTGCTTAAGCTTTCGGGCGAAGTGCTGATGGGCCC
>JANMJZ010000276.1:0-2303 GCA_031371635.1 Sphingomonadales bacterium | reverse complement strand
TTGTTGAAGTCATGCGCAACGCCGCCGGTAAGCTGTCCAATCGTCTCAAGCTTTTGCGCTTCATGCAGCTGCGCCTTTGCCGCTTCGAGTTCGGACTGCCGACGTTTGTCTTCGGTGACGTCACGTGCAACGCCGCTGAGGATTCCGCCAGCTGAGGACACCGACCACGCCAGCCAATGCCAGTCCCCATTCTTCGCGCGGTTTCGGGTTTCAAATCGTGCCGCCGTTGTTTCGCCGCTGAACAGCGCCCCGGCATGCGCCTGGCACATTGCAATGTCTTCGGGATGGCTCAGCGCCCAGAAGCTGGTGCCGATCAGTTCGGCTGTCGTCCACCCGAGCGACACGCTCCAAGCAGGATTCAGGGCGTTGATACGCCCATCCAACTTCGCGAGCATGAGCAGATCTTCGGCAGTGTCCCACAATCGATCACGCTCGGCGACTGCTGTTTCGACCTCAAGCTCGAGCTGGTCGGTCAGCCGCTTCTCGCGGTCGATATCGAGCGAGGCAACGACGCCGCCGATCAGGACGCCATTTGCATCGCGGATGGCTGCAGCAATGAAGCGCACCCAGGCATTGCGCCCGTCGCCACGCTGGTAAAGCACTTCAAGTTCGGCGCGATCAGCCTCCCCAGTTATGACCCGTGCGAGCGGATATTCGCGTGCCTCAACTTGTCGACCGTCGGGATGAACACTGACCCACTCGCCATAGGCATCGACGTCGGGTGACGGCAGCACCGGATGACCGATGATCTCTTCGACGCGCGCGTTGCCGCCTGTGATCTTGCCAGCGGCATCGGCAAAAACGAGGCCTACAGGTGCCGCACCGACTACTGCGCGCAGGCGCGCCTCGCTTTCGAACAATGCCAACTCGCCCCGCTTACGCGCAGCGATGTCCTCGGCGACCGCGACGAAGAACGCGGGGTTGCCCGCCGCGTCGCGCACCAGCGATACCGTGAGATTCACCCAGATATCGCTGCCGTCCTTGGCAATGTAGCGCTTCTCCATCGTGTAATCGGATGCCTCCACAGCTAGAAGTCGTACGATGTTGGCGACATCCTTGGCGAGGTCGTCGGGATGCGTGATTTTTCTCCAATCTCCGGTTATCAGATCCTCGCGGCTGCGCCCGAGTATCGTGCAGTACCGGTCGTTGATCTGGAGGACCGGGCCTTGAAGCGATATGCGGGCAACGCCAACGCCCGCCTGCTCAAAGACGCCACGATAACGCGCCTCGCTTTCTGCGAGTGCTGCCTGCGCGTTTCGCTGCTTGTCAATGTCGACGACCATCCCAATGAGCCGGTACGTTGCGGTATCACGGACAGCGACCCCGCGACCACGATCTGCAACCCAAATCCAGCGGCCGTCTTCATGACGCAGACGGTAGTCGACGGCATAGCTGCCGCCGTCCTGCGCTGCTGCCTGAATCGTTTGCGCAAATGCACCCATATCATCAGGGTGAACGATCGATTGCCACCATGCGAGCGAGATAGTCGGGCTGTGCGGATAACCCGTAATCTTCTGAAGGTTGGGAGAAGGCGTTCCGATCCCACGTATGGAATCGAACTCATACATCGCCGCACCGGCTGCACTTTGCGCGATTTCGGCGCGTTCGATGGCGTCGCGAAGTTGGTCAGCAGCTTTCTTTTCCTCGGTGATATCGTTCGTGGATACAACGATGCCGACGATCTCGTTTGTGTCGTTGCGCGTTGGTACCCAGTTTTCGCGCCACGTCCGCACGACACCGGGCTGCGCGGGCGTTTCACCGGTCAGCTCCGCGCCGAAGACCGACTCGCCGGCCAGCACGCGCGCCAATATTGCAAAGGCTTGATCGCCAAGAGCGGGGGTCAGATCGCGCGGCGTCTTGCCGATGTGGTCGGCTGCCGACACACCGCTCGTGAATGCAAGTTGTTCGTTGATGCGGCGATAGCGCAGTTCGCGGTCAAACACGGCCAAGCCTACTGGCGCAGCGTCGAAAATCGCAGCAATTTCGTCGGCCTGTGATTGAATGAGCGCATTGCTGATGCGGCGCGGTGTGATGTCCTCGACGATGCCAGCGGTAATGTGCGAACCAATCGGGCCAACGCGCTGGCCAGTGCCACGAAGCCAGCGCACATCCCCGGTCTCCGGCGATACAACGCGATATTCGCTTACGATGCGCTCGCCTGATGCAATACCTTTTTCGACCGAAGCTCGAATAGCGTCATGATCGTCGACGTGCATTATTGCGAACAGCTCGCTGTCCGTCAGTCGTCCACCCTCAGGCAACCCGTGCAACGCACGGTAACTTTTCGAGACCTGTCCCAGCCC
>JANMJZ010000248.1:0-13567 GCA_031371635.1 Sphingomonadales bacterium | reverse complement strand
TGAGTTCGTCTGGTGCGGTGGTGACGTACATCTTTACAACAACCACTTTGAGCAAGCTCGCGAGCAACTATCACGCGAGCCGCGACCGTTTCCCAAGATGCGCCTGGTCCGCCGTGCCAAGAGCATTGACGACTATCGGATAGAAGATTTTGAGGTTAAGGATTATTCACCACATTCGGTTATCAAGGCTGATGTCGCGGTTTAATACGCCATGTATGACCGGACTCATATCCCCCAGCACAAAAACATTGGTGGCAATTCGATCCGAACAAGACTTCGGAGCCTGCTAGAGACCGATTCAACAGCGGGCCTCGTACCTACAAGTCGGGGCGGGAAGATAAGTCGACGTCATTACGCCGCGAAGCTCGCAGTTTGCCCATCCGCACTCACTGCTTCACGCGATGTCTTTGCCGAATTTGAAGATCGATTAGCAATTGCAACTGGGCCAATGCGGCATCTGCCAAATATGGGGCGATGCCGCCAGTCGGCTTTTGGGTGGTAGCAAAGGGATGGCCGCCTAGCGGCTAAGCTCGATGCGTGTCATCTGAATTCGATCTGCTGCTCAAGCCAATCGCTGAAGGCACGCGCCTTGGTCGATGGCAGGCGACCGGCCGGAAAGAGCATCCACAGGTCGACGGCGGGCAGTGACCATTCCGGCAGAAGCTCGATCACCCGTCCCGATGCAAGGCCATCGGCGAACATCCAGCGTGACGCAATCGTCAGGCCCAATCCGGCAAATACGGCCTCGCGTACGCCTTCTGCCGCGGTGAGCGTTAGACGAGAAGACATGGCAACCGATGTCTCGGCGGTGCCACGCCTGAACCGCCATTCGTCAGTGCCGAGGGGTTGGCCGTAAACGACGGCTTCATGACCCAATAAATCGGATGGCACATTCGGCGTGCCATGCCGCGCCAGATAGGCCGGGCTGGCCAGTACATGGCGCGGCGACGTCGCAATCTTTCGTGCCCGCAGCGCTGAGTCCGCCAAGTTGCCCAAACGAAGTGCAACGTCGATATTCTCTTCGACGAGGTCGACGTTGCGATCGTCCATGACAAACTCGATCCGGAGTTTTGGATGCTGGTCGAGAAACGACGACAGGTGGGGGGCGATGTGCATCCGGGCGAAGGTGACCGGCGCGCAGATACGCAGCCGGCCTTCGAGACCGCGCCCAAGACCACGTGCGGTCGCCTCGGCTTCGATCGCTTCATCGACGGCACGCTTGGCCCGTTCGTAGAACGCCATGCCAGCTTCGGTAGGGGTCAGGCGGCGGGTCGAGCGGATGAGCAACCGGACCTGAAGCCGGTCCTCGAGGCCCGCCACGATTTTCGACACGGACGGCTGGCCGATGCGCAGGTCGCGCGCCGCCGCCGAAAACGATCCGGTGTCCACAACGCGAACGAACACATCCATCGCCTGAAACCGATCCATAATCATTCCCTCGGTGCATAGATAATATCACGAACGGCCGTCTTATTTATAGCAGTGGAATGAGCGAATTGAAAAGCGCGCCGATCAGGGCGCCTCAACAAGGACTTCGCCATGACCAGCAACGGCTTCATTCTTCACGACACGAAAACCGCCGCCCCTGCGGCCGCAGAAATTCTCGACCAGGTCCAGCAGGGCTGGGGCTTTGTCCCCAATCTGCACCGGGTGCTCGCCGAAAGCCCCGCCGCGCTCGAAGCCTATGGGGCACTGTGGGGCATTGCCGAAAAGACCGGCTTTACCGCGCAGGAGCGCAATATCGTCTATCTCGCCATCATCTACGAGAATGAGTGCAGCTATTGCATGGCGGGGCACACCAACCTGTCGCGGATGGCCAAGGTTGACGATGCGGCCATCATGGCGGTGCGTAGCGGCCTGCCGATCAGCGATGCCCGGCTTGAAGCGCTGCGGGCCTTTGCCGCGACGGTGACGCGCAACCGCGGCGTTATCACGCCCGCCGAGATCGCTGCGTTCAAGGCCGCCGGCTACGACAATCGCGCGATGCTCGACGTGCTCGTGCTTGCCGCGACCAAGCTCATCTCGAACTATGCCAATCACTTCGCCGCGACGCCGCTCGACCCGTTCATGAAGGGTGCAGAGTGGGAGGCCCCGGGCGCGCTGAAGCACGCCGCCTGAACCGCTGCCAACCTCTCCTCCTCCGGTCGAACCGGAGGAGGAAATGGGCCCCCTTCCTGGAGTAAAGCCATGTCCCTCAAAGCTGACCTTGCGGCGTTTCGCGCCGCTTTCATGGGCAAAGTGCCGCCCGAAATTCGCGCCATCATGGACCGCGCCGATCTTGACCTTGCGGCATCGGGTATCGCCGACCGCGCGTTGAAAGCCGGCGACTTCGCGCCCGATTTCTCGTTGCCCGATGGTTCCGGTGCCCTTGTGGGGTTGCAGGCGCTGCTTGCTACCGGTCCCGTCGTGCTCAGCTTTTATCGTGGCGGCTGGTGCCCCTATTGCAATCTGGAACTCCGGGCGCTGCAGCAGATGCTGCCCGCATTCACCGCGCGTGGAGCGTCACTGGTTGCGGTGTCGCCGCAAACGCCCGACGAAAGCCTGTCGACGGCAGAGAAGAATGCGCTCGACTTTGCCGTGCTCAGCGATGCCGACAGCCGTGTCGCCCAACAGTTCGGCATTGCCTTCGACCTCGCAGACGAGCTGCGTCCGATATATACCGCTTTCGGCCATGCCCTGCCCGATCGCAACGGTGGCGAGAGTTGGCGCCTGCCGATCCCGGCCACCTTTGTGATCGCGCAGGACCGGCGGATTTCGCTTGCCTTTATCGACACCGATTATCGCCGCCGGCTGGATCCGGCCGAAGCGGTAACGGCGCTCGACAGCCTTTTGCATCGGAGGGCCGCATGACGACGCTGATCGCCACCCTGCGGCTTACCGCATGCGAAGAAGTCGGCATCGGTCTTTCCGCCTTTGGACGTTCCTCAAGCGTGCCGATCGCCATCCTCGCCATCGCGACGGACCTGCTGAAGCGTCTTGTCCGGGCGCAACAACGATCGCCACGCCACACCCTCATCCCCTCACCGACACCAGGAGAAGCCAAATGATCGATGTTTATGCCTTCGCGACGCCGAACAGCGTCAAAGTGCCGATCGCGCTCGAGGAAATGGAACTCGACTATAGCTTGCACAGCATCAACATCCGCCAAGGCGGGCAGAAGCAGTCCGATTTTGTCGCGCTCAATCGCAACGCGAAGGTGCCGGTTCTTGTCGATCATGGCGCAGACGGTTCCCCCTTCGTGCTAACGGAAAGCGCCGCAATCCTCGTTTACCTGGCCGAGAAGACGGGGATGCTGCTTCCGGCTGCGCCGTTGGCTCGTGCCCGTGTGTTCGAGCAGCTCTTCTTTCATGCCTCCGGCCTGGGTGTCGCGTTCGGCAATGCCGGCTATTTCAGGAAGCTTGCGCCGGAACCGGTGCCGCTCGCCATCGATCGCTTCGGCAACGAGGCCGACCGCATCGTGGGGGTGCTCGACGGGGTGCTCGCCGAGCATCGCTATGTTGCTGGCGACGTGCTCAGCATCGCCGATATTGCGCACTTCGGGTGGTTGTGGCGGCGCGAGTTCGCCGGTGTCTCGCTGGATACGGCGCCTAATGTGCAACGCTGGTTTGACGGGCTAATGGCACGTCCAGCCTTTGCCCGGGGAATCGAGCGCACAATGTCGCTGGCGCCAACGGCGTGACCTGGCGGCGGGCGGGCCGGTGGCGGGCCTTGGCCTCAGTACATCGTCGTCAAGTCGATCAGCCAGTCTGGAGACGCGGCAACGACGACCGCTTCGAACGCCCGGTCCCCTCCGGTCATGATCAGGACGCCGACCATCAGCAACAGACCGCCCAACACGCGCTTTCCATTGCCGCCCGCGCTCATCAGGCGGCCGCGCCAGCGGCTGAGGAAGCCGCGGGTGGCGACGGCAATGAGCAGCAGGACAGAAGCGATGCCGAGGCCGAACGCCGCCATAACGATCGTCACTTGCCCCAGGTTCTGCCCTTGCGAGGCAAGGACCGTTGCGGCCCCCAGTGTGGGACCGACGCAGGGGCTCCAGACGAGTCCAAGCAGCGCGCCGATCGCGAACTGGCCTGCCAAACCAAAGCGTTCGAGGCCTGCCTGGCGCCGGTTCGCCCAATCGGCAAGCGGTGTTGCGAGGCGCGTGACCTGTGCCTGCAGTTGCGGGACAAGCAGCACAAGGCCTGCCAGCAGAAGCAGTGCTGCCCCGAACCAGCGTACATTTTCGGGATCGAAGCCCGAAGTTGCGCCAAGGCTAGCGACGAACAGGCCGACTCCGGTGAACGAGATGACGAGACCGGCCGCGAGCGCAAGCGGTCCGAAGCGGCTTTGTTGGGCGGCGCTGCCGAGAACGATGGGCACGAGCGGCAGGACGCAGGGCGACAGGATCGTCAGTATGCCTGCAACATAGGCCAGCAGCGGATTGAGGTCGGTGGCCACGGCTTCAGCGCACCGTTGCTGCGAGGAGGCTGCCGATCTTTTCCTTGTCGGTCACGAAATCCAGCCGGCCGACCTGCCGTTGTCCACGATAGCCGATGAGCGTCGCCTGCCGGGTGACCGAAAGCGCCTGCCGCTCGGTCTTTTGCGTGTCGAAGTTCAGCTCGAAAATGATGAGCTGGTTGTAGGCCGGATCGGCGACGATCTTTTTGATCGTGCGATTCTGCGAAGCACAAACCGGGCACCACCACGCCTTTACATCGACGAGGATCGACCGGTTCTGCGCCTTGGCGGCATTAAATGCAGCGACATCGAATTTGCGTACATCGGCGGCATGGGCCGGTGCGACGGCAGCGAGCGCAGCAAGTGCCAGCGGCAGCAAGCGAAGCATGGGTATTCTCCAGGAGCAGCGCCGCAAAGCGGCATGCTCCCTTCTTCGCGGCATTCGTCATAGCCGTTACATCAAAGCCTCAATCGACCTGACGTTGCGGCATGAGTAGTGCGAGAACCGATGCCGCCACGAGGAAGGCGGCAATGGGCAGCCCGTGGACAAGCACTGAAAACGCATTGTCGCCATGGAGAAGTGCGCCTTGTGCCGCACGGATGAAATGCGTCAGCGGAAAGATGTTGCCAATGACTTGAGCCCAGCCGGGAAGCGTCGCAAAGGGATAGAGAAAGCCCGAAAGCAGCATGGCGGGCAGATAAAAGGCAATGGCCCCCTGCAAGGCATCGATCTGCGCCGACGCACGCAGCGACAGCGCGAATCCGAGAGCGATGTGCGCGGCCGCGAAAAGCGGGAGAAGGGCGAGCAATGCGACGACGCTGCCGCGCGCCGGTACGCCGAACAGTGCGATCGTAATCCCGAGCACAAGGCAGCCCTGAACTGTGCCGATCGCGACGCCGGGCAACATCTTTCCGGCTAGGATGTCGAAGCGCGAGAGGGGGAGCGCCTCGAGGGCTTCCCACGTGCCGCTCTCGCGCTCTCGCGCGATGCCCAGCGTTCCCAATATTATCATTGCGATCATCACGGTGACCCCGACAAGCGACGGCATGAAGGTCCAGTCGGTACGACTTTCGGGGTTATACAATCGGTCGATGCGGATTTGCGGCCCCGAAGCGCCATTGCTGACGCGCTCGGCGGCGTCACGCCAGTAAAGCGCGTCGATGCGGGCAAGGGCGAGGGTCGCACCCTCGTTATTGGTGTCGTCCACGCTGATGCGGACGGGCAGGATCGGCGCGAACGGGTTGGCGAAGGAGCGGACTGCCGGGACATCAATCCCGATCATGGCGCTGCCTGCGCGTACGGCCGCTGCCGCCGACCCGGCGGGGCTCCTTGCCGAGACGAGGCGAAGTTGCGGTTCTTTGTCGAGCCTTTCGCCAAGCGCGCGCGCGAGCTGCGGGCTGTCGGCAGCGATGGCGACATCGATCACCTGCGCGCCAGGTCGGATGGCAAAACCGAACAGGGCGACCTGCATCGCGGGCACAAGCAACAGGAGCGTAAGCGTCAATCGCGCACGCAGCAGCCGGTGGATCTCGACGCTGGCGACGGCAAGGACGCCGGTCATTGCCGGGACTGCGCCAGCTTCAGCACTGCCTGTTCGAGCGACGTCGATTCCAGCGCCGCGATGAACGCGTGCGGCGACATCGCCATAAATATGCGCCCCTCGTGGTACGGAACGATCAGGTTGCATCGTTCGGCTTCGGCGAGGTCATGCGTGCTCATGACGATGCCGCATCCTCTTTTCGCAAGTTCGCCGAGCCATGCCCAAATGTCGTTGCGGGTAGCGACGTCGAGCCCCGCGGTCGGCTCGTCGAGGAGCAGCAGCGCGGGCGCATGGATGACCGTGGCGGCAAACTGGACGCGCCGCGCCCAGCCCCCCGACAAGTTGGCCACCCGTTTTTCGAGAACGTCGCCAAGGCGATAACGGGCAACGGTTTCGTCGATTGCCGCGGCCGGTGTGGCAATCCGGTGGGCGCGGGTTCTGAATATGAGATTTTCCCGGACGCTAAGGTCGGGATAAAGTGCAATGCATTGCGGCATATAGCCGATCTGGCCGATGCGAGAGTATCGGGTATCGCCGATGTCGCTGCCCAGCACCTGACCACTGCCCGCATCGGCGCGGAGCAGGCCCGCAATCATCCGGAGCGTCGTCGTCTTGCCCCCGCCGTTCGCGCCGACAAGGCCGACAAGCTGGCCGCGTCCGACGGAAAACGAGACGTCTTGCACGACGGTCGTCTTGCCGAAGCGCTTGGCAAGGCTCCTCACCTCGACGAGCGTTTGCGGACTGTCACGCACGTTCAAGGACGAAGCCACCATGCATGTACTTCGTTGCTTCCGCGCCAAGGAACAGCGCTCTTTGACCTGACGACAACGCTCCCTGGCGCAACTCGTCCAGCGCCAGCCACATCGCCGCCGAACCTGTGTTGCCGACATGTCTTGCGTTGCCGAAACTACGGGAGGGATCGAATCCGAAGTGAGTGGCAACCTGCACACCGATGCGGCCGCTGACTTGATGCGGGACGATGCGATCGACATCCTTGATCGCAACGCCAGATCGTGCGGCTGCAGCAACGCCTGCCTCGAAAAGTTGGTGCCCATTCGCCAGGATGCCCGCAAAGTCGTGGCGATTGTCGCCTGGGCGCGACGTATCGATGCGAAGACCGGGCGTCCGGCCCAAACCGATCGAACCGAACCAAGCCGCTTCGATCGTATCGACGCCATCCCGAGGCCGGCCGATGATGACGGCAGCCGCACCATCGCCCATCTGCATCATGTTGACGCGCTGTTCCGGATCGCTCTCGGCTGCGCAGGGATCGAACAGCAACGATCCGGTTTCGGACCCCACAATAGCGATCGCGCGCGCGTTTGGGCTGGCGAGCAAACCAAAAGCGATTATCAGCGCATTGGCGAAACCGGTGCAAGCCTGTCGCAATTCGACATGCGGTCCTTCATAGCCGAGCCTGTCGGCGACCAGCGCAATGTTCGAGGGCAGCACGAGGTCCGGCGTCGCCGTGTGACCGATCAGATAGCTCAGATCATCGACATCCATGCCCGCGTCAGTCAGCGCACGATCAATAGCCGCTGCCGCAAGCGCGGTATTGGTATGTGCGGGCCGCGCCGCTTCGTGACGATGTTCGAACGTACGCGAAAGGTGCCGATGCGTGATTTCGAGCCGCTCGCCGAGCAACCGTGCTTCGCGGTCGCGCGTGAGGCCGAAACGCGAGGCCATAAGGGCGATGAGGGTATCGTTCGTAACCGCTTCACCGGGCAGCGCGCTGCCCGAGCCCAGAATGCCTAGCTGCCCGGTCGAATGCCAGTCGGCCATGACGACTAACGCAGTGCCGTTGCAGCGAGCGCCCTGATTTGCACTGGATCGATGATGCCGGTTGCCCGGGTCCGTTCGGTGCGTCCGTTATAGGCGATCAGTGTGCTTTGCTTGCGGACACCGAGCGCCGTTCTTTCGGCAACCTGCGCGTCGAAGTCGAGCTTGAGGATGACGAGCTTCGCAAATGCCGGATCGCGCGAAATCGCTTCTACGGTCGGGGCCTGACGGCGGCAAGTCGGGCACCAGTCGGCATGCACATCGACGAGCACCGGCTTGCCCGCCCGCTGTGCCGCCTGCAGCGCCGCATTCGAAAATTGCTGAATCGGTGCGGCAAGCCCGGCGGTCGAGATGGCGCTCATGGCGAATGCCGCCAAAGCGACGCTGAGGTTGAAGAGTTTCACGGGTGAGCCCTAAGCATTGTTGCGGTCTGCAACTCTTTCGTCAGCGATGGCGAAAGGTTACCGTCTGACGCAAATTTGCTTTGCCGATCTTAAGCAGCTGCCGCGTTCACAATGCCTTGCAGCTTGCCGAGACCCCGGTGAATGTTGACCTTCACGAGCGACTCCGATTGACCCGTCGCCGATGCTGCCTCCTCAATGCTGAAGCCTTGCAGTTTGACGAGGCGGATGACGTTTGCCTGCGCCGGTTTCAGCTTCGACAGCAAATCTGCGAGCACGATCGCACTGGTAACGCGGCTTTCATGGCCTTCGACGCCCATGTCGTCGTCGAGCATATCCGTCGCCTCACGGCCCATCGCGCGCAGCCGGTCAATCCACTTGTAGCGCGCAATTGCAGCGAGCCAGGGACGGAACGGGCGCTCGGGCGTATAGGTGTGGCGCTTGGTGTGGACCGCGATCAGCGTTTCCTGAACCGCATCATCGATCATGTGGGGCGGCAGGCGACGCGCGTAGTAGCGGTGCAGCCAAGGATCGATCTCAGAGAGCAGGCGGCGGTAGGCGCCACCGTGTCCACCCTGACCAGCCGCCATGAGTTGTCCCCATTGATCGGCTGGCTGTGTTTCCGAATTTGGCATTGCTGGTTTCGCGAGCGGTTGGGCCATGTCGGTCTCTCCCTGCCGACGTCCACGATAGGACGTCGCAAGGGTCTTTTCGCAAAGCTTGCCCAGTCGGCCCACCCACCAGACGTGCATATGTTCCATGCACGGCGGGTATGAAACCCCTACAAGCGTAACGGTAAGCGGCGCGCCAGCGGATAGGTCGATGCCACGGCATTGCGCCGCCCGAAGGAGTTCAAGATGATCGCCACCTACAAATCGACCCGCCAGATCTCGGCTTTGCTACCGCTGCTCGGTACCACATCGGCCTTTGTCGCGCTGCTCAGCGTCGGCTTCGCGATCGTCGGCACGGCGATGATGGCTATGATGTAATTCGCATTTAGTCGTCGCCAGTCGTTTCGGTTTCGGCTAAAAGTAGACCCCTATGGAAATGCATCAGGTTCGTTATTTCCTGTCGATGGCACGCCTGCTCAATTTCACGCGGGCAGCTGAGGAATGTAACGTTTCGCAGCCTTCCCTCACGCGCGCTGTCCAAAAACTTGAAGACGAATTCGGTGGCCCGCTGTTTCGGCGCGAACGATCGCGAACGCACCTGACCGATTTGGGGCGCATGATGCTGCCCCATCTCGAGCGCACCTATGACGGTGCGCAGGCGGCAAAGGCAATCGCGCGCGGCGTTGGTAAGGCGCAAGTAGCACCACTGGCGCTGGGCGTTGCATCGACCATCGCATCCGAAGCCCTCGAAGGCGTATTGGCCGAGCTTGGAGATAATCTTCCGGGCTTCCAGCTGACTATACAGAGCGGTACGTCCGAAGAGCTCATCGAACTTGCCCTGGCCGGGTCGCTTGATCTCCTGATTGTCGAATCGCCGGAGGACGCACCGGATCGTTTCGACGCCTGGACATTGTTCGATCAGGCCTATCGGATTGTCGTGCGCGCGACGCACCCCTTGTCGCTACGCGAGGCGGTGGCTTTCGAGGACGTGAAGGGAGAGGCGTGGATCGACTGTGGCGGCGACGGGTTCATCCGTGCGAGACGTGCCGCGGAAGCTGCGGGTATTGATCTCGACGTTCGACATCGCGCGACCGATTCCCAGCAACTCCTAAGGCTGATCCTCGCCGGTTTGGGTTGCGCCTACATGCCAGACCCTGCCGGTGATGCCCGCTTGAAAGGGCTGCGCCTGACAGACATGCCGGACACGCGCGCGATCGTGCTTGCGGCGATCGCGGGGAGGCGGCGCTCGGTCGCAAGCGAAGCATTCGTCCGGGCATCGCGGGCGCGGGGCTGGCAGCAGGGTCTAGCGGCCTAACGCTGCGACCGCAGCAACAACGTCGCCAGGTTCGGCACGCAAGCGAAAGTCCACGTCGACGAAGGCAAAGGCGACCGTGCGATCGGTGTCGATGACGAAGGTGGCAGGGACGGGCACGAAACCGCTCTCCGAGCCATAGAGTATTGCAAGATCGAGGCCGATTGCACGGTAGCGTTCGAGCATCGGCCGGCCGATGTAAAAGGCCAGTCCCGTTGTCATCGCGACAGCATGGTCGACGTCGCAAAGGACGTCGGCACCAATGCCCAAGATTGTACCCAATGCCTTAGCGCGCCCGCCTAATTCACCGGTCACGGCCACAAAACGGCCATGCGCGACATCGAGCTGGGGCAGGGCGCAATGCCATGCTTCAAGTTCGGTTCGGCAATAGCGGCACCATTCGCCGCGATTGAAGCTGAGCACGATAGGGCCGGATTCGAGTAGATCGCTCAACGTTCGATAATGGCCTTGTGCATCAGGAAGGGCAAAGTCGGGAAACTCGTCGCCCACGCGCGGTGCGGTATTGCCAATCCCCAACGTTCGCAGACCTTCTACGAAGCTGTCGTACAGAGGCTGCCAATCGGGCGCGGCAGCAGCGGCTTCGGCCAGTCGTAGAGCAAGGACAAGTGTTTCGGGCATGTATGTCAAATAGCGCATCCCA
Organism: Sphingomonadales bacterium; assembly: GCA_031371635.1. Lineage (GTDB taxonomy): Bacteria > Pseudomonadota > Alphaproteobacteria > Sphingomonadales > Sphingomonadaceae > Sphingomonas_O. The sequence continues at coordinate 2,822 of JANMJZ010000248.1, read as the reverse complement.
CACCGGGGGGAAGCGAGCATCCCGCATGAAGTCCATAGCTGTGGCGCATGATGCGACGGGTAACGAAGGGCCGTTCCTGGGCGAACAAGGACCAGCAGCCGGAGTTACCGCCCATGTTCGAATCCCAAGCCATGCCGCATCGGCGTGTCGTTATCGTCGGCGCCGGCTTTGGCGGCCTGAATACCGCGCTGTCGCTTGCAAGCGATCGTGTCGATATCACCCTGATCGACAGGCAAAATCACCATCTCTTTCAGCCGTTGCTCTATCAGGTCGCAACGGCAGGCCTGTCGCCTGCAGACATTGCCGCGCCGATCCGGTCGATCGTCAAAAACGCTTCTTCGGTGCGCGTTTTGATGGACGAAATGGCCGGGGTAGACGCGGACGCGCGCACCGTCGCCCTCGCCAGCGGCGCCCTGCTGCCCTATGACGATCTCGTCATCGCCACCGGTGCCAGCCACAGCTATTTCGGCAACGACCATTGGTCGGCATATGCACCGGGTATCAAGACGATCGACGATGCGATCCGCGTTCGCCGCGACTTGCTGCTGGCAATGGAGCGCGCTGAGACGATGCGCCAGGAACACATTGCCAGTCGCGACACCCCGGTCACGTTCGCCGTCATTGGCGGCGGCCCGACCGGCGTCGAGATGGCTGGCGCTATTGCCGAGCTTGCGCGTCACGCGGCAGAAATGGACTTTCGCCACATTACTAAAAACTGTGTTCATGTCGTTTTGATCCAAAGCGGGCCTAGACTGCTGGCGAGCTTCCCCGAAGCCTTGAGCAGGTTGGCGCAAAAAAGCCTCGAGGGATTGGGTGTAGAGGTTCGGCTCGACTCCCGGGTGACAGACATCGGTGCAGGCGGCGTGACGATCGGGGACGAATATCTCCCGACAGCCGCGACGGTCTGGGCGGCGGGCGTCAAGGCTTCGCCCGCCGCGCAATGGCTGGGAATTGCCGGCGACCGTTCGGGTCGGGTCGCGGTGACTGGCACTTTGACGGTGCCTGACCGGCCGGAAATCTTCGTGATCGGCGATGCAGCGGCTATTGCGCGCGGCGCGGATTTCGTTCCCGGCATTGCCGCCGCTGCCAAACAGCAGGGACGCTATGTCGCCGGTGTTATCGCTGCACGCGCCGCCGGAAAGAAAGCGCCACCGCCCTTTCGCTATAGAGATCATGGCCAGCTCGCCACGATCGGCCGAAAGCGCGCCGTGGCCGATTTCGGATGGAGCCGGATAAGCGGTCTGCCGGCGTGGATCCTTTGGTCCACGGCGCACATTTATTTCCTGGTGGGCTTTCGCAGCCGTTTTGTTGTCGGTCTCAACTGGCTTTGGAATTATGTGACTTTCGAACGAGGTGCCCGGCTGATTACCGGTCGCTCCGGCAACGGGGTCAGCTGATCGCCAACAATCGATTTTTGAGTCGCGGTCCCAGGAAATCTCGGAAAGCCCGCAGCTTCAACGGCAATAGCGTATGACCGGCGTGAACAAGATGGACAGGCATCGGGTCTGGTTCAAACCGGCGGAGAATGAGTTCGAGTGCGCCATCGGTCACGGGCAGGGCAACCTGATAGGAAAGCACGCGGGTAATGCCCGCGCCCGAAATTGCCGCGGCAATCGCGGCGTCGGCGGTGTTCACGGCGAGGCGCGGCTTTATCGGCTGGACGACTGCCTCCTCGCCGGAACCGAACGTCCAGAGGTTGCTAGAATAGACGCCCTCGAACATGATGGAGTCATGATTTTCGAGCTCGTCAGGCGCCTCCGGACGACCTTTCGCTGCAAGATACTCGGGACTGGCGCACGTTATCCAGCGGATTTTGCCCAACCGCGTTGCGACCATATTGCTGTCTGACAAGCGGCCGATGCGGATCGCTGCGTCGATATGCCCCTCGACCAGGCCGACCACCTCATCAGACAAGATCAGCCGAACCGTGATTTCGGGATATGCCTTCAGGAAATCGAGCACAACCGGCGCGACGTGGAGCCTACCGAACATGATTGGGGCGGTCACCGTCAGGTGCCCGCGCGGTGCACGATATTCACCAGATGCGGCACGCTCGGCTTCGTCGATCTCATCGAGAATGCGCCTGCTAGCAGCGATATAGGCCTGGCCAGCCTCAGTGAGCATCAGTTTGCGGCTCGTTCGGAAAAGCAACTGGGTCTGGAGGTGCGCCTCAAGGTCCGACACTTTTCGGCTGACCGTCGCCAGCGGCATGTTCAACGCGCGCGATGCGGCCGACAGACTGCCACCATCGACGGCCGCAATCAGCGTCTTCATTGCATCGAGCCGGTCCATTTGATCTACCAAAAAATGGAAGGAAAGATTTCGATAATACCGGATACTGGACGAAAGAGGAAGCGCCTAATTCAGCGTCACCGGCCGATGACGGCCTTCTGACGAAAAAAGGATCACCCCATGTCCCGTATCCCGACCCCCGCGACGATTGCCGATGCCCCCGAAAAGTCGCAGCCGCTGTTGAACGCCGTCAACGCCCAGCTCGGCGTCGTCCCGAACATGTTCCGCCTGATCTCGACCAGCCCGCAGACGCTCGAAGCCTATCTCGGCGTATCCGGCGCGCTCGGCAAGGGCGCCCTGCCTGCCGCGACCCGCGAGCGGATCGCCTTGGCCGTCGCCGAGGTGAACGGCTGCGACTATTGCCTGTCGGCGCATAGCTATCTCGGCAAGAACCTCGCCAAGCTCGACGATGCCGAGATCACCGCCAACCGCAACGGCGCCTCGAACGACCCGACGGCCGACGCCGCAGTGCGCTTCGCCGCCAAGGTCACCCGCGCGCGCGGCAAAGTGACCGACGCCGACTTCGCCGC
>JANMJZ010000188.1:0-5603 GCA_031371635.1 Sphingomonadales bacterium | reverse complement strand
ATCGTCGCTTCCGAACGAGATCGAACGTGCATTCGACCGCAAATTAGTTCTTCCGTGGCTGACCATCAGTGCATCCGCTTTTAGGCACTCGCCGTATCTCATTCAGCATGAATTTTCGTGGATGTGAAAGTTTCTTCGCATGGCTGATATCGAGGGTCGATTTTCCCCGCGAAAGGCTCCCCGGCAGGAACGCTCTCGTGCGCTTGTTGAGGCGATTGTCGAGGCAGGGACGCGTATTCTCGTGCGACAGGGCAGGGAAGCGCTCACCACAAACAGCGTAGCAGCTGTCGCTGGCGTAAGTATCGGGTCGCTATATCAGTATTTCCCGAACCGCGAGGCGATCATTGCGGAAGTTGCTGAGCGACATGCGCAACTTGTACGCGCATGCATCACGGGCGTGGATATCATGGGCGCGTCGACGCTCGAGGACGCGATCGTCGCCATCGTCGATGCGCTCTTCGAATCGCATTTCCTTGATCCGGGCCTGCACCTCGCGCTGGTGAATGATCTGGATTCCCGGGTCCCTGCGGGCGAAGGAGCGGGCGCATTGGCAGGCGCGAAGCCGGCAGTCGTCAGCCAGCTCATGCGGCTCCCGCAGTATTTCGATGATTGCTTGGTCGTTGACGATTTTGCCTGTGCAGCTTTTGTCATCGCTGAAATGACCCACTCGCTCGCGCACGCCGCAATTGGTCCAAGCGCCCAGCTCTATCCTGTCGCCAACCTTAAAAAGGAAGCGGTGCGTGTATCTATGTCATATTTGCGACATTGCGCGAAATAAACGAGCAAATACTCACATATAGGAGATCTCGATGACCGGACAAAAATGCGAGTATTCATTCTGGGAACCGATGAACTAGATATGAATTAACGCTTTCGGGAAGATCGTCTGCTGATGGGCGCGGTCTCAAAGGGGAGCATTGATGACCGACGCACAGTTAAATTTCAGGTTGGGCACCATCGCTGGGGCGGTTGCACTAGCGGTGATTCCCGGCGCGAGCTTGGGTCAGGCTGTACAGACAGTTTCCAACGGTAATACACTTGTCACCGTACAGGCGACGGCACCCGGAACGGTGACTCGTTCGGTCGTCGTGACCGGGATTGGCGCGGGACAGACAATCGCCGGTATCGATTATCGTCCTGCCGCGCCCCGCGTTCTTTATGCGATCAGCAATGTTGGGCAGCTGTATACGATCAACGGCCGCACCGGCGTCGCAACCGCGGTCGGCACCCCGCCTTTGCCCACGATTTCCAGCGTAGGTTTCGATTTCAATCCGACCGTCGACCGTATCCGGGTCGTTACGCAGATCGGTCAGAATGTTCGCGTAAATCCTGACACCGGTGCGCTCGCGGCAACCGACGGGTCATTGGCCTATGCGCCGACCGACGTCCGTGCAGGGGCAATTCCGACGGTGGCTTCGGCCGCTTACACCAACAATGTTGCCGGTGCGACGACAACAACCTTGTACGTTCTGGACACGCGCGGCGGGCTCGCGCCGGTGCAGCTTGCCACCCAGGGCAATGCAACCGTCTCACCAAACACCGGACAATTGTTCACGGTCGGCTCCACTGGCGTCACTTCTCTTGGTAATTCGGGCTTCGACATCGGGTCGACGGGACAGGCGTACGCCACGTTCACCAATCCGACGACGCGGGTCACTTCGCTCTATTCGATCAATCTGGCCACCGGAGCCGCCACCTTGCTGGGCGCGCTGGCTGGCAATACCACTTACGAAGGTCTGGCAGTGGCGCTGGCCTCGTTCGCATCGATGGGGACGACCGCCAACCAGGCTGCCGTCGGCAATGCTCTCGATGGATTTGCCGGCACGCCCACAGGGTCCACGCTCGCGTTGCTCAATGCAGTCGACAGCGTCGCCGCAACGCCCGGCGCGCAATCGGACGCGCTCGTTGCGCTGTCCCCGGCTGCCTATTCGTTGCTTCCCGAGATTTCGCTCAATGCGGTCGAGATTTCCGAAACCAACGTCCTGCGCTATGCCCGCGACCTGCGTGGCAATGCGACCATGCCCGACGGCTCTACGGCAACTTTGGATAGCGCCGGCCGGGTTGGCGCGTGGATCGTCGGCGGTGCGCGGTTCGGAAACTACGACGTTGCGGTCGACCGACCTGCGGTTCGTACCGGCGAAATCCATGTGATCGGTGGCCTCGACTATCGCTTTGCGCCCGCAATCGCACTCGGCATTTTCGGCGGCTATAGTCAGACGGACGCGCGGCTGACGCCCAGCAGCCCGCAAAGCAAGCTGAAGAGCGCGTTCGTCGGCGGCTATGGCACGGCAAGCATCGGGCCGTTGTATCTCGATGCCTGGGGCAGCTACACCAATCTGGATTGGGATCTGCGTCGCGCAATTACCATAGGCAGCCTTTCGGACGGCACCACGGCGACGACCAGCGGCAGGGTCTATGCGGCAGGCGCCTCCACGGGGCTGAGCTTCGACCTTGCAGGGTTTGAGATCGAACCCTTTGCGGCAGTGCGTTATGCCAGCATCCGGATCAACGGGTTCACCGAAAGCGGCGGATCGGCTGCGTCACTGGTCGTCGGCAACATTGACCGGGAATCGATCCGGTCGAATGCCGGTCTGCGCGTAGGTGCGGATTTCGAGATCGGCGGCGCAACGGTGCGGCCGCAAGTCCATGGCAGCTGGTATCATGAGTTTCGCGACCGCGCGCAGATTATCGGAGCGGCGTTCACCAATCCCGGGCTGTCGATAACGCCGTTTTCGTTTATTGGCACACCGCTCGACACCGACTTCTACAATGCAGGCGCCACGCTTAACGTCGCGGGCAACGGACCTCTGTCGCTCGTCGCGGACTATAACGTCCAGTTCGACAAGGCGCGTGAGTTACATGCGCTAACCATCGGTGCCCGCCTTGCCTTCTAGCATCTCGTTTGCGCCAGTTGGCGGCGCCGGGTGATGGACGGCCGTGCCCTTGTCGGCAACGCGCGCGCACGCTTTCACAAACGCGCGCTCGGTGCGACGTTGGCGGTGCACGGGGGCTTGCTTGCGCTGCTACTCATGCCTTCGGTTGAGAAAGCGCGGCCAGCGGGCAGCGCATTGACGATGTTCGACGTGACAGCGCCCATAGCCAGCGAGGCTTCAAGACCCCCCAATGCGCGTCAGCCGGTGCCGGTACCGCCGTCCCCGCCGCAACCGGTCGTAGTCCCGCCGCCGATACTGCCGTTGCCGACACCAAATGCCATCGTCGTCGCCCTTCTCGAGCAAGCCGATGCTACGGCAAATGGCGGAGCCTGCGACCTGACTGGCCCGGTGCAGGCTGCGCTGCGGACGAGCGAAGGCGTTATGCGGAGCCTGCCGCATATTCCGCGCGACCAACGATCTGTAGCCAACGCGATCATGGTCTGGAATGCGCAATGGGTTACGCCGGACCCCGATCTGGCGCCGGTTGCCTTCGAAGCTATTCGCGATGTTGTCGCCGGAACCGTGGCAGCCGCGTCCGAAGGATGCCGCCTGCAGCCTCAAGGCGGCCCACGCCTAATCATGCTGCCGGGCGCTAACGAAACGATCGTGCTTGCGCTTGGTTCAGGCACTTGGCGCTGGCAGGATGTGCTCGACACCGCGCGGCCGTCCGACGGCCCGCTTCAGATCGCTGACGCCGGTGCGCCGGCTTCGAATTTCGCAACTTTAAGCCGCGCCACCGAGCTCGGCAACGAGACGAACGGGTCCCGGCAGCAGCTTATTGCCGCCTCGGTCCGCCCGTGAATACCGACGACAACAGGAGTGATGCGATGCGTAACCTAAGAATACTGGCCGTGACGACCGCGATGGGCGCCTTGAGTGTAGCAGGCTTTTCGCCGGCTCTCGCCTCCAGCCACCGCGAAGCGCCCAATATCGCGAAGACCCCAAAGGTCGACAACACCGACCTTTATATGTTTCGCAGCTACGAACCCGGTCGCGAGGCATTCGTCACGATCATCGCCAATTTCCAGCCCGACCAGAGTTCCTATGCGGGTCCGAACTATTTTACGATGGACCCTGACGCCCTTTACGAAATCCACATCGATAACGACGGCGACGCAGTCGAGAACCTGACGTATTCGTTCCGATTTACCAATACCCTCCGCAACGGCAACACAGGGATTACCCTGAATATTGGCGGTAAGGATCTGCCAATTCCCCTTCGCGCGATCGGGCCGATCAACGCGCCCGAGGATGCTAATCAGAACGAACTGGAAAGCTATACAATCACCCAGATTACGGGTGATCGGCGCAGTGGCACTCGCGCCCCGATTACCGGCCCGGCCGGCGCCAGCTTTGCCAAGCCGATCGACAATGTCGGTCGCAAAACGCTGCCCGATTATGCAGGATATGCCAACCGCTTCGTTTACAATGTCACCGTGCCCGGGTGTGCCGCCGGTGGTCGCGTCTTCGTTGGTCAGCGGGCAGAGGCATTCGCGATCAATCTCGGAGAGACGTTCGATCTCGTGAACTATGTTCCGATCGAAGGTGATAGTGCCCCGTTTGCGGGTGACGGACGCGGCTTTCCGGGCGGCATCCGGCAAAGCCGAAACAACGACGATCTCGTCGGCAAGAAGAACGTCACCTCGATCGCGCTCGAATTGCCGATCGCATGCCTGACGGGATCGGGTAATGGTGTCATCGGAGCCTGGTCGACGGCCAGCCTGCCACAGGCGCGTCTGCTCGACCCGACGCCGACCTATCCGGCGCCCACGGTGCAGGGGGGAGCTTATGTGCAGGTCTCGCGTCTCGGCATGCCGTTGGTGAACGAACTGGTCATAGGCCTATCGAAAAAGGACGTGTTCAACGCTGCCGAGCCTATCGGCGACGCCGCGCTCGGCGATTTCGTTACCAATCCGACGCTGCCGGCAATCTTGGATGCTTTGTTCCGGGGCCCGGTCAACGCCACGCTCGGTACCAACATCGCAAACCTGGCGCCGAATAACTTTCCGCGTAATGATCTGGTCGCGACATTCCTGACGGGCATCACCACGCTCAACAGAATGAGCAAGGTTACCCCATCGGAAATGCTGCGCCTGAATACGGGCGTGGCACCCACCCCGCTTGCGCGCCAAAGCACCTTTGGCGTTGTGGGCGATGACCTCGCAGGCTTTCCGAACGGTCGCCGCCCGGGTGACGACGTCACGGACATTACCCTGCGCGTCGCGATGGGGCGTTTGTGCTACACCGTGCCGATCAACGGGACGCAGACCGACCTTGGTTTGTGCACGCCCGCAAACGCTCCCGTCGGTAACGTAGCCTTCACCGACGGCGCGCCGATCAGCGCCCGCGATCTGCAAGGCACCTTCCCCTATCTGAACACCCCGATTCCCGGGTCACCGAAAACCGCCGTGACGGCGGCCGCCACTGTTCCGGCCCGGCCATAGAAGGATCTGCGTTATGCGACATTCAAAACTGATCCTTCGCGGAAGTGTGGCTTTGCTACCGCTTGCGATGGCGGCCTGTAGCAACCGTGCAGCGGATATCGCTGGAGGGCCGGCGCCGGGCACACCGACGCCGGCACCGACGGTGTCGTTCCAAAGTAAGTTCGGCACGAGCTTCGTGAGCTATTTCGAAGCTGGCAACACGACCGATCCGCGCGACCCGCAGGCC
>JANMJZ010000091.1:0-3139 GCA_031371635.1 Sphingomonadales bacterium | reverse complement strand
TGCACTGCGAGGGAGGCGATGGCGCGATCGAGCGTACCTGCAGCCACGCTGACGCGCGGAGCTGCCGACAGCGACACCGACGTTACGGAAAGCGCGAGCGCCGCAGCAGACTTAACGCGACTTCGATAGAATCCAGCGCCCCCCATCGTGTCGTGCGTCAACCCCAATTAGCGCGGCCAGGTGCGGAACGTCGCGGTCGGCATTGCCGGACATGCGTACGCTGCCGGTAAATGGCCGTTGCATCAAGTCCGTATCCAAAGTGACGCGTGCGCCGGTGCCGCGTTCGACTGCGCCCACGACGTCGCGCAGGCTCTCGTCAGAAAAGCTGAGCAGGCCAGAGGTCCAGCTGCCAACGCTGTCGGCGGGCAGGTTGCGCACGACCGCCTTGCGCGTCGACTGGTCGACATTGAGCTCGCGGCCAGCCGTCAAGCTCACGCCCATGCCGTTTGGGTCGAAGGTTACACGACCCTCGGCAACGGCCACCCTCAGGCCTTCATCGCTGCGGACAACATTAAAGATTGTGCCGACATCCTCGATCGTATCGCCGCGAGACGTGACGCGAAACGGGTGGGTAGCGTCATGCTGCACCACGAAAATGGCCTCACCCCTTGCAAGCTCGACCGCTCGCGGTGCAGCACCGGCGTAACGCAATATGGTCCCGCCATTGAGCGTCGCTCGCGACCCGTCGCCAAATGCCACGGTGCGAACTTCCCCCGGACGCGTAGCGATTTCAGTGATGGGCTCGGCGCGGGGGATGCCTATGACGACGGCAGCGATCCCGGCAGCAAGAGCAGTTCCGCCCACCATGATCCGTCTCGGCCAGCGCCCTACCCGGGCGGCGTTGTCTGCCGGGGACAGCTGACGCGGTACGCCGGCCATCCCGGCTGAATCGTCGATTGCGTCAACCCGCGCGAGCGCCAGGGCATTCGCCGGGTCGGCATCGATCCAGTCGGCAAACGCACGCCAGCCTTCACAATCTAGATCGGGCTCGCGCAGACGCCAGTCGAGCGCTTCCTCGAATGCCACAGACATCCGTGCATCAGTCATCGCCCGGCGCTCCTTCATTCATCAGACGTTGCCGACCGGCATCCTCCGCATCTCCAACCGACTGTAGCTCGTCGAGAAGCCGATATGCCCGTTTCAGCAGCTTCTCGACGCCGCTCACGCTGATTCCCATGCTCGCGGCAATATCGCGTTGGCTTTGCCCTTCGACGCGGAATTGGCGCAGCGCTTCGCGGGTGCGGTCCGGCATCTCGGCAATAGCGCGCTCGACTCGTTTCAGCTGATCGCGCGCAACGAGCTCGCGATCGAGACTCGGGTATTCGGCGGCCCCGGGTTGGTGCTCATGCCATGTCGCGTCCCGGAAAGCCGCACGCCCATTTGATCGACGCCGGTCGCTCGCGAGGTTGATTGCCATGCGACAAAGAAAGGCAAGCGGGTCGGCAACGGGTCCCGATGGCGTCGCGTCGATTTTGAGCCACAGCTCCTGCCAAAGGTCTTCGGCATCTTCCGGGGGATCGATCCGCGCACGCATTAAGCGCACCAGCAACGGGCGCTCGGCGATCAGCACAGCTTTCAGCCCGGTGAACTCACTCATGCGTTCTTGTTCGACAGGCGGCGGCGCCGTGCAATGCTTGTTATAGAAAATAAATCGTTAAAACTGGGTGCGGCGTCCGCCGCACCGCAACGTCTCTGATCACGAACAGGTCAGGGGCAAAAATGTTTCTTGTGGGGGAATGGGGCGCCGCGTTTACCGGTTGGCGCGCCCGGCAAATGATCGACATGTGGCTCAAAGCTGCGCGGGCCGCCTGGCTTCGCTCGGGCGGTGCGATTTCGAAATGGCTTGGCCTGATCATGTCGGCAGCCGTCCTCGGGCTTACGCTTTACACCGCGCGCGGCATGGATTGGGCTGGCTTTGAGCTGCTACTTTCGGCCGGCGGCCTGTTCTGGATATGCCTGATCGCCGCCTATTTTCACGCACCTGTCGCCGACCAAGCGATGCTTGGACGGCTATGGGATCAGCCAAAGGGGCTGTTCGCGACTTTGTGCCGCAAGCAGATCGTCAATGCCGTCGCGCTTCCTTACGGCGGTGACGGCCTGCTGCTTGCCTGGGCCCATAAGCGCGGCATATGCGGATTTGGCGCCATCAAAGACGCGGCAATAATGTCGGGAATGGCCGGAAGCCTAGTTACTTTCGCCATAGTACTCCCCGTCTGGCAGGAACTGGCAGCAACGCTCGGCATAACGGCGTCGTCGCTTTTCGGAAGCCTCGGGCTGTTGTCGACGGTCCCGCTTTTTGCAGTCCTGAACCGCACCAACGTCTTCTCGCTGGCCGGACGCGAGTTGTGCCGCATGGGCGTCATTCACATGGCGCGCTTCGTGGCGAATATCGGCCTTATGGCGCTGTGCTGGCACCTGCTCGAGCCAGCCGAGCCCATTCAATCCTGGCTGGTTTTGGCGGCCGCCAGAATGGTCGTGTCCCGCCTGCCACTGCTTCCGAACAAGGAAATCGCGCTGGCCGCAGTTGCGGGCACGATGTTTCCGGGCAGTCCCGAGGTCTCGGTGGCGGTCATGGTCACTGGCCTGCTTTTGACGCTGGGGCACCTTGTCGTGTGGTTCGCTATTGTGGTTCGCCGGGAACATGGCGCGCCTTTAAGTATGCCTTCAGCATGATCGGGAGCAGTTTGACGTTGGCCATTGCGCCGGTACTCTTGCTGAGCGCAGTACCAGAAGAGCCAATGGGCCCGTTCAACATCGAGGTGGCTGCCAGCGTCCAGGGCGATTTCTCCGCGCCCTCCGGCGAAGCCGATACGGAACATGAAATCGTCGTTGTTAGCAACGCGCGAAGCACGCGCGCCGACCCTTTGCGCGCCGTCAACGAGAAATCGTTCGAGGCGACGGTTGCGGTGGATGACGCCGTAGCGCGCCCCGTTGCGCTCGCCTATGCCCGCGCCGTGCCGGAGCCTGTGCGACAAGGCCTGCGCAACGTCCTGGACAATCTGGCGGAGCCCGTCACTTTCGTAAATTACTTGCTCCAACTTAAGCCGCTGAGCGCTTGCAGAACGGTCGCTCGGTTCGTCATCAATTCGACGATCGGCGGGGCGGGCCTATTCAATATAGCCAAAAGTCGCCCGTTTGG
>JANMJZ010000012.1:0-1505 GCA_031371635.1 Sphingomonadales bacterium | reverse complement strand
AGAAAAACCCCTTAGTAAACACGCCGCTCGCATCGCGGCGTGAAGCACGCTCGTCTTGAGCAACGGTGGCGCCGCCAAGCGGAAAGCCGCGCGTCACCCCGAGCGCGCCCGACAAACGACCGCTACCGGTGCGCGTTGTCGCATAAAGCGATCCGGAAGCCACTGCGATGCTATCGCGTTGATCGGGAAGACCATTATACGTGCCATCAACCCGTAGGAAGCTCAGCTCTCCATTTCCCCACACGCTTGCGCTGTCCGCCCGAAGCAGAGGTGTGGCGACCGACAGAGACACAAATTTGCTAGTGCTTTCGATGCCGCTGTTCGTTGGTTCGGCGCGGCCCAGCGCGCCGGTCACCGCGACCTGCGTGCCCCCCGTCCCCAGGCTCACAGCGTAACGCGCGGACAAATAGGCGAGCTGGTGCGGATCGACCGGGGTGGCGACCGCTTGTATCGACAGGACGTCGCCATCATCGGCAAGGCCGATAAGATCATAACGCAGCCGGGCGCGCACCGGCCCCAGATCACGCGCGCCGTAGGTGTCGATATCGACAGAACCGCTGCCCTGCGATTCATGGACTTCAACGATCAGGACATTGCCAACATCTTCGTGCGCCAACTTGGTCGTCAGGATCGCGATACCCGGGATGTCGCCAGCGAGCAGTAGCTGGCGCTCCACAATCTCGCGGCGGACGCCGCGACCGACGATCGGATCGAGCGTGCGTTGCAACCTTGTGCTTTTCGATCCGGTAACGCGGACCAGCACAATTTCGCCCTCGTCGATATGTACTGTCACCATGCCAGCATCGATTGTTTGCGGGGGCACGACGGCGGTTGCAAAGAGGTAGCCTCTCTCACGCGCAACCGACGCCACGGCTTTCGCCAGCGCTTGAAGATCCTGCCTCGATGCCTGTTTCCCGAGATAGTCGGCGATTGCAGGCGCGAAGGCCTCGCGCGGCAGCAACGGGGCGCCGTCAATCTTCACGGCACCGATCATCAGGCCATCGGACAGTACCTGCGGCTCGACGGCACCGGTGACCGATGGCGTGGTGATCTCGTTCGCCCGGCCGGCATCGCGCGGAATCGCTGTCGTCAGGTCGCGCGTGATGCTTCCGGCGTCGCGCCCCGTTTGACCGAGGGCGGCACTGGTGCAGAGCGGCAAGATGGTAACGATGTAGCGAAGGCGCATGGCGTTCCGGATCTATTTGGCGGGCGTCTTTACGATCGCACCCGAGAACAATCGGTTAATACGTCAGAAGCCTTAAGCGTGCGGTAACCGGATCGATTGACAGCCCATGCACGGGTGCGGGCCCAAGGTGTCCACAAACCACTACCAGGTGGGGCATCGGGGATACGGACGTGACACAGCTGAAAATTGCTTTGGTCTTACCGGGATTTTTATTGTCGACCAGCGCGCTTGCAGCCGTGCCTGGCTGGACCATGTCGGAATCATCAGGACCGGTTACTGTTGCGTCGAGCGGAACGGTGCGTGTTGCCAGCCGCGGCGC
>JANMJZ010000330.1:0-4887 GCA_031371635.1 Sphingomonadales bacterium | reverse complement strand
CAGCTTCAAGGCCAGGTGATGGTCATCATGCACACCGGCGTGCCGCCGCACCTCGATCCGGAAGAAATCCGGCGGATCAATCCCTTCGTCACCACCGACGGCGTGATCGCGGGCGCGCGCACGACCGGAGACGGCCATGCTGATCCGTCCGGCATCTGCAATGCGCTTGCCATCGGCGCCCGCAACCTGGGCGCGAAGATCGTCCGCAAGAACCGCGTGACGGGCCTCACCCAACTGCCCTCGGGCGAATGGGATGTGACCACCGAACAGGGCGTCGTCCGTGCCGAAATCGTCGTCAACGCGGCGGGCTGCTACGCACGCCAGGTCGCGCAAATGGCGGGCATCGACATCCCGGTGACCAACATGGAGCACCATTATATCGTCACCGATCCCATCCCCGCCTTCATGGAGCGCGAGGAGGAAATCCCGGTGATGCGCTGCCCCTATGTCTCAGGCTATTTCCGGCAGGAGCAAAAGAGCGGCCTGATCGGCATCTACGAAAATATCGGCCTGGCAGAGGCCTGGGCGCCCAAGGGGATGCCCGAATGGGAATCGACCAGCGAGCTGTTCATCGACGACCTCGAGCGCATCTCGAAATGGCTCGAGCGCGCCATAGAGCGCATGCCGATATTCGGCGAAGTGGGCATCCGCCGCATCGTCAACGGGGCCATTCCGCACACGCCCGACGGCGGGCCGTTGCTCGGACCCGCCGTCGGCCTGCGCAATTTCTGGCATTGCTGCGGCACCTCGTTCGGCATCGCGCAGGGCGGCGGGGCCGGCAAATATCTGGCGCAGTGGATCGTCGAGGGCGACGCCGACATCAATATGACCGAATTCGATCCGCGCCGTTACGGCCCTTATGCCGACGAGGCATACAGCCGGGCCAAGGTGTTCCTCGATTATCGGCTGACCTTCACGACCCGCCTGCCGGGCGAGGAAGAACCCGATGGCCGCCCACAAAAGACCAGCCCGCTCTATGAAAAGCTCAAGGCCCAGGGCGCCGTCTATGGCGAAACCTATGGCTGGGAGCGGCCGAAGTGGTTCTCGCTCGACGGGCGCGAGGAAGAAGGCGGCTATCACCGGACCAATGTGTTCGAGGTGGTCGCGGACGAAGTGAAAGCCGTCGCCGCCGGCGTCGGCGTGCTCGACCTGTCGGGCTTTGCCAAATACGACGTGCGCGGCTCCGATGCCGAGGCGTTTCTGAACCGGATCTGCGCCAATCGCATGCCCAAAAAGACCGGCGGCATAGGCCTCGTCCATCCGCTCTCGCGCGGCGGTCGCATCTATGCCGAGATGACCGTGACGCGCTTTGCCGACGATCATTTTTATTGCCTGTCGGCAGCCGCCGCCGAGCAGCGTGACTGGGACCTCCTGATCCAGAGCAAGCTGCCCGAAGAAGACGTCGCCCTGACCAACCTCACCATGGATCTGGGCGTGCTCGTGATGAACGGGCCGCGCGCGCGCGATGTGCTGGCCAAGCTCACCGACGCGGATTTGAGCAATGAGGGGTTCCGCTGGCTGAGTGGACAGGAAATCACGCTAGCGGGCATTGCCATGAAGGCGCTCCGCGTGTCCTATGCCGGCGAGCTGGGCTGGGAATTGCACCCCCCCATGGATCAGCTTTCGGCCCTGTACGACGCCATCTGGGCGGCGGGTCAGGAATTCGGCATCGTCAATTACGGGCTCTATGCCGCCAATGCGATGCGCGTCGAAAAGGGGTACAAGGCCTGGGGGTCCGAGCTCACCAACGAGCTGACGATGATCGAAGCCGGCATGGATCGCTTCATCAACTTCAAGAAGGACGATTTCGTCGGGAAGCAGGCAACGCTCGACGCGCCGGACCGGATGCGGATCGTGTATGGCGAGGTCGATGCCGCCAATGTCGATGTCCGCGGCGGCGAGCCCTGCCTCGACGGCGACGGGTGCATCGGCCTGGCGACGTCGGGGAGCTATGGCCACCGTGTTGGAAAAAGCCTGTTCTTTGCCGCCGTACCGCCCAGCCATGCCGCGCCCGGGACGCAGTTCGATATCCTGCTGCAGGGCGAGCGGCGTCACGCGACCGTGCTCGCCGACCCTGCCTATGACCCCGACAATGCAAAGATGAAGGCCTGACCGTGGCGACCGAACTCCCCAGAAAGGCGCGCGTCGTCATCGTGGGCGGCGGCGTCATCGGCTGTTCGATCGCCTATCATCTGACCAAGATCGGCTGGGACGATGTCGTGCTGCTTGAACGCAAGCAGCTGACCAGCGGCACGACTTGGCACGCCGCCGGGCTGGTCGGGCAGCTGCGCCCCTCGATCAATATGACCAAGCTCGCCAAATATACCGGCGAACTTTATCGCGGGCTCGAGGCGGAAACCGGCCAGGCAACCGGCTATCGCCAGTGCGGCTCCATCTCGATGGCGACCAACGCGGAGCGCTTCGAGGAGCTGAAGCGCAGCGCCTCGATGGCCAAGGTGTTCGACCTGCCGGTGCACGTCGTGACGCCCGCAGAGATCCGGGCGATGGCGCCGATCGTCAACGTCGACGATGTCGTGGGCGGCATCCATATCCCGAGCGACGGCTATGCCAATGCCGTCGACATCACCCAGGCGCTGGCCAAGGGCGCGCGCACCGGCGGGGCCCAGATCTTCGAAAATACGAAAGTCACCCGCATCCGCCACAATGGCGAACGCGTCACCGGCGTGGATACCGATGAAGGGCCGATCGACGCAGATTTCGTCGTGATATGTGGCGGCATGTGGACCCGCGACTTGGCGGCGAGCGTCGGCGTCGCCGCCCCGCTGCACGCGTGCGAGCATTACTACGTGCTGTTCGAGGGCGTGGACGGCATCGACCCCACCCTGCCCGTGCTGCGCGACTATGACTATTGCGGCTATTACAAATACGACGCCGGCAAGCTGCTCGTCGGCGCGTTCGAACCCAATGCCCGCCCCTGGGGCATGGACGGAATCTCCGAAGACTTCTGCTTCGATGAAATCGCTGGCAATTTCGAACACTTCGAACCTGTCCTGCTGGACGCGATGCGCCGCGTGCCGGCGCTCGAGAAGGCCGGTATCCAAAAGTTCTTCTGCGGCCCCGAAAGCTTCACGCCCGACGTGCGCTATCACCTGGGTGAGAGCCCCGAGTTAAAGGGTTGTTTCGTCGCGGCCGGCCTCAATTCCATCGGTCTGCAATCGGCTGGCGGCGTGGGAAAGGTGATGGCCGACTGGATCCGCGACGGCATCCCCCCGGCAGACCTGTGGACAGTCGATATCCGCCGCAACATGCCGTTCCAGATCAACCGCAAATATCTGCGCGAACGCGTGACCGAAAGTCTCGGCCTGCTTTACGCGACGCATTATCCGTTCAAGCAATATGCAACGGCGCGCGGCGTGCGGAAGTCCGCGTTGCACGACCGGCTGGCAGCAGCAGGGGCATGCTTCGGCGAGGCCTTCGGCTGGGAACGCGCGAACTGGTATGCCGAACCCGGCAGTACGCCGACCTACGAATACAGCTATGGCCGCCAGAACTGGTTCGGGGCGAACGCCGCCGAGTGCAAGGCGGTGCGCGAAGCAGTCGGCCTTTTCGACCAAAGCTCCTTTGCCAAATTCCGGCTGGAAGGCCGCGACGCCTGTGCGGTGCTCAACCGGGTGTGCGCCAACGACGTCGACGTCGCGTCGGGCAAGCTGGTCTACACCCAGTGGCTGAACGAGAAAGGCGGGATCGAGGCCGACCTGACGGTGACGCGGCTGAGCGAGACCGCCTATCTGATCGTCACGGGGGCCGAGACCGAGGTCAAGGATTTCAACTGGCTGAAGCGCCATATCCCGGCCGAGGCGCATGCGGTCCTGACGAACGTGTCTTCCGCAATGGGCGTGATTTCGATCATGGGGCCTCGTGCCCGTGCCCTGCTCCAGTCGATTTGCCCCAATGACCTGTCTCACGAAGGCTTTCCCTTCGCGACCAGCCGGGAAATCGAGCTCGGCTATGCGATCGTGCGGGCGTCGCGGATCACCTATGTCGGCGAGCTGGGCTGGGAACTCTATGTCCCGACCGAGTTCATGACGGGCGTCTATGACGAGATTGTCGCCGCCGGTGCCGCGTTCGGCCTGATGCATTGCGGCTATCACGCGCTCAACGCGTTGCGCATGGAAAAGGCCTATCGCCATTGGGGCCACGACATCACCGACGAAGACACGCCGCTGGAAGCCGGTCTCGGCTTTGCAGTGAAGATGGACAAGCCTGGCGGCTTCATCGGGCGCGAGGCGCTGCTTCGGCAAAAGCAGGACGGGTTGAAGCAAAAACTTGTCCAGTTCCTGCTCAAATCGTCCGAACCGATGCTCTACCACAATGAGCCGATCTGGCAGGGCGACCGCATCGCAGGATACATACGTTCCGGCATGTACGCGCACACGCTCGGCGGCGCCTGCGGTCTCGGCTATGTCACGGCTGCCGACGACGGCACGGTGGGGCCGATCTCCCCCGACGATTACGAGATTGAGATTGCGGGCGTGCGCTACCCGGCCACGGCGTCGCTCAAACCCCTGTACGACCCCACCAACGCCCGGATCAAAATCTGATGTCGCACGCTGAAGTCATGAGCCGCCTCGCCGCGAACACCCGCGTGGGTTACAGCTTCGACCAGGAATTCTATACCAGCGATGCCGTGTTCGACGCCGATATGGCGGAGGTGATCACCCGCAAATGGCTGCTCGCCGGGCATATCTCGCGCATCCCGGCCAAGGGCGACTATTTCCTGTTTCGCGTCGGCCGCGAACAGATCATCGTGATCCGTGAAAACGAGAACAGCGTCCGCGCATTCTTCAATGTCTGTCGCCACCGCGGTTCGACGATCTGCCAGGCCGACAGCGGCAATGCGCCGCGCCTCGTCTGCCCTTATCACGC
>JANMJZ010000296.1:0-9130 GCA_031371635.1 Sphingomonadales bacterium | reverse complement strand
GGCGCATTCGCACCCTTGCCGACGCCATGGCTGATGTAGCTGACCGCATCCAGACGGCTCATGTCCTGCTGCTGCAGGAAGTAGACGGCATAGCTCTCGCGCTCGCTGAACAGAGCAACGAGAACGTTGGCACCGGTCACTTCGTCGCGGCCCGAGGACTGGACGTGCAGGATGGCGCGCTGGACAACGCGCTGGAAGCCGCTGGTCGGCGATGGGTCGGTCTGACCCTCGACCCGAAGCGCTTCGAGCTCGCTGTCGAGATAGTGGGTTACCGTGTTCTTCAGTTCGCCGGTATCGACGCCACAGGCGACCATGACGGCCGATGCTTCCTGATCGTCGACGAGCGCAAGCAGAAGATGCTCGAGCGTGGCATATTCGTGCTTGCGGCCAGCGGCGGCAGCAAGCGCATTGTGTAGGGTGGTTTCAAGATTGCGGGCAAAGGACGGCATGTTGAATTCCTGAACCGGAGCCGCCGGGCGCGGCCCCACTTGGACCTTAATGTCGGGTGCCCGAACCTTCCCGACAAGACCTTATAGGCGAAAGCATTTTGACTGCTTCCATCAGCTTTTGAATATCGCATCGGCACTTGCCCGATGGTGAACGGCTTTGTCGCGACGCGACCTTGTTCGCGCGATCTCCGCTTCGAGCGCGGCAATCCGTGCATCGCATTCGGAGACCGACAGCGGATCGAGATCCTGCCGGGCGAGGAGCGTAACAGGATCGCCGGCGCGCGGGGGCGGTGCGATGTCGTCAGTGTCCATGAACGAAGGTTCGCCCGCCCTTCGCCCCGAGTCAACAGCGCTGTCGACCGCTACTCGCCCCGGCGCAGCAGCGCGCGCGCCGTGATGGCCGTCTGGAAGACGAACAGGCCGAGCAAGACGACCGAAACAGCGCCGATGAACCAGTCGAAAGCTGAAAACGGCGTTCCGAAAACGGGATCAGGGCCAAGCACGAACATCGCGAGAGTCATCGCAATAAGCATGATACGCAATTCGGTCGGCCCACCTGCCATATAGGAAAGGCGGAATTCGCCGATGACGCGGGCTGCCAGAAAGGTGTGGATCGACAGCAACAGATAGGTCGCCAGCCCGAACAGCGCGATGTCGAGCCGCAGATACGGACTGAGGCCGAGTCCGACGAGCATGACCAGGTTACCGAGCGCGTCGGTGCTGTGATCGATGAAATAGCCGAACGATGGTCGTTCGATCTTGCGGAAACGCGCCAGGCTGCCGTCGAGCGAGTCGCCGAACCAGTTGATGAAATAGCCCGCGATGGCGACCCACAGCCAGTTGATGTCGTAGGTGCTCAGCGCGTATCCCGAGCCGACGATGACACCGCCGAGGAAGCCAACCGAAGTCAGACGGTCGGGAGTGACGGACGGAGGCATCCGGGCTGCCAGCCACGTGAGCAGGCGACGCTCGTTCACGGCAAGTACGTTTTGCTGAATGCGCTGTACCGGCTTCATCGAACGGCCTCTCCTGCTTTCGATGCCGTCGCGGTTCTACGTGGAAAACGTAACCGAAACGACCCGAGATCGTCATATATAGGTAACGTTCGTGGGCGCGTCGGGTTCAACGGTCAAGTGTCGGGACATCGAAGCGACGGTTCAGATGGTTGCAGACATCTACCCTCAGGCTCCGCTACAGTGCCCGCAGGACAAAAGGGGCTTCGATGAAAGACATTCCAGCAACGATGCAGGCGATCGACCCGGCGGCTGCAGGGGGTCCCGAAGTCCTCGTGCCTTCGGAACGTCCGGTCCCTTCGCCTGGCCGGGGAGAGGTGCTGATCCGCGTGGCCGCCGCCGGTGTCAACCGGCCGGACGTGCTGCAGCGCAAAGGTGCTTATCCGCCGCCGCCAGGCGCCCCTTCGATCCTGGGCCTCGAGATTGCGGGTGAAGTCGTGGCGGTCGGACAGGATGTCGAGCCGGTTCTTATCGGCCAGCAGATGTGCGCGCTCGTCGCCGGCGGTGGCTATGCCCAATATTGCGCAGCCCCTGTCGGTCAGTGCCTTGTCGTCCCCGCTTCATTGTCGATGGTCGAGGCAGCGGCGCTCCCGGAAACATTGTTCACCGTTTGGACCAATTTGTTCGAACGGGCCTATGCCGCCGAAGGCGACACCGTTCTTGTCCATGGCGGAACCAGCGGTATCGGTACGATGGCCATTGCGCTGGGCCGGCTGTTCGGCCTGACCATGATCGTCACGTGCGGCAGCGATGAAAAATGCGCAAAGGCTCTCGACATCGGCGCAGCATTCGCGATCAATTACAAGACGGCGGATTTCGTTGCCGAAGTGGCGCGGATCACGGGCGGGCAGGGGTGTGCCGCCGTCCTCGACATGGTCGGCGGGGACTATGTGCCCCGGAACCTGCAATGCCTGGCCGAGGACGGCCGCCATGTCTCGATCGCGGTCCTGAATGGAGCGAAGGCCGAGATATTCATCCCGCTCGTGATGATGAAGCGACTGACACTGACAGGGTCGACGCTGCGCGCAAGGTCGCTGTCGTTCAAGGCGCTCGTTGCCGACGAAATCGCGCGGACCGTCTGGCCGCACGTCGAGGGCGGTCGGCTGAAACCGGTTATCGATCGTGTGTTTCCCCTGAGTGATGCGGCTGGCGCGCACGCCCTGATGGATTCGGGTGCGCATGTCGGCAAGATCGTGCTCGACATGACCCTATGAGGGAACTTGCGTGCTTGCTGCTCGTCGTGGCGCCCGCCACTGCCCGGGCGGATGTTCTGCAGCAGCAGGTCCTGGCAATCGCCCGATCGGTCGGGCCGAATGACTTTGCCTTTACCGAATCGACGCGTGCGGAGCGTACGGGCAAGTCGGCGAGCACCAGCGTCGCGCGCTACGATCCGCGCACGCCGGCAAAATGGACCCTGCTGTCTGTCGACGGCAGAGCGCCGACGGCCAAGCAAAGTGCGTCGTCCGCAAAGTTTCGCGCCAAGGCAAAGGTCGCGACCTACGCGCGGATTGCGGAATGGTTCGGCGCGCCGGCAACACGGGTGTCGACGACGCCCACGCACGTCACCTATCGCTTTGCTGCAATGCCGAAGGGCGCTCTGATGATGGGCCCTTATGATGCCTCTGCGAACACGGCGGTCGAGGCGGTCGTGAGCACCGCAGGAAAAATTCCCTATGTGGAACGCGCCCGGTTCACCTCGAAAGAGCCCTTCCGGATGATGATGATCGTCAAGGTCGAAAGCTTTGTCTTTACGGCTGCTTATCGCCTGCTGCCGGACGGTCGCCCGGTGAACGACAGCGTCGTGACGGAGTTTGCAGGGTCGTTCATGGGCAGCGCCCAAACCTTGCGAACGCGCACGTCCTATTCGGATTATGTCGCCGCCCGTTGATTACTGGCGCGGTGGCGGTCCATAGACCCGGGTGGGGTCGTCGCTGTCGATTGCCTTCCTGTTGTGAAGAGCATCGATTTCCTCCTGTCGCCGCTGCAGGTAGTTCCTGCGCGCAGCGGCATAGGGGTTTGATTCCGCCCTGATCTTGCGCAGCTGTTCGTCATATTCGGCGCGATAGTCGATGGAGCCCACGAGCGTCGCGCCCAGGGCATAAGCAGGCTGGTTGAACGGCTTGCCCACGACGGTCGGCAGGAAGGCGCGATCGACCAGTAGCCCGACAAGGTCGCGGATCGTCGTTGGGCCGATCAACGGCACGAACAGAAATGGGCCCGGCTTGATCCCGTAATAGCCGAGCGTGTTGGCAAACCCGTTGCGCCGAAGGGGAAGCCCGATTTTGCTCCGCTTGGCCACGTCGACAAGACCGGCGACGCCGGCGGTCGAATTGATGGCGAAACGTGCAAGTGTCTTGCCAGCACGCCCGGGTTTCAGCTGAAGCAGGTCGTTGAGAAACACGACCGGCAGGGTCAGGTGGTTGAAGAAATTACGGACTCCTGCCCTGATGGGCTCAGGTATCGCACGTTTGTAGCCAATGGCAGCCGGTCCAACTACGGCCGTGTCCAACGCCTGTGTCAGCGCATAGGTCTGGATGTTTATTGCCTGGATTGGGTCCTCGCGGGGCGCCTTGCTGGTGCCCAAGACGACGATGTCGTCGCTGGTGGGTGCAGATCCCGAGGCGACTGGCGGTGCCGATGCAGGTGCAGGTGCAGGTGCAGGTGCAGGTGCAGGTGCGGGGGCAGATGGAGCCGTCGCAGCCGCCTGCGCCTCGTTCTGCGCAATCGCGCGTCCATAAACCGGCTCATTCGCTGCCGCACCGGCGGGCGTGCCGCAGGCGAGAATCCAGGCCGCAATTGCAGTGGAAAGATACATACTGCTGTGTCGCCTCAGCTCGAAGGTCCGCCGCTAACTTGGTGTGGTTGGCCGACAAGTCGCTGGCTAATCGTGGAAAAACCTTGTGACAATAGCGTGGCACCCGGCCGTCAGACGACGGTTTCCAGGGCCTCGCTGGCCGCAACCCACGCCGCCTCGGCTGCTTCGAGCTTTGCCTCGACGCTCGACCGCAGCTTCATCAGGTCTGACATTGTGAGTTTCGCGTGCTCGGGCAGCGCGGTCGAAGGGTCGAACATCGCTCGTTCGATGGCGCTGCGGGTCGCCGTCAGCTTTGCCATCTCCGCCTCTGCCGTCTTTACCGCGTTGCGCAGTGCCGTGCCCTTCTCGCGGGCGGCAGCCGCCGCCTTGCGGTCTTCCTTTTTGTTGCCCTTGCCGCCCTCGGACTTGGGCGTCTTGCCCAGAATCATGTCGGTATAGTCGTCGAGCGTACCGGCATATTCCTTCGCGGTGCCGTCATCGACGAGTACGAGGCGGTCGGCCGTCAGCTCGAGCATGTGGCGGTCGTGGCTGACCAAGACGACGGCGCCGTCATAATCGTTCAGTGCCTGTACCAGAGCCTCGCGCGCGTCGACGTCGAGATGGTTCGTCGGCTCGTCGAGGATTAACATGTGGGGGGCATCGCGCGTGATCAGCGCCAGCGCCAGTCGCGCGCGCTCGCCGCCCGACAACTTGCCGACCTGCGTCGTCGCCTTGGCGCCCGAAAAGCCGAAGCGCCCCAGCTGCCCGCGGACGGCGCCGGGCGTCTCACCCCGCATTGCACGCGTCATATGCTCGAGCGGCGTGTCGCCCCCGTCGAGCTCCTCGACCTGATACTGCGTGAAATAGCCGACGCGCATCTTGCCCGCCGCGTTCATCGCGCCGTCCATTGCTGGAAGTTGCGCCGCTAGCAGGCGCGCCAATGTGGTCTTGCCATTGCCGTTGCGCCCAAGCAGCGCGACCCGGTCGTCGGGGTCGAGCCGCAGGTTCAGGCGCTGCAGGATCGGTTTGTTCTCGGTATAACCGACTGCCGCCATGTCGAGCGTGACCAGCGGCGGCTTAAGCTCGTCTGGACTGGGAAAATCGAAACTGAGCGTCGGGTCGGTCGCCATTTCGGCAATCGGCTGCATCCTTGCGAGCGCCTTTTGCCGCGACTGGGCCTGCTTGGCGGTCGAGGCCCGGGCGGAGTTGCGGGCGATATAGTCCTGCAGCTTGGCGCGTTGGTTTTCCTGGGCCGCGCGGGCGCTGGCGAGCTGGGCCATGCGTTCGGCGCGCTGTCGCTCGAAGGCGTCATAGCCACCGACATAAAGCGTGGTCTTGCCACCCTCGAGGTGGAGAATGTGGTCGACTACGTTATTCAGCAGATCGCGCTCATGGCTGATGACGACCATCGTCGCGCGGTAGCTTTTGAGGAAATTCTCCAGCCACAGCGTTGCTTCGAGATCGAGGTGGTTCGACGGCTCGTCGAGCAGCAACAAGTCGGGCTCGCTGAACAGCAGTGCGGCGAGCGCAACGCGCATCTTCCACCCACCCGAATAGCTGTCGAGCGGACGGTGCTGCATATCCTCGTCGAAACCGAGTCCGACAAGAATGCGCGACGCGCGCGCAGGGGCGGCATGCGCGTCGATCGCGATCAACCGCTCATGGATCTCGGCAACGCGGTGATGATCTTCGGTCTGCTCTTCCTCCACAAGCAGCGCCGCGCGTTCGGTATCTGCCGCGAGCACGGTCTCGAACGGCGTGGTGGTTCCCGACGGCGCTTCCTGCGCGATATAGCCGATACGGCTCTTGCGCGGAATTTCGATGCCACCGTCATCGGGATCATAATGACCCGTGATGACTTTCATCAGCGTGGTTTTGCCCGCGCCGTTACGGCCGATCAGCCCCACGCGCGCGCCCGTCGGCAGTGCGGCCGTCGCACGGTCGAGGATTGTGCGCCCGCCAAGGCGCACGGTGATGCCGTTGAGATTGAGCATGGCGCGCCCGTAGCAGGGGTCACGCAGAATGTCATTCCCGAAGGCAGGCCACGCGCGCTATAACGGGATCGCATTTGGGGGAACGATCGTGACCGAGCCGCTGACACTCCACGAATATGCCCAGTCAGGCAATTGCTACAAGATTCGCTTGACCGCCGCGACACTCGGCCTGCCACTCCAGCGTCGCGAGTACGACATCATGAAAGGCGAGACGCGGACGCCGGAATTCCTGGCCGGGGTCAATGCCAATGGCCGCATTCCGGTGCTTCAGATCGGCAACCGCTTCCTGCCCGAAAGCAACGCCGCCTGCTGGTATCTGGCCGAAGGCTCCTCCTTGCTACCAGCAGACAAATTCGACCGTGCCGACGTGCTGCGCTGGATGTTCTGGGAACAATATAACCACGAACCCAACGTCGCGACGATGCGCTTCTGGAAGGCGTTTCTGGGCCTCGACAAGCTCAACGAGGGCCAGCGCGCGCAACTTGAGACGAAGTGGCTGGCGGGCGAGGCGGCTTTATGCCTGATGAAAAAGCATCTGGACAAGCGCGACTGGTTCGTCGGCAATGGCATGACGCTCGCCGACATCTGCCTCTACGCTTACACCCATGTCGCCGAAGAGGGCGGTTTCAAGCTGTCGCACTATCCCTCCATCCAGAAGTGGCTCGAACGGATGGCGACCGAACCGGGACATGTCACGATTAGTGCATGAGAATGATCGCAAGCTGTAACATTACCGATTCATAGGCGTTGGAGCGAAGACCCGAAATCGCCTTGGGAGCGGTCCATGGACTCGATCACACGCCTGCCGTTCGACGTCGAAATTCACGCGTTTTCGACATCTTCACCGACGGTGCCGGAGCCTTCCGGCGACGGTATGCGACGGCGGTTCCGAACGATATGGATCAGCGACGTCCACCTTGGTACGCGAGGCTGCGCGGCGGACCTTTTGATAGATTTTCTCGATTCAACCGACAGCGAGACGATGTACCTCGTCGGGGACATCATCGACGGCTGGCGGCTCAAGAAGAAGTTCTACTGGCCAGACACGCACAATGACATTGTGTGGCGCATCATGAAGCGGGCCAAGCGCAGCACGCGCGTTATCTACGTGCCGGGCAACCACGACGAGATGTTCCGCCAGTTCACCGGGATGAATTTCGGTGGCGTCGAGATCAAACGGCAGGCGATCCACACGACGGCCGACGGGCGCCGCCTGCTGGTCGTCCATGGCGACGAATTCGACGCGATCATGCTCAGCCACCGCTGGCTCGCCTTCTTCGGCGACCAGGCCTACGGGGCGCTGATGCGCTGCAACCATGTCGTGAACAAAGTTCGTGGCTGGCTGGGCAAGCCTTACTGGTCGCTGTCGAAAACGGCGAAGCAAAAAGTAAAGAACGCCGTCGAGTTCATCAGCCGGTTCGAGCATGCCGTGGCGCATGAGGCAGCGGCGCGGGGCGTGGATGGCGTGGTCTGTGGTCATATCCACCATGCCGAATTCCGTCCCCTGTCGGGCGTCGAATATTATAACGATGGCGACTGGGTAGAGGGCTGTACCGCGCTGGTTGAACATTTCGACGGGCGCATGGAAATCTTGCACTGGGTTGACGAGATGGCCAAGCGCGAAGGCGAACGGCCGGTTCTGAAGATCGCGGCCTGAGGAGGCCTGTCATGCGGATCGCCATCGTCACCGATGCCTGGGAACCGCAAATCAATGGCGTCGTCCGCACGCTCAAGGCGACGCGGCGCGAACTCGAGCACATGGGGCATGAGGTCATGGTCGTCTCACCCGACCTCTACCCCAATCTTCCCTGCCCGACCTATCCCGAAATCCGCCTCGCGGTTGCGACTTCTGCGAGCGTGGGCGACCGGCTGGCGGCGTTCATGCCGGATGCCGTGCATCTGTCGACGGAGGGGCCGCTGTGCCTTGCTGCCCGGCGCTGGCTGCTCAGGCAGGGATGGTCGTTCACGACGGCATACCATACCCAGTTTCCCGATTACTTTGCTGCGCGAACCGGTATCGATGCGGGATGGGTATGGCCCTATTTCCGCTGGTTCCATTCGGCGTCCAGCGCGGTCCTGGTCTCGACTTCGTCGGTGCGCGAAAACCTGAGGTCGCAGGGTATCGCGCACAGCGTGGCTTGGAGTCGGGGGGTCGATCTCGACGCCTTCTCGCCCGAAACCGCACCGCACCCGGCGTTCGCCGATCTGCCGCGACCGATCCAGCTTTATGTCGGTCGCGTCGCGATCGAAAAGAACATCGAGGCGTTTCTGGCCTCTGCGCATCCGGGAACCAAGGTTGTTGTCGGCGACGGGCCTGCGCGGGCAATGCTGGCGGCAAAATACCCGGAGGCCGTCTTCCTCGGCGCGCTTTCCGGTGCCGATCTTGCCGGTAGCTATGCAGGAGCCGATGTCTTTGTCTTTCCCAGTCGCACGGATACCTTCGGGCTGGTCATGATCGAGGCGCTGGCTTCCGGAACGCCGGTCGCCGCCTTCCCGGTGAGCGGGCCCATCGACATCGTGACGCCAGCGACGGGCGCGCTCGACGAGGATCTCGACCGTGCGATTGCCGCTGCGCTGACCCGCGACCGAGCCGACTGCGCCTTTTACGGACGGACCTACACCTGGCCGGCGAGTGCGCTGCAGTTCGTCTCGGCGCTCGTTTCGGCGCAGCCGCGGATGGCGTGCGCGGCGTGACGCTTGCCCCGCAGGGCAGTTCGGATTAGACGAGCCAACGATCAGGCCGTCCCGGAAGGGGCGGCCCTTTTATTATCGTCAAGAAAGAGACACGCGATGGCCCAGCCGCTCATGCCCCATGCGACCGCTTCCTGGCTGGTCGACAACACCTCGCTGTCGTTCGAGCAGATTGCCAATTTCTGCGGC
>JANMJZ010000286.1:0-3798 GCA_031371635.1 Sphingomonadales bacterium | reverse complement strand
TGCCATGGGTCAGCGCGCGTTCGTACAGCGACAGGTCGCGCGGCGCGACGCCCAGTTCGGCCGTTAGCCAGCCGGCCAGACTGGTCAAAACCGCTCCCCGATCCGGTGCCAGCGCGCGGCCGAAATCCATGTCCAGGGCATGAGCCAGTTCGCCGAACCATCGGTGGAAAACACCGAGACCCAAGCCCGGCCTTCGAGGTTCTGGACCGGCACGAAGCCGATGCCATTGCCCTCGATGGCGGGGAAGCGGCTGTCGGCGCTCTTGTCGCGGTCGTCGCCCATCAGGAACAAATGTCCTGCGGGAACCGTGAACAGGCGTGTGT
Source organism: Sphingomonadales bacterium (assembly GCA_031371635.1). Taxonomy (GTDB): domain Bacteria; phylum Pseudomonadota; class Alphaproteobacteria; order Sphingomonadales; family Sphingomonadaceae; genus Sphingomonas_O. The sequence goes on along the minus strand of JANMJZ010000286.1, from coordinate 3,475 downwards.
CGTCGGCATCGGTTTGCGCGACGTCGAGCACGTCGTAGCTTTTGCCGCCGGGCAGGGTCTCGCGGTAGCGGGGGTAGCGGCAGCGGGTCGAGCCGTTCGATCCCGCCTCGCTGAATTCGGGCGCGAAGCAGGGGCTGTTGGCGGTCACGGGCGCCACGAAATCGTCGACGCGCGTCTTGGGAATGGCAGCGCCGTTGAGGAACAGCTGCCCGCCGCGCATCTGCACGGTGTCGCCGGGCAGCCCGATGACGCGCTTGATATAGTCGACCTTGTTGGCGGGAGGGGCCTTGAAGACGACCACGTCGCCGCGTTGGGGCAGGGCGCCCATGAAACGACCTTCGCCCAGCGGCGGCGACATGGGGAAGCTGTGACGCGAATAGCCGTAGGGCCATTTCTGGACGAACAGGTAATCGCCGACCATCAGGCGGGGCAGCATGGATTCGCTCGGGATCGAAAATGTCGCGATGAACAGGCTGCGGATGACGAGGACGATCAGGACGAGCTTGACGAGAAACTCGATAAAATCGCGTGTCTCCGATTTCTTAGGTCGCGTGATCGGCATCGGGAGAGTATCGCTGGCGGGCATCGGGCGCGGCATGTGACGTGCAGGCGTTGGCGTCAAGGCGCCGTTATCAAAGCTTAAGGAGACGAGCGTGAGTGCAGACTGGTCGGCTATCGAGGCATTGCCGAAGGCTTCCCTGTCCAGCCTGTTTGCCGCCGGGGACGATCGGCTCAAGCTGCTGGCGCATGAGAGCTGCGGCATGCGCTTCGACTTTGCCAAGACGCACCTGACTGCCGAAGCGATTGCGGCCTTCGAAGGACTGGCGCGGGCGCAGGATTTTGCGGCGAAGCGCGAGGCACTGTTTGCGGGCGGCATCGTCAACCCAAGCGAAGGCCGTGCCGCCGAACACACTGCGCAGCGCGGGGAGGGCGGCATTGAAAGCGTGGCGCTGGCCAAGACGCTTCACGACCGCATGCGCGCGCTGATCGATGCCATCGAGGCCGAGGCATTGGGGCCGATCCGGCACATCGTCCACATCGGCATCGGCGGGTCCGCGCTTGGGCCCGACCTGATCGTCGACGCGCTATCGGGCGACCGGCTGCGTTACGATGTCGCAATCGTTTCGAACGTCGACGGCTATGCGCTTGAAAATGCAGTCGCGGATTTCGATCCTGCGGCGACGCTGATCGTGGTGGCCTCCAAGACATTCACGACGACGGAAACCATGCTGAACGCGGGCAGCGCGCTTGCCTGGCTCGAAGAGCATGGCATCGACGACCCCTATTCGCAGGTTATCGCGCTGACGGCCGCGCCAGAGAAGGCGATCGAATGGGGCGTAGATGAAACGCGCGTGCTGCCGTTTCCCGAGAGCGTGGGCGGGCGGTATTCGCTGTGGTCGTCGATCGGGTTTCCGGCGGCGCTGGCGCTTGGCTGGGCGTGTTTCGAGGAGCTGCTGGAAGGCGCGGGCGAAATGGACCGTCATTTCCGCCTGACGGCGCCGTCGCAGAACGTGCCGATGCTCGCGGCGTTTGCGGACCTGCTGTATACGCAGACGCGCGGCATCACGACGCGCGCGGTCTTTGCCTATGACGAGCGGCTGCGCTTGCTGCCGTCGTATCTCCAGCAGCTCGAGATGGAATCGAACGGCAAGTCGGTGACGGCGGACGGCGCGCCGCTGGGGCGGCCGAGCGCGGCGATCACCTGGGGCGGGGTCGGCACCGATGCCCAGCACGCCGTGTTCCAGCTGCTCCACCAGGGTAGCCACATCGTGCCCGTGGAATTCATCGCCTCGGTCGAGCCCGGCGACACGCTCGATCCCGAGCATCACCGGCTGCTGCTGGTCAATGCCTTCGCTCAGGGTGCGGCGCTGATGACGGGGCGCGCGAGCGACGACGGCAACCGCGCCTATCCCGGCGACCGGCCGTCGACGACGATCCTGCTCGACCGGCTCGATGCCCGGACCCTGGGTGCGCTGATCGCCTTTTACGAGCAGCGCACCTTCGTGAATGCCGTGCTGCTCGGCATCAATCCGTTCGACCAGTTCGGAGTCGAACTCGGCAAGGAGATGGCGAAAAGCGTCGATGATCCCGCCGCGCGCGCCGGTTTCGACGTTTCGACACGCGCGCTCATAGAAAAGGCGGGCGTGTAACCTATATCCCCCTCAGGCGAATTCTCGCGCTGGGGTGATTCATGGACAATTTCGACTACGACCTTTTCGTCATCGGCGCCGGCTCGGGCGGCGTGCGCGCGGCGCGGATCGCTGCGGGGCATGGGGCGAGGGTCGCGATTGCCGAGGAACACCGCGTCGGCGGCACCTGCGTCATCCGCGGCTGCGTGCCCAAGAAGCTGCTCGTCTACGGCGCGCATTTCGCCGAGGATTTGAGCGACGCGCGCCGCTTCGGCTGGGAAGTCCCCGAGACCAAGTTCAACTGGGCGACGCTGCGCGACAATGTGCTGGCCGAGGTCGATCGCCTCGAAGGCATTTATGGCGAAACGCTCGCCAATCATGAGGTCGAAGTGTTCAAGGAGCGCGCGGTCCTGACCGGGCCACAATCGGTGACGCTCGCCGGCGGCCGCGACATCACGGCGAAGACGATCCTCATCGCGACCGGCGGGTGGCCGGTCCGGCCGGATTTCGAAGGCGCCGAGCACGGCATCACTTCGAACGAAGTCTTCCACCTCGAAACCCTGCCGAAGCGCGTCGTGATTGCGGGCGGTGGCTATATCGCCAATGAGTTCGCCGGGATTTTCCACGGCTTCGGCGCGCACGTTACCATCGTCAATCGCGGCGACCAGATCCTGCGCGGCTATGACGAACAGATCCGCGACCGGCTGCTCCAGATCTCGATGGTCAAGGGGATCGAGTTCCGGTTCAACGCCCCCTTCGAGAAAATCACGAAAAACGAGGACGGCACGCTGCACGTCGAGATGAAGGGCTGCGACGCAATCGATGCCGATCTCGTGCTCTTCGCCACCGGCCGCGCGCCCAATGTCGCCGGTCTCGGGCTCGAAGTCGCCGGTGTCGAGCTGAACGCCAAGGGCGCGATCAAAGTCGACGAGGACAATCAGTCGTCGGTGCCGAGCATCTATGCCGTGGGCGACGTGACCGACCGGATCCAGCTGACCCCGGTCGCGATCCGCGAAGGCCAGGCCTTTGCGGACACCGTCTTCGGCAACAAGCCGACGCGCGTCGACTATGCCAATGTGCCGAGTGCGGTGTTCAGCCATCCGCCCATGGCCGGTGTTGGGCTGACCGAGGCCCAGGCGAAGAACAAGCTGGGCACAATCCGCACCTACACGTCAGACTTCCGCGCGATGAAGAACGTGCTTGCCGGGCGCAACGAGCGTGCCCTTTACAAGATGATCGTCGACGCTTCGACCGATGTCGTCGTCGGCCTGCACATGATCGGCCCGGATGCGCCCGAAATCCTGCAGGCAGCGGCCGTCGCCGTGAAGGCCGGGCTGACCAAGGCC
>JANMJZ010000238.1:0-17719 GCA_031371635.1 Sphingomonadales bacterium | reverse complement strand
GAATGCGGGAAAGCCGCATTCATATTCGGACAGCTTTTCGGGCGACGGTTTGTACGCCCCGGTAAAGCGCTGCGCGACCATCGGCGCAAAGACGAAAACACAGCTGATCGCGAGCGCAATGGCGAGAAACAGCAGGATCGGCAGGTAACCTGCCGCGACTTGCGTCATGTACACGACTCCGGGTGGCGGGCGCGCTCGCCCGCTCTCGGGGGCGCTTTAGGACAGGGTATATTGCGGTGCAAGGTAGGTGTACCCCGTTTTGATGCGCCGGAAAGGCGACGGTCACGGGTCGCCGAACGCAGGCCTAGCGCAGTGACCCCGCGATCACCTTGTGCAACCGGGAATGGACCTGATCGTTCCCGGCAAGGATCTCCTGCCGCTCTATCATGCGTTCGCCGCCACGATAATCGGTGATGAAGCCGCCGGCCTCGCGCACGAGCAGGATGCCCGCCGCCACGTCCCACGGCTGGAGTGCACTTTCCCAATAGCCGTCGAAACGGCCCGCCGCGACCCAGGCGAGGTCAAGCGCCGCCGAACCGAAACGCCGGATGCCCGCAACATCGGGCGCAACCGCACCGAAGATGCGGTTCCACTGCACGAAATCACCATGCCCCAGGAACGGGATGCCGGTCGCGATGACGCAATCGGCCAAGTCGCGCCGCGACGACACGCGCAGGCGCCGGTCGGTCAGCCAGGCGCCCTTCCCCTTTTCCGCCCAGAACGCCTCGTCGGTCAGGGGCTGGTAGACGAGGCCCGAGGTGATCTCGCGCTTGCCCGACGCCATCGGCTCCTCGACGGCGATGGAAATCGCGAAGTGCGGCATGCCATGAAGAAAGTTGGTCGTGCCATCTAGCGGATCGACGATCCAGCGCGGCTTGTTTGGGTCACCCGGACGCTCGCCGCCCTCTTCGCCCAGGAAGCCCCAGTCGGGCCGCGCGCGCGACAGTTCGTCGTACAGCGTATCTTCGGCTGCCTTGTCGGCCATCGAGACGAAGTCGGCCGGCCCCTTGCGGCTGACCTGCAGCTGCTGGACCTCGTTGAAGTCGCGCCGCAGCTTGACCGCCGCCTTGCGGGCGGCGCGGTCCATGACGGTCATGACACCAGAATGGGAGGGCATATTCGTTCCTTAAGCCCCTCTCCCCGTGGGGGAGAGGGAGGGGCCCATTGCTCCTTGGCAATGGGATGGTGACGGGTCGTTCGGGCCAGCGCCACGGGCAAAGCCCGTGCCTTCGGTCGGGCCAGGCCCGCCGTCCGGGCTGCCGAATGGGGACAGATAACTTCGCTATCTGGCTCCTTCGCTCAGCCGTCGGCCCGCTTCACATAAGTCTGCTCATAAACATCGACGACGATCCGGGTTCCCGCGCCGATGTGCGGCGGGACCATCACGCGGACGCCGTTTTCGAGGACCGCCGGCTTGTACGACGACGATGCCGTCTGCCCCTTCACCACCGCATCCGCCTCAACGATCAGCGCTTCGATGGTGTCGGGCAGCTGCACCGAGATCGGGCGCTCTTCCCAGAGTTCCATCACGACATCCATGCCGTCCTGCAGGAACGCCGCGGCCTCGCCAAGAATGCCCTTGTCGAGCGTGACCTGGTCGTAATTTTCCTTGTCCATGAACGTCAGCGCGTCGCCATCGGCGAACAGGAACTGGAAATCCTTGGTGTCGAGGCGAACCTTTTCAACGGTTTCCGCGCTGCGGAACCGGTTGTTGTTCTTGCGGCCGTCGATCAGGTTCTTCAGTTCCACCTGCATGTACGCCCCGCCCTTGCCGGGCTGCGTGTGCTGGATCTTGACCGCGCGCCACAGGCCGCCGTCCATTTCAAGGATGTTGCCGGGGCGGATTTCGACCGCGTTGATCTTCATGGAACCTCACCAGTAGAAAGAGCGTGCGCGCCTCTAGCGTGCAGCGGGCTTTCCGGCAAGGTAGGGGTAAGGGTTGACCGGCGTCCCCTGGTACCAGCGCTCGCCTGCCGCCATGCGGTTGAGCGCGAAGTGCAGGTGCGTATTGCCCTCACCGGCATTGCCGGTGTCGCCGACAGAGCCGATCCGCTGTCCCGCTGCAATGGTCCGCCCTTCGGCAATGCCCTCTGCATAACCCGCCAAATGCGCGTAATAGGTCATCCAGCGACCGTCGACCGAGCGGACATACAGCGTCGTCCCGCCATCCTTGCTCTCGAACAATTTGTCGACGCGCCCCGTCATCGCCGCGAGCACGGGCGTGCCGCCCGGCGCCGGGATGTCGATCGCCCCGTGCGTGCGCGCCCCACCGGCGCGCGACTGGCCCCAGGTGTCGGTCAGGGCCTCGGCGACCACGCCCGCAACCGGCACCCGAAGCGGTGGGCGACCTGTCGCCGAAGATGCTTCGGGCGACGTCACGTCATCATTGTTTTCGATCCGGCGGGGCGACCCGATCGACCAGAATGCGAAAACACCCAACGCGAAGAACAGCGTCACCATGAACCATCCGAAGCGGTTCACTGCTGGAACAGCGCGGGCACTCCCGCCTTCACCATCATTGACAGCCGCGCCACGTCCCAGTTGGTCAGGCGAATGCAGCCATTCGATTCCGCCCTGCCGATCTTGTCCGGATCGGGGGTGCCATGGATGCCATAGTGCGGCTTCGAAAGGTCGATCCAAACGACGCCCACCGGATTGTTGGGCCCCGGCGGTATGCGCATCTTCGGGTCGCTTTGGTTGGCCCGCTTCAGGATGGCCGGGTTGTATTGCCAGTCGGGATTGTACGAAATGCCGACGATCTTCCAGTTGCCGATCGGCAGCGGATCGGTCTTCGACCCCATGGTCGCGGGGAACTGCGCCACCAGCTTGTCGGCGGCGTCATAGACCCGCAGCACCCGGTCCGACTTGTCGACGACGATGCGCGCCGCCTGAGGCTGGTTTGCGTCGACATTCAGCGAATTCAGGCGCCCCCGCCAGTTTTCGTCGCCGGCCTTATAGTCGCGCGACGACGGCAGGGCATTGGGGAAGATCACCTCGACACCCGGCTTCAGCCGCGTTTCGCCGCCATTGAGCGCAATGAGCGTCGCGGGCGTCGTGTGAAACCGCTCGGCCAGCGCCTCGAGCGCATTGATGTAGTTCAGCGCGGGGAGCCTGGCTTTATCGGCCTCGTCGGCGGGCATCGGAAAGGTGAACGGCCCGCTCAGCGATTCAGGGCTCAGCGCAAGCTTTCGTGTCGCCGCGACCACCTCGTATGGCGCCAGCGCCCGCAGGGTGGCCGTATCGTTATCGCCCGTCCTCGGCAGCCCCCGCGACTCCTGGAACCCGCGCAGGGCGTCGCGCAGCGACTCCCCGCCCAGCCCGTCGAGCACGCCGGGCGAAAAGCCCAGCTTCGACAGGACGACCTGCAGGTGAAGGATCTTCATGTCGGGTTTGAGGGGCGCCGGCGCGGGGGCGGCAAGGGCAACGAGCGGGAGCAGGACTCCGGCGAGCATAAAATGTTTCATCGCACGTGAAACGAGCGGCGAGTCAAAGGGTTGCCCCCTATCTTTCCGTCTCCCCTCCGGGGAGAGGGCGACACGCGCGGCAGCGCGGCGGGGAGAGGGGGCGGCGGTCGATCTGTTGCGCCTCCCGGCCCCTCACCCTCCCGCGCTACGCGCGAGGGACCTCTCCCCGCAGGGGAGAGGGGGAGCTATTTCCCCAACACCGCGCCGAACGCCTTCACCGCGGCAACCTCGTCCCCGCCCCACACTGCGTTCGACACCGCGATGAAATCCGCCCCCGCCTCGATCAGCGGCGCGGCATTGGCAGGCGTAATCCCGCCGATCGCCACGCAAGGGCTCGCGAACAATGTCGTCCACCAGCCCAGGATCGAGGGTTCCGGCCGATAGTCGCTGGGCTTCGTCGTCGTGTCATAAAACGCCCCGAACGCGACATAATCGGCACCGGCCTCGCCCGCCTCCATCGCCAGGTGGCGGCTGTCGTGGCACGTCACCCCGATCTGCGCCTCGCGCCCCAGCATGTCGCGCGCCTCGCGCACGTCGCCGTCGCTCTGCCCCAGATGCACGCCATCCGCACCCAACCGCTTCGCCAGCGACGCCGAGTCATTGACGATGAAGGCGACATCGGCGTCGGAACAGATGCGTTGCAGCGGCTCCGCGAGGCGGACGGCCTCGTGCTGGTCGACACCTTTCACCCGGAACTGGAACGCTGCGACCGGCCCCGCGTCGAGCGCACGGCGCAAGCGGTCGGGAAAGCCGCCCGTCACATCGAGCGGGGAAATCAGATAAAGCTGGCACGCCGGCCGACGCTCGCGCGGGAATTGTGCGGCGAACGAGGCGTCGAGCGGCGGGAGGTCGTCTTCGGGAAGGTCGGTCATGCCCGATCCTTTAACAGCGTCGCGAGCGCCGTGGCAAAGGCCGCCGGATCATCGAGCCTGTGCGCAAGTGTCGATACCCTGCGGCGCCCGACCTTTATGGGCCTATTCAGCTCAAGCACGGTATTCGGATAAGCGATCAGCGCGCAGTTCAGCACGCGGCGCCCTTTCACGTCCGCAGCGGCCCAGCTGGTGCTCAGTGCGCCGATATGCTCGACAGCCACGGTCGCCCCCTTCAGTCCGCCGACACGCCAGTGCAGATGCGTCGGAGTCAGCTCGACCGGCAGCCGCCTGAACGACAGGATCGACATGACGAGCCAGACGATAGTCGCAATCGACAGAGCGGACAGCCCCGCCGCAATCCACGGCCGCCAAAGTGCGACCAGCAGGTGCACGACCAGCGTTTCGACCGTCGCAATCGCAATCAATATCCACATCATCGGCGCGACACTCCGATGATAGTCGAACGTCACGCGATGACCTAAGCCACCGACGCGCCGTGAATCTCGTCGATCGCCCCGCCCAGCGACGCGTGAAACTCGTGATCTTCCATGTGGTGCCGCAGGTCCTCGAGCAGCGCGCGGCTGAAGCTTGCGATCATGCCGCGGTTCTTTGCCAGTGCGGCGCAGGCCTCGGGCCGCGCAAAGCCGCCCGACAGCGCGACGACGCGCAGCACCTTGGGGTGATCGACCAGCGGCGCATACAGGTTCGCTTCGGCGGGGATCGACAGCTTGAGCATCACCGGCGAGCCGTCATGCGCCTCCAGCGCCTTCAGCAGCTCGTCGCGCAGCATCGCGTCCGCCGCCGCACGCTCGGGCGACTTGATATTGATTTCGGGCTCGATGATCGGAACCATGTCGTGCGCCAGCACCTGGCGGCCGATCTCGAACTGTTGGGCGACGATCGCGGCGATACCCATCTGGTTCGCCAGGTTGATGACCGAGCGCTCCTTGGTCCCCGCAACGCCGAGCGCCGTGGCGCGGGTCAGCAAGTCGTCGAGACCGGGGATCGGCTTCATCATCTGGACGCCGTTCGCTTCGTTCTCCAGCCCCTTGTCGATCTTGATGAAGGGCACGACGCCGCGCTCGATCAGCGCCTGCGGCGTCGGCAGGCCGTCGACATGGCCGTCCATCGTGCGTTCGAACAGGATCGCACCGAGCACTTTTTCCTCCGAGAAAACGGGCGACGTGATGATGCGCGCCCGCATGTCGTGGATCAGCGCGTACATTTCCTCGTCGTTGGCAAAGGCGTCGGCCTCGATGCCGTATCCCTTAAGTGCCTTTGGCGTCGATCCGCCGCTCTGGTCGAGTGCGGCAATAAAGCCAGCGCCGCTGCGAAGACGTTCGAGGGTTGCTGAATCAGGCATGGAAACTCCGCATATCTATCTGTTGCCGGGCCGATAGCGAGCGCCGGGTGGAAGGGCAACGTCTGCCGAACGACGGGGCTGTCCTACAGGCGCCGGATTTGCTTGATGGCTCGCAGAGTCGCACCCGCTCTTTGAAAGGTCCCGAACCATGTTAACCCATTCGGTTTGTCGCTCGACCAGAACGGTTCGTCGGGCTTTCGCTATGAAAACGCGGGACAGTTGTGACCTTTGCCAGGGCCTCAACGCCTCCCAAGCCCCATGCCCTGCAGTGTCGTCTGGTCGAACTTGAAGCGCAATGTTACGAACGGCCCCTGCCGCGTATAGCGCGCATCGGCATAGTCGTTATCGTGAAAACCGAGGACGTTGTAACCCAGCTGGATGTACCCGCCCTTGAACGGCGAGATACCGACAGCCGGTCCTCCGGAATAGCTGATTGCCTTGCCGCCCGCACTTTCGCGCACCGTGCCCGATACCCCGACGTCGATCGTCTGCGACAGGTCCCAGCGCGCATCGAGTCCGACAAGGTTTGACCAACCCGAAACGTCATCGGCGCCCACCTTGTCGAAGACATAGCGGCTGCCCCAGAACAGCGCGATCTCGCTGCGGCCCAGGTACCGCCCATCGGTCTTGGCGGTCGGCGACCAGTTCAGGCTGAAGCTGTTGATCGCCCGGCGCGACGTCGCATCGCCCGAAACGAGCAGCGGCGCCCCGCCGATCGGCCCCGGCAGTCCCTGGACCGCGCCGCGCAGCACGTCCGATCGCAACTCGAGCTTTTCGAGCCACGCAAACCGACTGTCGTCCGGGCGCCGGGCCCAGCTCAGCGCCAGATTCGTCGTTTCGGTCTTCGTACCGGCCTTTTCGCGGGCCGTGAACCAGCTGAACGTACCGCCGATCGCCTGTCCCTCGCCCAGCTGACGCAGCGCAGAGGTGATCAAGCCGTAGCGGGTCGAGCGGTTGCTGCCCCGATATTCCGCGCGCCCGTTCCAGCTCCAGCGATCGCCGCGATAGGTGGCCCCGCCGGTCAGCGCGAGGAAGTCCTCGGTCAGCGTCCCATTGGTGCCGACGAGGCCGCCCGTCGCGACCGGCTGTGCAGGATTGAGCACGCGCGACGGATCGATCCCCCCCAGCGTGCGCGACCCGTCGAGCGTGACATCGACCGTCCACCGCTTGCCGATGGGCAGCGACTGGGCAAGGCCATAGTCTGCAAAGCTGCGCGGCCCGTATTCGCCGATCGACTGGCGGTTGGCAGCTGCCACGATGCGCGCGCCCGCCCATGGACGCACGTCGAAGCCGATGCGCGCCGTGTCCGCCCTGATCGTGTCGCCCCGCGCCATTTCGTACGAGCCGATCACCGCGATTTCGGGGGTAAAGGCAAAACGCGCGCCCAGGCGGTGCTTGGCCGGGAAGTCGATGCTCTCGCTCTTGCCCAGCGCGAATTCCGCCTGCGCGTCGAGTTCCAGCCGGTTGTCGAAAAGGCGACGGGTTGCGCCGAGCTGCGCGACGCTTGATCCGGCCTCGCGCCCGTCGCCGAGCCGGTCGTTGGCGAGGATGAGCCCTGCCCGCAGGTCCATCGTCTTGCCGCGATACTCGATGCCCGCCCGGCCGGCCTGACGGCGTGCACTGCCGGCCAGATAGCTTTCCTGCCATGCGCTGCCGATCAGCGAAAGCTGTTCGGACAGGCGCAGTCGTCCGTCGGCGCCGAACTTGCGCGTGCCATTCTCGCTCGCGCCGAGCTGGCCGACACCGAAGCCACCCTCCTGCTGGCGCGCATAGGCGAGGAGGTCGTATCGGGTGCCGTGGTGCTCGGCCTCGACAAGCCAAGCGGTGCGGTTGCCCGTGACGGGCAGCGTGGTCCCCGGCTTGGCGGTAGCGCGGCTCATCGCCAGCTCCGCGCGCAGTTCGGTCGAACTGTCGGGCTGGTAGCGGATATCTACGCCGCCGACATTGGCCCTGCTCTGGTCGCTTTCGTCGTGGATCACCGACGCGCCGACCTGCAGCTTCCTGTCCACGGTGTTCCATGTCGCGCGGCCGCCCGCGTTCAGCACGCGCTGCCCGATGCCGTCGACTTCGTAATCGACGATGATGAATTGCGGGTCCAGCCCGGACGACCGGCTGAGCACGGGCGACCGGAAACTCAGCGTGCCGGCCAGATAGTCGATGTCGTAATCGATGTGCCGCGTCAGCGTCTTGCGGTCGACGATGCGGTCGCTGCGCAGCCGGTCGCGCGTTTCGAGCACGATGACTTCGCTGTTGGCCAATATGTCGCGCGCGCCCAGGCCATAGGGGCCGCTCAGGCCATTGCCCTGCAGCTCCTCGTGGCGGTGGCGATAGGGGGTATCGGCGGCAAAGGCGGTCGCGCCGGCCTGCCTGCTGCGATACTGCGCCTTCACCCCGTTGAACGCCCGGTTGTAGCGGGTGAGCTGGGTATCGCTGAGGTCGGTCTGGTAATCGCCGAACAGGGCATAGAACTGGGGCCGTTCGAGCTTCAGGTACAGCTTCCGGACCGACGCCGCGTCAAAGCGGCGTTCGCTGCGATCGGCGTAGATGGTGTAATAGGACGTCGGGTCGATCACGCCGCCGAACCGCGAGTCGTCGCCCTTTTTCGCACTGTCGTAAGACAGCGTCATCAGCCATTTGCCGAGGATGCGACCCTTGGCATAGAGCGCGAGACGGCCCGACGTCAGCCATTCCGCGCTGTTGCCCGGCAGGTCCTGAAGCCGCCGCTCGACGCTGTTGAAACCCGCCGTTCCTTCGGCAAGGCCCACGAGCGTCCAGGGGCGGTTACCCGGGTCGAGCCAGACGTCGATCTTCTGCGACCGGGTGATCTGCCCGTCGCGGAACGGCAGCGTCACGGTGAGCGCGCCCGACGCGGTCGTGGGCTCGAGCTCTATATAGGCGTACCCTTCTTCGCCCTGCACCTGGTAAACGGGCTTGGCCCGCTCCAGCCCCGCCAGCTGGCGTGCGGCCTGCGCATCGACTTCGATAGCCGCTGTATAGGGCGCAGGGACCGCGAAATCTCCGGTAATGCCGTGATGCACCGGCTTCCCGTCGCGGTCGGTCAACCGGATCGCGATCACCGGGCGGGTAACGCCATCGGCCACCAGCACGGACTTTTCACGCACGAACTCCGCGCGCATCGCGGCCGGGGAATAATGCACCGTCCTCGTCAGGCGCTGGGCAAGGCTGCCGTCGGCATTGCGCACTTCTGCGGTCAGCACCGTATCCCGATCGCCGATGTCGATTGCGCGCCACAGACTGACGAGGACCTGACCGTCAGCTGACTTGCGGTCGCCGTCGAACGACAGGGAGTTGGCGGGCTCGCCCCCGACCGAAAGGCTGATCGTCTGGCCAGGCAGATGCTTGATCGCAACGCGGATTGCCTTGGTTCGCGGGTTATGGTCGGGCGCCGGGAAGATCCAGCCGATGCCGGGCGCTTCGCCGCTCACCCAGTCGCGATTGGCGCCTGCAGCTTCGGGGTCGCCGACGGGGACGACGCGCGCAGCCGCTTTCCCCTTGGGCAAGCCCGTGTTGATGCCAGACATTGCTCGAAAGTCGGCGCGGAGCAGCACCCCGCCCTGCCCCATGACAAAGCGCGAAATGGCGCTGCCGGCGCTGCGCGCATCCTCGGCGCAACCGGCCGGCACCAGATTCGGCCCCAGGGTCGACGGATCGATCTGGACGACGTGCGTGCCCGGCAGGACGCCTTCGAAATGGTAACGGCCGTCGATGTCGGTAACGGCATAGCTTCCGTCTTCCAGCATGACGCGCACGCCCGCAATACCGTTGGCGACGCTTGGATCGACGGTACAGCCACCGTCGGTGATACGACCGATGATCGTCACGCGGTCGCCGATGCCGTCACGGGCGATGCGCACCAAGGCGTCGGCAACGGCACTGATCGCGCCCCGGCTGTCCGATGCCTGCGCGCGGTTCATCGTCTGCCCGGCCGGTGCGTCGGGACGCACTTCCAGCAGATAGGTGATCGTGCCGGAAGCCCGCGCTGCGAGCGGCGAAAGCGGAATTGTGAGAAGCCTCCCATCGGAACTAACCGAATAGGATGCTACTATGCCATTATAGCGAACCGTTCCGGGAGAAAGTCGCATTGCGTCGGGCAGCTTGTCGCTAACCGTGATCGCACCCGTCGAGCGGACGGCATCGCCGTTGGTCACGATAATCTTGTATTGCACACCGTCGCCCGGCACGACGACAGCCTGCGATGCCGTCTTGCGGATCTGCAGGGCGCCACCGGGCCGGTCCATTGGAATGTCGATCCTGACCGGCTGGGGGTCGCTCAGCACAAAGACATTGCCGTAAGACCCTGCCACAAGCGCAAAAGGCGCCCCGTCGGGGCGCGAGAGGCTGACGAGTTCGGCCGGCGTCGACAGCGATGGCGTCTTAAACGGCGAAGGCGGCGTGACGATCAGTCGGTATCGCCCGGGCGCGACAAAGGGGAAACGGTACTCGCCCACGGGAAACGAGTAGCTCGCGCCGCTGGCATCTGTGACCGTGGATCCGGAAATGACCGTGGAGGGGAAACGCGACATCGCGTCATCGCCGTAGACAATCGCGGGCTCGTTGGTGTCGGCGTTGACCAGTGTAACCTGTACGTCCTGGACCGGCGTGCCGTCGCCGCTGTCGAATGCAACGCCATAGGGATCGACCAGCACTTCGACAGGCGACGTCGCGACCAGCGACCCGTTCTCGCGCATCGTCGACAGCGTCAGCGTTTCACCGGGCTTCAAGGAAAGCTGGCAGTCGCCCCGAACGCCATCAGGAGGAACCGCAGCGGTTCGCACGAGTCCGACAAAATATCCCGTATTCGGTCCAGACTCATGAAGTATCAGGGTTTCACGATCGCCAGCGGGCGTGTTAAGTACAACCGTCAGTTCATCAATCGCATTCGGGTTGCCGTTGTCCCCGGCAGAACTTATCGCAACGACCAAAGGCTCCCCGGCACGAATGCGCGTTGTCCGCGCAACTGCGGCCGGGTCCAGTGCGACGCCCGCGAACGCGCCTTCGAGCGTGACGGGCGCTTCGCCCGCCGTGCCGCGACAGATCGTCTTTGGCACTAGCAGATGCTCTGCGTTCGGGTCCCCGCTGAGCTGAAACGTGGAAAGCGACAGCGTGGGCGCCGGCGCTGTTGCGACGTCGATGTCCACTCGGTTGGAACTGCGGACGAAGAGGTTGGAACCCAGCTCCCATTGAACTGTGGCCGTGTTACTGATTGTGGTTGTTGCGTTCGCAGCCGTCTCCTGGGCGCGCGCTTCCGTTCCCGCGACAATTGTCGCGAAAGCGGCGACCGCTGCCAATGCGGTCCTGATATGGTTAATCGCGCTGCGCATCTTGATAAGAGCGGACGGCGGCCGGCACTGGCCGCAGCCCTTCGTTCACCTCAGTTGATTGTTGCCCGGAAATAGAGCGTGCGGGTCGCGCCGGCGGCCACGTCGGCCAGCGTGCCGGCCACAGTCGTCGTGGCGGCCGTGTATGCACCGCCAGTCGTACCGTCGGCGTTGCAGACGCCCGTCGTGACCGTGCCGTTCAGCTTGATCCCGAACGTCGCATCATATGTCGTCTGCGCTGGTACCACATCGCTGACCGAGGGAGCCGTTGCCGGTGCGCCCCCCGCCGCGTTAGCCACTTGGATGCAATATTCGACCGTCGCGCCGGGAACGAACTTGGGGTACGTCGTGCCGTTCTGGGGATCTGAAATGATCCGGCTGGTCTTGGTCACGGTCAAGACCGCGCCCGAGACTGTATAATCGTCGCGCGCAGAAATCTGGCCATCGCGCGCGGCGTCCGTCGCGCCCGCCGCATCGGCAAAAACAGTGTCCATCGCAGCGGTATTGGCGCCCGTCGTCTCGGTCAGCACGGCGCCTTGCGTGCCAGCGACTCCGCTTGCCCGCGCCTGTACGGTCAGGGTGACGCCCGCGACATCGCCGTTCACCCGCGCCAGTGGCACGCCGGAAAGCACAAAGACATAACGCGAGGCATCTGCCGCGAGTTCGTCGAGATAGGTGACCTGCACCGAATTGGCAGGATCGTAGGTGGCGCTGCCTACGCTCGCACCAGTATTGATCCAGAACGTCGGCGTGGTGACGTCAAAATTATCGGTGCCACCGTGAGCGGCAGTCCCGCCAGCGGGCTGCGCCAGCGACAGGCCGAAATCGAGCGCGGCGTTCGACGTATTTGTGAGCAGGAACGCCGTGACCTGGTTGCTGGACCCCGGCGAAACGGCCGTCGTCGCATTGCCGGGTTCGGTCAGGGTCATGCTGACCTTGCGGTCGACGACGAACGTCGCCGTGTTCGACGTGACGGCTGTCTGTGCCACGCCGCCGACCGAATAGTTCAGCGTCGCGCTGTTGTTGATCGAAGAACCGGCGGTCGTCCCGGCCGCAAAGGCGGGCACTGCTGCGACGAGCGCCGTCGCGAGCACGAAACCGCTAACCATTGTCGAACGAATAGTCATATTCCCAAACCCCAATTTGCCTGTCGGCCGTTGCCCCCCACGGGCAGGTTGCCGCTGTGCAGCGGCATGCAGGTCGGCCCCTTCCCCAAGGGGCCGACCCACGTCGCGCCGGTCAGTTGATGGTCACGCGGAAGTAGAGCGTACCGGTCGCACCGCCCGCGAGATTGTTCAGCGTGCCCGCGACGGTCGTCGTCGCCGCCGTGTACGTCCCACCTGTCACGCCATCGGCGTTGCAGACTCCGGCAGTGACGGTGCCATTCAGCTTGATGCCGAAGGTCGCATCATAGGCCGTCTGGGTCGGAAGGACGTCGGTGATCGCGGGGCTGGTCGCCGTCGCGCCGCCCGCCCCGTTCGCTACCTGGATGCAATATTCCACCGTCGCACCCGGGATCATTTTGGGGTTGGTCGTGCCATTGAGTGGATCGGAGATGATCTTGCTCGTCTTGACCACTGTCAGCGTCGGGGCTGCGACCGTATAGTCGTCCCGGGCCGAAATCTGGCCGTCGCGCGCCGCATCGGTCGCACCAGCAACGTCTGCGAACACCGTGTCCATCCCGGCGGTGTTCGCGCCGGTTGTTTCGGTGGATACCGCACCCTGCGTTCCCGCTACGCCGCTGTCGCGTGCCTGAGCCGTTAGCGCCACGCCTGCCACGTCGCCGTTCACGCGGGTGCCCGGAACGCTCGCAAGGACAAAGACGTAGCGCGAGGCATCGGCAGCTAGTTCGTCGATATAGGTGACCTGCACCGAATTGGCGGCGTCATAAGTCGCGCTGCCGGCGCTGGCACCCGTGTTGATCCAGAAGGTAGGTGCCGTAACGTCGAAATTGTCAGTTCCGCCGTGGGCAGCCGCCCCGCCTACGGGCTGTGCCAGCGCCAGGCCGAAGTCCAGCGCCGCGTTCGACGTATTTGTGAGCAGGAACGTCGTCACCTGATTCGTCGAACCTGGCACGACGCTCGTCGTTGCGTTGCCCGGCTCGGTCAGGGTCATGCTGATCCTGCGGTCGACGACGAACGTCGCGGTGCTCGACGTCACCGGCGTCTGAGACACGCCGCCGACAGTATAATTGACCGTCGCCGTATTATTGATCGACGAGCCGGCGGTCGTGCCGGCGGCATAGGCAGGTGCAGCCAGCAGGGTGCCGACCGACAGGGCGCTGGACACGGCCAGCAGATTGAAAGTCTTGGTCATCTTACAGGTCCAATTCCCGGTAGTTCATAGTCGATGCCATCCCCACCCGCCGGCATCGAAAAGGCGGGAAAACTATTATTTCACAGTAGCTTTGAAGCTGAATTTGCCATTTCCCCCCACGGGAATCGGTGCCTTCAGGACCCAGCGGACATGCGTCACGTCATCCGGGCGTGCAGGGCGGAGCGACCCATCTGCAGCACGAACTTTCGCCGAAGCGAGCGGACCGAAGCTCTTGCCGCCATCGACCGACACCACCGCGGTCATGTCGTCGCTGCCGGTGTATTCGACCCCCGACGGTATTGGATTCGTCATGGCGAAGTTCGCCGCAGGCACCTTGCCGCCATTGCGGTAGCTGTGCGTGAAGACCAGCTTCGTGCCGGGCGGCCCCGAATTCTGCTTCACTAGGACCACCCTGGGTTTGGCGCCGGGCTCGACAACGGTTTTTTCGACGAACATCTCGCTGACGACCGACACATTGTCAGCGGCGAGGGCCGCAACCGGCGAGGCGATCAGGGCGAGAGCAATCAGAGCACGAAACATGGTCATGGTCCTCAGTTGATCTTTACTTTGAAGGTGACGGTGCGGGTCTGCCCGCCAACGACATTGCCGAAGCGCACGGCGACGCGCCCGGCAGAGAATTCGCCGATATCGGCATCCGTCGTGTCCGTAAGCGCCACGCCGTCGGCGGTAATGCTGGCGGGCTGATAGGTCGTCGAAGCGGGGATCGGATCGCCGACGGCAAGATTGGCGATCGTCCCTGTGCCGGTGACATTGGCAACCAGCGTGTAGGTGATGACGGAGCCAGGCAGCGACTTGGCGCCGCCGAACGGATCGAGCACGCTCGCAGTCTTCACCAGCGCGACAGTCGCAGCACTGACGACGAAGAAGTTCTTGTCGCGACCCAGCGCAGTGGTCGTGCCGACGACGGCATCGCCGCCGCCGTTGCCCTTGCCGGCAAAGATGGTGCCGGCAGGGCCGCTGCCCGTGGTCGCCGTCGCCGTCAGGTCAATCTGACCGCGCTGGCCATCGGTCGCCGTGCCCGGGACTGTCGACAGGATGAAGACGCGAATGGATCGGTCGGGTGCGAGCACCGGATCGTTGGACCCTGCGGCGTAAACGGTATCAACCCCAGCATCGTAGACGCCGTTGCCATTGCTATCGAGCACGATCGACGTCGCCGTCGGGTCGAACGCGTCGCCCCCGATCGCAGTTACCGGCGCGAGCCGGAAAGCTTCATCTCCGTTGCCCGTATTGGTGACCGTGTAACGTACAACCTGGTTCGTCGAGCCGGGCAGCGCCGCGACATCGCCGGGCTCTGCGGTGGCCACTGTGACGTCCAGAACCTCGTCGACCCGCAGCGCTACGGTATTCGACGGCACGGACACCGAATTGCCGACAGGGTCGGTATATGTCGCCGTCGCCGTGTTGCTGATCGTCGTGCCCGCAGCAGTGCCTGCCGCCAGTGCGGGCGCCGAAAACAGCGCCAGAACACTGGTAGCGGTTAGCCGGGTTACCCCGCGCCGCTCGTTGAGAATTCCTTTAGCAAACATCGTTGCCCCCACCGGTTAACGGGGGCTTCATCGTAGAATTAGGGTAAGATCCGGTTAAAATCGGGAAAAAACTACCGTATTATTCCTGTAGCGGCACAAATGGGCGAAAATCTCCTAGTGCGGATGCGCCCGTTTGTCGGCGCGCGGATCGCCTTGACACCTTGCCGACCCTCGCCTATCCGCCGCGCCTCGCTTCGAGAGCGGGTGTAGCTCAGTTGGTTAGAGCGCCGGCCTGTCACGCCGGAGGTCGCGGGTTCGAGCCCCGTCACTCGCGCCACGGCGCACGGTTCGCCGAAGTTTCGGCCATGAATTTCAAAGAACCAAGATTCGTTCGTCGCTGGTGTAATCTGAGAACGACGGTGGGATGCCCCAAAGCGCTAAATCGGCCTGGTGCTAGCCAAAGCCGGTGCCGCAGCCGAACTCCCCCTCACCCTTCCATCCACCGTAGCACAGGGCCCAGGGGCACGATCCACACAATTCCTGCCACCAGGTATATGATCGCCTGCACCGGCCAGGGCGTCGCCGAAATCCATGGCGACAGCGAAACAACGATTACCGCCCAGACGGCGACGATGCCAAGAATGAGCAGAATGCCCAGCGGCTTGCGAATAGAGGGCTCGGTCATGCTTCGATCCATTCTTTTTCGGTGGCTACCGCGTGCAGGGGTATATCCCAGCGTTCGTCGGCAATGACCGGGACCTGTTGTACGCCCCACGCGAGGCCAACGCGACGCGCACCGGGCAAGACGGCAAAAGCGCGATCATAGAAGCCTGCGCCATAGCCGAGCCGATGAAGGCGGGCATCAAACGCCATCAAGGGCGTAAGGATCAAGTCAGGCACTACCTCTGGCGCGTCGGCGACGGGCTGGCGCAGCCCCATTGGCCCACCCGGCAGCGGATCACCCGGCGACCACCCCAGAAAGCGCATCGGCCCCTTGCGCGAAGCGACGAGCGGCAAGGCGATGGACAGCCCCCGCCGGTCGAGTCGCTCGATCAGGGGCAAGGTGTCGATCTCCGAGCCGATCGGCAAATAGATCGCGACCACCCGCGAATCACGCAGATGCGGCTCGACCTGTTCGGCAAGTAGCACGGCGGCAGCACATCGCTCGGCAACCGACAGCGCGGCAAAATGGGCCTGTCGCCGTTCCTTCGCTTCGGTGCGGATGCGTGCTTTGATCATGATTGCCAGTTGATGCGGTGACGGGACCGCCATGGCCGTTTGCTCGGATATCCTCTGACGCACGGTACGTCAGGTGGGAACCATGTGCTTCAGGCCAGGGCCCGGGCAGGGACAGTCCCCAAGGATTGATGAATAGCCTCAGGGATATGATGAGCTCGTACCGGGCAGTGCCCGTCAACCATCAACTTAGGAAGTCCGCACCCTTTGCTCAAGGGCATCGGCAATCGACTCCATCCGCGCCGCGATGGTGGCCAGCGCATGGTCGAGAGCGGGGTCGGGCACCGGTTGCCCTGACGGGGCGGGCGCCGTTTGCACGGCGTTTGCCGCCTCGCTTGCCTCATCGGCAAGCAGCAGGGCCGCGAACAGTAATTGCCGGACTTCGCTCGGCGTACCAACGGCCGCGCGCGCTTCGGCAACCTTAGCGTCCACCCGCGCGGCCAATCCGCGCAGATGTTCCTCGCCGCCGTCTCGGCAGGCTATTGCGTAGCTGCGGCCGCCGATGGGGAGCGATACCTCTGCCATCAGGCCGCCTCGCTCTGCGACACACGGGCAATGACCGTGTCGAGCTCTGCCAGTGCAGCCTGGGTACGGGTACGCAATAGCTGGTAGCGGCGCTCGCTCTCGTCGCTGGGCTTCGCAGGCACCGGCAGGGTTGCAACATGTTCGATCCGCGCAAGGGCGCGCTCGATACGGTTCAGGGCGGTAGCGGTCTCGTTTGTCATAACTTGGTAACTAAATAGCAGCGCCGAACGGTGGGGCAAGCGGGCAGCGGGCGTGCGCTAAGTTGACGCCCGCGCGCGACCGCGACAAAGGGGCGGTCCGTCGTGTCCGACCGGACGACTCGCAGCAGGGAACCCTCATGACCGCATCGCCGCAAGAGATGGCCAACGCGATCAGGGCCCTTGCCATGGACGCCGTGGAAGCGGCGAATTCGGGTCATCCCGGCATGCCGATTGGCATGGCCGATGTCGCGACGGTATTGTTCACAAATTATCTTAAATTCGACGCGCAAGCGCCTCACTGGCACGACCGGGATCGTTTCGTGCTCTCGGCTGGTCATGGGTCGATGCTGATTTACGCCCTGCTCTACCTGACAGGCTATACCGCGCCGACGATCGACGACATCAAGCGGTTTCGGCAACTTCACAGCCCGTGTGCCGGCCACCCCGAGAATTTCGAGCTGGCCGGGGTGGAATGCACGACCGGCCCATTGGGACAGGGGTTGGCCATGGCAGTGGGCATGGCCCTTGCCGAGCGTCACCTCAATGCCGGGTTCGGTGACGATCTGGTCGATCACCGAACCTGGGTGATAGCCGGTGACGGGTGCCTGATGGAAGGCATCAACCACGAAGCCGTCGGGCTGGCCGGACATCTGGGCCTGGGGCGGATGATCGTGTTGTGGGACGACAATCGCATCACGATCGACGGCGCGGTGTCGCTGTCGTCGAGCGAGGACATTCCGGCGCGCTACCGCGCCAGTGGATGGCACGTGGAGGCGTGCGATGGGCACGATCCCGCCGACATCGCTCGTGCCATCGACGCCGCACTGGCGGATCCCCGTCCTTCGCTGGTCGCTTGCCGTACGATTATCGGCAAGGGTGCCCCCAACAAGCAAGGCACCTCCGCTACCCATGGC
>JANMJZ010000205.1:0-8086 GCA_031371635.1 Sphingomonadales bacterium | reverse complement strand
CCGGCGATTGCCGCCTGGGCTGTCAAATAGGAGGTATGGATGTTTCTGAAGGGCAAGACCGCGCTCGTCACCGGGTCTACTTCCGGCATTGGCCTCGGCTATGCAAAGGCACTCGCGGCCGAAGGCGCCAATGTGATGATCAATGGTTTCGGCGACGCTGCTGAAATCGAGAAGGAACGGACGGGCCTCGAAGCACTGTCCGGGGGCAAGGCGCTGTATTCCGACGCCGACATGACCAAACCGGCAAGCATCGCCGCCATGGTGAAGACCTGTACGGACGAGCTCGGCGGCCCGGACATCGTGATCAACAATGCCGGTATCCAGTTCGTCTCGCCAGTAGATGATTTCCCCGATGAGAAGTGGGATGCGATCATCGCGATCAACCTGTCGTCGGCATTCCATGTCATCAAGGCCGCCCTGCCCGGCATGAAGGCCAAAAAATGGGGCCGGATCATCAACACCGCCTCGGCGCATTCCCTCGTCGCGAGCCCCGACAAATCGGCCTATGTGACGGCGAAGCACGGGCTGGTCGGCCTGACCAAGACGGTCGCGCTCGAAGTCGCGACGTACGGTGTCACTGCCAATTGCATATCCCCGGGCTATGTCTGGACCCCGCTTGTCGAGAAGCAGATCCCTGACACGATGAAGGCGCGCGGCATGACCCGCGAGCAGGTCATGAACGATGTTCTGCTTGCTGCGCAGCCAACCAAGGAGTTCGTGACGATCGACCAAGTCGTGGCGGTTGCGATGTTCCTGTGCGGGGATGCCGCCGCGTCGATCACCGGCGCCAATCTGTCGGTCGACGGGGGATGGACGGCAGCATGAATCGGGCATTGCCCCTCTTCATTTTGCTTGCGCTCGCCCCCCCTGCGGGGGAGGCCAGGACGTCGCAACCGAAAGCCGTTGCGACCGACTGGCGCGCCCTTGCAACGCGCGACGACCTGCGGCGAATGCGCACGTGGCGCGAGGCATTCGTCGAGGGTCTGACTCAGGCTCAAGGCAGTGGCAATATGGCCCCCATTACGGCCGAAGGTGCGCTGCTGGAGCCCGATGCTGCGCTCGACGGTGCGGAGATACCCGCGGGCAATTATCGCTGTCGCACGCTCAAGCTGGGCACGGCCGGCGGCCGGGGCCTTGCTTTCGTAGCCTATCCTTCGTTTGACTGCCGGATCGCGCTGGGCGGCGGCGCGATCACGCTGGAAAAGTTGACGGGCTCGCAGCGTCCGTTCGGGCGGCTGTATCCCGGAGGGACCCGGCGGCAAATCTTCCTGGGGACGCTGGTCCTGGGCGACGAGAGCCGCCCTCTCGGCTATGGCCGCGACGCCAGCCGGGACATGGTCGGCGCCGTTGAGCGTGTCGGGCCGCAACGCTGGCGGCTCGTGATGCCCTACCCCCGGTTCGAATCGACGCTCGACGTGATGGAGCTCGTGCCGGCAAGCTGACCGGCAAACTGGGCAAGCACCGCTTCGAGCTCGGCAAGGGCATAGGGCTTGGTTAGTACCGGCATGTCGGCATGACAGCCGTCGATGCCGCCCGCTCCATAGCCCGTCGTGAAGGCAAAGGGTACGCCGCTCGCCTTGAGCAGCGTCGCCAGTTCCATGCTGCTGTCCCCATTCAGATTGACGTCGAGCAACGCCGCATCGAACCCGGCGTTCTCGCACGCCAGGTGCGCGTCGGCGAGCGACGCAGCCGTGGCGACAACCTGATGGCCCAGCGCCTCGAGCAAGTCTTCGGCCATCATCGCGATGAGCGCTTCGTCCTCGACAACCAGCATTTTGAGCGAAACCTGCGTCACGTCACATTACCCTTTCGCGGCGCGTCGATCGCACAGCGTACGCCATCGCTGGCAAAAACGACCTTTACGCGGCCTCCGAGGTCGCTGGCGAGAGCCCGCTCGATCATCTTGACGCCAAACCCCCGCCGGTCCGGCTTGACCACGACTGGCCCGCCAAGCTCTTGCCAGTCAAGAGTGAAACGGTCGTCGACGACGTTCCAGCCGATGGCAACTCGCCCCCCCGGAACGCTGAGGGCGCCGTATTTGACGGCATTCGTGCCCAGCTCATGCAGCGCCATCGCCAGCGCCACCGCCGCCTTAGGGGTGATGGCGAGTGGCGCTCCTGAAGCGTCGATCCGCGAAGCATCCAGCGGCGCGGTCGCGGCGCGCACCAGCTCTGCAATCGTCACGCCCTCCCAGTGTTCGCGCGTGAGCAGATCATGCGCGCTGGCCAGTGTGCGGACCCGCGCCATGAAGTTCGCGGGCGCCGCCCCACTATCGGCGTCCGCGCGGAAGCTTTGATGGGCAATCGCCTGCACCAGCGCCAGCGTGTTCTTCACCCGGTGATTGAGCTCATGAATCAGCAACTCACGCCGTGCTTCGAACGCACGCCGCTCGGTAATGTCCCGCGAAATCGACAACAGCCCCATCGGCTTACCTGCCGGATCAACGAGCAAGGTGGATTCGTTTTCCCACAGCATCTTGCGGCCGCCGGCGCCCGTTACGCCGACTTCCTGACGGGTGTTCCAGCCGTGTTCCCCTTTTTTGCTGAGCGCCGTTTCGGTCTTCCTGATATCGTCGTCACTGACAAAATCGGCGATCGACATGCCTACGATTTCTTCCCGGGAGTAGCCGAGCGCGGCAGCCGTCGCTTGATTGCAAGCGGTGATGCGTCGCGTGATATCTGCGGTCAGGATGATGTCCCGCGCCTGTTCGAAGATCAGGCGGTAACTTTGATCGCGGTCGCGCAAGGCGGTTTCGGTTCTGAAGCGCAACAGTGCCTGCCATAATTTATCGGCCGCAGCATTTGCGAAGGCAACCTGATGCGGCTGCCAGCGACGGGGACGATGATCCTGGATGAAGACAACAGCAACATATCGTCCGCGGTCGATAACGGGCACGACAATGGCGGCACGCACGTCTATTTTCCGGTAGCGGTCCACGAGATCGGGGTGGCACGTTCTCGGGTCGGTTTCGATGTCGTCGACGACGACGGTTTGCCCGTCCCGCAGCTGCCGGACAATTTCGCCCGAGCGTGTCGTGTCATGCACGCCGCGGATGTCCACGAGAGACCCATCGATCCAGATGCGCTCGACGTTGACCGAGTTTGCCTCGTCGTCGACCTCGCCGAAGCCGGTGCGGCTGGCAGCCACGTGCTTGCCGATCAGCCCAAGTGCTGCATCCATGATTTTGTCATCAGAACCCAGCGAGATCAGTTCGGCGTTGAGATCGATGATGAGCTGGTCATTACGGCGCTGGAAAACCACTTCGGTGACGTCGTGCGCCTGATTGAGGACGCCCACGACAGTTCCAGCATCGTTGCTGAGCGGACTGAAAGTATAATCCCAGTATGTTTCCTCGACATAACCGAAGCGGGTCATCGGCAGCATCTGGTTGGCGACGACGACCCCGCGGCGGGTGGCCATCACTTCGACGAATTGCGGACCGATAACGTGCCATAGCTCCCCCCAGACATCCTTCCCCGGCTGCCCGAAGGCAGCGGGATGCCGCGGGCCGAGGATCGGTGCATAGGCGTCGTTATAAAAAAGGCGAAGATCGGGTCCAAGCCACATCGCTGCCGGAAACGCAGCGTCGAGAAGGAAGGTCAGGGCCGAATGAAGCGCACGCGTCCAGCCGTCAGGCGAGCCAAATGGGTGGGAGTCCCAGTCGACGCGATCGATCAGCGCCGCAATCTCGCTCGACCTGTGGGCAGAGAAGTTTGTCGTGCTCATGACGACGACTGAATGATCTTCTGTATTGGCACGGCGCATGTTTAGCCGACCCGTCGACCAGGGCAACTGCTGTTCAAGATGGCGTAACGCCCGCCCGGTTTCCCGGACGGGCGCCTTCCTCCCCAGGAAGTCTGATCGTGCCCGGCGGCGGCTGCCGCGCCGGCGCACGGTGGATCCACCGGCGGCCGCTGGCCGCCGTAACAGATCACCCGAATTGGTTCATCGTATTGTGCACGCCGCCGGCCTTGAGCGCGGCTTCACCTGCGAAATACTCTTTATGGTCGTCACCGATGTCCGATCCCGACATATTCTGGTGACGGACACAGGCAATGCCTTCGCGGATCTCCTTGCGCTGCACGCCGGCGACATAGCCGAGCATCCCCGCTTCGCCGAAATACTCCTTCGCCAGATTGTCCGTGGACAAAGCGGCCGTGTGATAGGTCGGCAGGGTAATCAAGTGATGGAAAATGCCTGCCCGCTTTGCGCCATCGGCCTGGAAGGTCCGAATGCGCTTGTCCGCGGCAATGCCCAGTTCGGTATCGTCGTACTTAGCGTCCATCAGCGATGCGCGGTCATAGGACGACACGTCGAGCCCTTCGGACACCATCGCGTCATAAACCTGCTGGCGGAAGTTGAGCGTCCAGTTGAAGCTGGGCGAGTTGTTATAGACCAGCTTGGCGTTGGGGACGACGGCACGGATGCGGTCCATCATGCCTGCAATCTGCTCGACATGGGGCTTTTCCGTTTCGATCCAGAGCAGATCGGCCCCGTTCTGAAGCGAGGTGATGCTGTCGAGCACGCAGCGGTCCTCGCCGGTTCCCGGGCGAAACTGGAACAGGTTCGACGGCAAACGCTTGGGACGCAACAGCTTGCCGTTGCGGTTAAGGATGACGTCGCCGTTTTGGGCCGTGGCGGGATCGATTTCTTCGCAGTCGAGGAAGCTGTTGTACTGGTCGCCGAGATCACCGGGCTCCTTGCTGACCGCGATCTGCTTGGTCAGGCCAGCACCGAGGGAATCGGTGCGCGTCACAATGATGCCGTCATCGACGCCGAGCTCGAGGAAAGCATAACGGCAGGCACGGACCTTCGCGAGGAAGTCCTCGTGCGGCACGGTGACCTTGCCGTCCTGATGGCCGCACTGCTTCTCGTCCGACACCTGATTTTCGATCTGCAACGCGCAGGCACCTGCTTCAATCATTTTCTTGGCGAGAAGATAGGTCGCCTCGGCGTTTCCGAACCCGGCGTCGATATCGGCGATGACGGGCACGACATGCGTTTGAAAGTTGTCGATCTTGTCTAGGACTTCAGCTTCCTTCGCCGCATCGCCCGCATCGCGCGCCGCATCGAGAGCGCGGAAGAGCAGGTTGAGCTCGCGGGAGTCGGCCTGCCGGAGGAAGGTATAGAGCTCCTCGATCAGGGCGGGGACACTCGTCTTTTCGTGCATCGACTGGTCGGGCAGCGGGCCGAACTCGCTGCGCAGTGCGGCGACCATCCATCCGGACAGATACAGGTATTTGCGCTTGGTCGTGCCGAAATGCTTCTTAATGGAGATCATCTTCTGCTGGGCGATGAACCCGTGCCAGCAGCCCAGCGACTGGGTGTACTGCGAGGGATCGGCGTCGTAGGCTGCCATGTCGGCGCGCATGATGCCCGCGGTGTAGCGCGCGATGTCGAGGCCTGAGCGGAAACGATTCTGGAGGCGCATGCGGGCGGCGGACTCGGCGTCGATGCCGTTCCAGCTGCCTTGCGTCTCGATCAGGTCGCGGAGTTGGGTGGTCTCGGTCGAATAGTTCATGGGGAGGCCTTCACTTCATTTACAGGTTATGGCGGTGGCTGTGCAAGAAGGTGAAGCATGTGTCGACACGGGATTGTCATTATTGTTGTTATTTGGTCAGTCACGAAAGGGTTAATGTTGTAACCTTGTAAATTTTGTGACAGAGCGGGGCATGGCTGACGAAAAGCTTTTTGCCGGACATGCAGTGCAGCGGTTGCGGCGCGCGGCGGGGCTGACGCAGGCGGCGATGGCGGAGGCGCTGGCAGTTTCGCCGTCGTACCTCAACCTCATAGAGCGCAACCAACGCCCGCTCACCGCACCGATCCTGTTGCGCATGGCCGACCGCTACGACTTCGACCCCCGGCGGCTGGGCGGCGCGACGCCGGGCGGCGGGGTCGAGGCGATGCGGCGGCGGCTGGCC
The DNA here is from genome assembly GCA_031371635.1 of Sphingomonadales bacterium. Taxonomy (GTDB): domain Bacteria; phylum Pseudomonadota; class Alphaproteobacteria; order Sphingomonadales; family Sphingomonadaceae; genus Sphingomonas_O. The sequence continues at coordinate 2,165 of JANMJZ010000205.1, read as the reverse complement.
GACCCGATGTTCGCCGATCTGGAGATCGAGCGCGCCGAGATCGAGGAATGGCTGGCGGCGGCCCCGGGCAGCGTCGAGGCCTTTGCCCGCGTGTTCGATGCGGGAAGCCCGCAGGGCGGCGCAGCGCGCGCTCACGACCCGCTCGGCCCGGTCCGGCGCGAGATCGAGCGCTGGCGGAACCATTTTCCCGATCTCGAGGCTTCGGCCGAAGCGCTGTCGGACGAGCTGCGCATGGGATCGGGCGATCTCTATGGCGCCATCGCCGAGCGGCTGCGGGTCACCCACCAGCTGAGCATTCGAATCCTGCCGGTCGACGTAATGCCGGGAAGCCTCCGCCGGCTGGACCTGCACGCACGCCAGTTGCAGTTGAGCGAATTGCTCGACCCCGCGAGCCGCACCTTCGCCGCCGCGTTCCAGCTGGGCCAGATCGAGGTCCGCGACGAGATCGAGGCACTGATCCGCGGTGCAAATTTCACCGACCGGGTCTCGGAGCGCCTTTATCGCCGCCACCTGACCAGCGGCTTCGCGGCGTCGCTGATGATGCCCTATGGCCGGTTCCTGCGCGCATGCGAGGCCACAGGCTATGACATCGAACTGCTGCAGCGGCGCTTCGGCGCGGGCTTCGAGCAGGTCGCCCACCGGCTGACGACACTCAGTCGCGTCGGCTCACGCGGCCTGCCCTTTTTCATGATCCGCATCGACCGCGCCGGGCAGGTATCGAAACGCTATGCCGGGGCAAGCGCGTCGCCGCTGGTCGAAGCCGAGGGGCGTTGCCCGCTGTGGGAGGTACATGGCGCCTTCGACCGGCCGGGCGCGCTGGTTCGCCAGGTCGTCGAGCTGGAGGACGGCAGCCGCTGGTTCAGCCAGGCCCGTACCGTCAGCCCACAGGGCGGGCGCATCGGGCAGGTTCGCGCCCAGTTCGCGATCGGCCTTGCGCTGGATGCCAGTCTTGCCGCCCCGCTGGCCGCGTCAAGGGGCTTCGACCTGCGGCAGGGCAATGCGACGCCGATCGGACTCGGCTGTTCCGCCTGTACTCGCGCCGATTGCCCGCAGCGTGCCGCGCCACCCGCGTCACGTGTCTTGGTATTCAATGAGCGCGAACGTGGCGTGAGCCCCTTCGCCTTTGCGGGCGACTGAGTGCTGCGTACAGCAGATACGACGGGCGGCCGATGTTAACGCAGATGCGTAACCATGCGAGTCTCTTGCCGATACATCGTTGATAAAATTCGGCATTGGCGTTATCGGCTGCAACCATTACGGGCGCAGACTGTTAGTTATGCCTGAGGGACATAAAATAATGCAGCGCTCTGGCCTGTCGGCAGTCTTCACCAGTCTCAAGACGCATAAGTATGCGGTCGCCGCAGGACTGTTGCTTGCTTCATTGCCACTTGGTTATGCCGCATCGGATGGCAGCAAGGCGCACAGCTTTGTTGCCGCTGCGCTTGCCGATCCGCTCGCCGTCCTTAAGGGCAGGTCGCCGGGTGAGCGTACGACGGGCAAGCTGGCACAGTCTAAGCGCCCCAAGGGCGCGCCCAACACAGCGTTGAAGCCCAGCGAGCGTGTACTCGCCAATGTCAGGACCCGTCCTACTGCTCCAGCAGCGCCAGACGGCGGCACCCAGGCACCGCTCGCTGCATTTCCCGGTCTGCTCGACGCTCCAGCCGCGCCACAAGGCGTCGTTGCCGAAACGACGCCTACGGCAGCCGTTGCCAGTATCGGCGGCGTTGGGGGTGGCCTGCCGGTCATACCCGGCGTGCTGGCAGGTGGCGGCGGTTCGCCGGGATCGACGGGTAACACTGCGGAAATCCCGACGGCAGTGGTCCCGGTGCCCGAACCGGAAGCCTGGTTCATGATGATCACGGGCTTCCTGCTGATGGGCATGTCGTTGCGGTCGCGACAGCGCCCTGCCGAAGGCGGACTCAAGCAAAATACCTGAATCGTGCGGGCGGGCTGGAGCCTTTTCGCGCTGAGCATTCTTCTGGCAGGTTGCGACCGGGCGGCGCACACTGACCAGACAATTGTGCGCGATGTCCGACCGACACAGTATATTGGACGGATCGTTTATCCTTCCGACCACCTTCCCTCCCTTACACTGCCCGACGGGCAACGCGAGCCAGTCAGGTCGATGCTCGATTCCCGCAGGCCGCTGAGCTTCGGCGATTATA
>JANMJZ010000185.1:0-23558 GCA_031371635.1 Sphingomonadales bacterium | reverse complement strand
AACGCGCGGCTGCTGGAGACCGTGCTCGACGATTTCCATGTGAAGGGGACGATCACCGAGGTTCGCCCGGGCCCGGTAGTCACGATGTACGAGCTGCAGCCGGCCGCCGGCATCAAGGCGAGCCGCGTGATCCAGCTGGCCGAGGACATCGCGCGCAACATGTCGGCGCTTAGCGCGCGCGTGGCGACCATCCCGGGGCGCAGCGTCATCGGCATCGAACTGCCTAATGCACACCGCGAGTCGGTGTTCCTGCACGAAATGATCGCCAGTCAGGCGTTCGAGGACGGCGCCGGCGCGCTGCCGATCGTGCTCGGCAAGAACATAGCGGGCGATCCCGTGATCGCCGACCTTGCGCCGATGCCGCACCTGCTGATCGCGGGCACGACGGGCTCGGGCAAGTCGGTCGGCCTCAACTCGATGATCTGTTCGCTGCTCTACCGGCTGACGCCCGACGAGTGCCGCATGATCATGATCGATCCCAAGCTGCTCGAGCTGCGGCCCTATGAGGATATACCGCACCTGCTCGCGCCGGTCGTGACCGAACCCGCCAAGGCGATCCGCGCGCTGAAATGGGCGGTCGAGGAAATGGAAGACCGTTATCGCAAGATGGCGTCGATCGGTGTGCGCAGCCTTGCCGGCTACAACGACAAGGTGCGCGGCGCGAAGGGCAAGGGGCAAAAGCTCAGCCGCCGCGTCCAGGTCGGCTATGATGCCGAGACTGGCCTGCCCAAATATGAGGAGGAAGCGCTCGACTTCGAGGTGATGCCGCAGATCGTGGTCGTGGTCGACGAGCTCGCCGACCTGATGATGACGGCGGGCAAGGAAGTCGAATTCCTGATCCAGCGGCTCGCGCAAAAGGCGCGCGCGGCCGGCATCCACCTGATCATGGCGACGCAGCGCCCCTCGGTCGACGTCATCACCGGCGTTATCAAGGCGAATTTGCCGACGCGGATCAGCTTCCACGTCACGTCGAAGATCGATTCGCGCACCATCCTGGGCGAGCAGGGCGCCGAGCAGCTGCTCGGCAAGGGCGACATGCTCTACATGATGGGCGGACGACAGATCGTCCGCGTCCACGGCCCCTTCGTCAGCGACGACGAAGTGATCGCCATTGCCGATCACTGGCGTGCGCAGGGCGTGCCCGACTATATCCAGGCGGTGACGGAAGAGCCCGAGGACGGCGGCTTCGCGCTCGACGGCGCGCCGACGGGCGACGACAGCCCCGAGGACCAGGAATATCGCAAGGCGATGCAGATCGTCGCCGAAAGCCAGAAGGCATCGGTCAGCTGGCTGCAGCGCCAGTTGCGCATCGGCTACAACCGCGCGGCGCGGCACATCGAGCGGATGGAGAAGGACGGCCATGTCGGCCGCCCCGACCATGTCGGTCGCCGCGAAGTGCTGATGGATACCGAAGGGCACGCGATCTGAGTTCAGCGGCGGTTCAATCGTCCCTGCCTAAGCGCGCCCTGAAATGATTTGCGGAGAGATTTGTTGTTCCGTCCCCTGTTCGCGCCCGTTGCGCTGGCGTTTTTCGCGGCTCCGTCGCTGGCCCAGCCGGTGTCCCCGCAGCTTGCCGACCTTGCTGCGGTCCAAACGCATTTGCGCGCCGTCACGACGATGACCGCCGATTTTGCGCAGACAGACAAGTCGGGCAAGACGCTGACCGGTCAACTGAAACTCAAACGCCCGGGCAAGATCCGGTTCCAGTACCAGCCCGGTGTTCCCATCCTGATCGTGGGCGACGGTAACTCCTTGTGGTTTCTCGACTATCAGGTCGGCCAGAAGCAGCGCTGGCCGATCGGCAACTCCCCGCTTGGCGTGCTGCTCGACCCCTCAAAGGACATTGCGCGCTTTGCCCGCGTCGTGCCGCTGAGCGATCCGCGCATCGTCTTCGTCGAGGCACGCGATCCGCGCCATCCGGAATATGGTACGCTGACATTGGCCTTTGCCCGCGAAGAGGCAGCACCTGCGGGACTGCGTTTGCAGGGCTGGATCGCGGTGGACGGGCAGAACAACCGCACCACGGTTCGTCTGTCGAACCAGCGCTTTAACGTCACGGTCGGCGACGAAGCGTTCCGCTGGCGCGACCCGACGCCAAATCGGGGCCCGCGCTAGGGAATTCGTTCATATTCCCGACAGGTAGCCCCCCGTAAAAAATCATTTGCAGCACTGGACCGGTTCGGCGGGATTTCCCCCTGTTGCCCGTCGTCCGACATGTTCTGGTTGCAGCCCGCGTGACGAACGCAGGTCGGCCCTCGCTCCACGCCCCCGGAGCGGGGGCCTTTTGCTGTCGGCGCGCTTTACTCCAGCGCGTCGAGTGCCTGCAGGATATCGGCCGTGTCGGTCGCCGTCGGTGTCCAGGCGGACGCAAGCAGCCCGCCGGTGCCGAACATTGCCGCGACAATTCCGCCCCGACCTGCTTGCTGCCAGGCATCCGCGAGCTGAGGCGCCATTTCGTCGTCGACCGGTCGCCGGTCGCCGCGAACATGGCGCAGCCAGGCGGCAATCGCGCGCAGGATGACCGGGCACTGACGTCTTCGCTGCTGCTGCATCGCGAGCGTCTCGAGCCAGCGTTGCGGAATCTTCTGGCTGCCATCCATGGCTATCTGGATCAGGCGATGCGCGAGTGCTGCATTGCCGAATCGATCCATCAGCGACGTCGCATAGGCATCGAGGTCCTGCCCCGGCGCGGTAGCAATGGTCGGCGCCGCCTCTTCGCGCATCAGGCGCTCGATCAGCGGGCGCAGCGCCGGATCGACAACGGCCTGGTGGACGAAGACATGCCCGGCCTCGAGCCCCAGATAGGCGAGCGCCGAATGGGCGCCGTTGAGCATTCGCAGCTTGGCGGTTTCGTAGGGCGCGACATCGGCGACGAATTGCGCGCCGCCGACTTCCCAGCGCGGACGAGGGCCGGCGAACCGGTCTTCGATGACCCATTGGCTGAACGGTTCGGTGAGGACGAGGGCCTGGTCCTCGAGGCTTATCTCGGCGGCAAAGGCGGCGCGGTCTTCGTCAGTCGTGGCGGGCACGATCCGGTCGACCATCGACGAGGGGAAAGTGCACTGCGCCTCTACCCAGTCGGTGAGCGCGGGATGGTGGGCGGCGAGATAGGCACGGAACAGCCGCGCAAGCTGCGCACCGTTGTGCGCCAGATTGTCGCAACACAACAAAGTCAGCCCCGGCAGGCCCCGCTCGCGGCGCAGCGACAGCCCTTCCGTCAAATAACGGTAGATGCTGTCTTCGTCGGCGCGCGCGGGGTCGAGCGAGCCGTCGGGCGCGCGGCAATAGCCTTTCTCAGTAATCGTCATGGTGACGATGCGGACCAAAGGATCGGCCAGCGCCTCGATCACGTCGTTCGGGGCATCGCGCGCCACAAGTACATGGGCAACGGCACCGATGAGGCGGGTCTGGTGCGTAGTTCCGTCGCGCACGACGACGGTGTACAGGCCGTCCTGCGGGTTCATCTGGTCGGCAACCGAGGCCGAGCGGAGGGATACGCCGGTTATGCGCCAGTCGCGGTCGCCCGCGCTCATTGCCGCGTCGGTGTAGACGGCCTGATGGGCGCGGTGGAAAGCGCCGATGCCGAAATGGACAATGCCGGTCTTTTGCGCGTCACGGTCGTAAGACGGGCGCGCGACAGGTCCCTGCAGGTGCGTGGCAGTCGAGGAGGAAAGTCTCATGAGGGGCCTTGGCTGGACGTAAATAGCAAGGGTTAGTGCATAATCGGTCTGACCAATTTAGTAAATGCGATGCAGGCCGCATGTGGCTCAGTGAAAGTCCCTTGATTTGGGTATGATGCGCGCATCGCGCGGGTGATGGCCGCGGGGGTATTGCGGATGCAGGAACTCGTCCGCGCGCGACAGCAGCGGATTGGCATCGTGCGTTTCCGACAAGCAGGCGAGATCGGCGGTCCGGTCGTGCACGCGCGACACCATCAGGTGGACGACGCCTTCGGGGCTGCGCTGGACTTCGCCTTCGACCAGCATCAGTCGTGCGGCCATGATGTTGCGCCGCTGCGCTTCGAACAGGCGGGCCCAGATGACGAGATTGGTCACGCCCGTTTCGTCCTCAATGGTCACGAAGATCGCATTGCCGTTGCCCGGGCGCTGGCGGACCAGCACGATCCCTGCGGTCCTGACACGCGCGCCATGCCGCGCCGCCGAGGTCTGCGCGCAGCTCAGCACGCCTTCCCCGTCATAGCCGGCGCGCAGGAAGCCCATCGGATGGCCTTTGAGCGAAAGGCGGATCGTCTGGTAATCGGCCGCGACATGCTCGCCGAGCGGCATGACGGGGAGGTGCACGTCGGGCTCACGCGCCAGTTCGCGGGCGTCGGCGGCTGCGAACAGCGGCAGCGTGTCCGACGGCGTGCGGCGGACGTCCCACAAGGCGGCGCGCCGGTCGAGCGCGATGGAGCCAAAGGCATCGGCATCGGCAAGCAGGCGCAGCGCGCGCGCAGGCAGGGCGGCCTTGCGCGTGAGATCCTCGACATTGTCATAGGGGCGATGGGCGACAAGGGCGTCGGCCCAGACTTCGCGAAATCCGTCGATCTGCCGCAGGCCGAGGCGCAGGGCATGTTGCGGCCCCACTCCAACCCCTTCCCTGGAAGGGAGGGGCTTGAGGGGCTCGAGGCTGTTGTCCCACCCGCTTGCATTCACGTCGATGGCACGCACCTCGACATAGTGCTCGCGGGCGTCGCGCACGATCTGCGCGGGCGCGTAGAACCCCATCGGCTGCGAATTGAGCAGCGCACAAGCGAACACCGCCGGGTGGTGGCATTTGATCCAGGACGACACATAGACCAGCCGCGCGAACGACAGCGCGTGGCTTTCGGGGAAGCCATAGCTGCCGAACCCCTCAATCTGGCGATAGCAGCGCTCGGCGAAGTCGCGCTCATAGCCGCGCGCGACCATGCCGCCGACCAGCTTTTCCTGGAACTTGTCCATGCCGCCGACATGGCGGAACGTCGCCATCGAGCGGCGCAGCTGGTTGGCCTCGCTCGGCGTGAAATTGGCCGCGACGATGGCCAGCTTCATCGCCTGTTCCTGGAACAGCGGCACGCCGAACGTCTCGCCCAGCAAGGTGCGCAGTTCATCGGGATCGTGCGGCGGCTTGGGCGACGGGAACTCGGCCTTTTCGAGGCCAGACCGCCGCCGCAGATAGGGGTGGACCATGTCGCCCTGGATGGGGCCGGGCCGCACGATCGCGACCTGCACCGTCAGGTCGTAGAGCTTGCGGGGCTTCAGGCGTGGCAGCATGTTGATCTGCGCGCGGCTTTCGACCTGGAACACGCCGATGCTGTCGCCCTTGCACAGCATGTCGTAGACCGCCGGATCGTCGGCATCGAGATCGACCTCGAGCGTGTGGTCGCCCAGGCCATGCCGGCGCATCAGGTCGAACGACTTGCGGATGCAGGTGAGCATGCCGAGCGCGAGCACGTCGACCTTCATCAGGCCGAGCACGTCGATATCGTCCTTGTCCCATTCGATGAAGGTGCGGTCGGGCATGGCGGCATTGTGGATGGGGACCGTCTCGTCGAGGCGGTCCTGCGTCAGCACGAAGCCGCCGACATGCTGGCCCAGGTGGCGGGGGAAGCCGAGCAGCCGTTGCACGATCATGCCCAGCCGCGCGATTTCGGGATTGGCGAGGTCGAACCCGCTTTCCTCGATGCGCCGGTTGTCCATCGTCGAGGCATGGCTGCCCCAGACCGTCGAGCTCAGCCGGTTGGTGACGTCCTCGCTCAGCCCCAGCACCTTGCCGACTTCGCGCACGGCGCTGCGCGGGCGGTAATGGGCGATGGTCGCGGCAATGCCGGCGCGGTGGCGGCCGTAGCGGCGATAGACATATTGCATCACTTCCTCGCGGCGTTCGTGCTCGAAATCGACGTCGATGTCGGGCGGCTCGTTGCGGTCGGCGGAAACGAAGCGCGAGAACAGCAGGTTGTGCTCGACCGGATCGACCGAGGTGATGCCGAGGAGGAAGCAGACGACCGAATTGGCGGCCGACCCGCGCCCCTGGCACAGGATCGGCGGATCCTGCGCGCGGGCGAAGGCCACCAGGTCGTGCACGGTCAGGAAATAATAGGCGTAATTCTGTTGCCGGATCAGGCCGAATTCCTCGCGCAGCAAGGCGCGCAGCTTTTCGGGCAGGCGGGTGCGCTTGTAGCGGTCGCGTGCGGCGCGCATCGTCATGCGGATCAGCCAGCCCATCGGCGTCCAGCCCGGCGGCACCGGCTCGTGCGGATATTCGTAGCGCAGTTCGTCGACGGTGAAGTTGACACGGTCCATGAGCACCGGAATCTGGGCGAGGGCGCCGGGCGCATCGGCGAACAGCCGGGCCATTTCCGGGCCGCTTTTCAGATGGCGTTCGGCGTTGGCCGCCAGCTTGCGGCCGGCGTTGCGGATCGTGGTCTTCTCGCGGATACAGGTCATCACATCGTGCAGCGGGCGGTCGTCGGGTGTCGCGTAAAGCGGGGCGTTGAGCGCGATTAGGGGAACACCGGTATCGGCGGACAGGGTTTTGAGCGCGGCAAGCCGCCGCCGGTCGCGGCCGCCCCGGTGCATGGTGGCGCCGATCCACAGGTGCGGGGTGAGGGTCTTGAGGCGGCTCACGATAGCCGCGTCGCCCGCGGCGGAGGCCCGGACGATCAGCGCCATCCCCGTGCCCCAGTCGAGCAGGTCGTCGAAGGACAAATGGCATTCGCCCTTTTTGGCGCGCAGATTGCCCAGGCTGAGCAGGCGGCACAGCCGGCCCCAGGCGCGCCGGTCGGTCGGATAGGCGATGACGTCGGGGGTATCGTCGGCAAAGACCAGCCGCGCGCCGACGATCAGCTTGAAATCGATTGGCGTTCCCGCCTCCGCCACGGCGTCGCGCAGCGCGGCATGCGCGCGGACGACGCCGGCGACCGTGTTGCGGTCGGCGAGGCCGATGCCGCCATGGCCGAGCGCGAGCGCGGTGGCGACCATGTCCGTCGGATGCGAGGCCCCTTCAAGAAACGAGAAGTTGCTGCTGGCGGCAAGCTCGGCGAATTTCATGCGAACAGGCCGTGCAGATACCAGTCGGGATGCGGCTTTTCGGTGCCGTAGAGGCCGTGGCGGAACAGCCAGTAGCGCCGCCCGCGCACGTCCTCGACCCGGTAATAGTCGCGCGTGAGGCCGCCATTGTCGCGGCGCATCCACCATTCGGCGGCAATGCGCTCGGGCCCTTCGTGCCGGGCGACTTCGTGCATCGACCGGCGCCACTTGAACCGGCGGGGCGGGCCGTCGGGCACTTCGGCGATCACCTCGATCCGGTGCGGCGGATCGAAGAGGTGAAGGGGGCGCAGCGGTGGTTCGCCCGGTGCAGGGGCGGCCCAGGGCGCGGGTTCGCGGCGTTCGACGGCGGGCAATTCGAGGACCACCTGTTCGGGGATATGGGTGTCGACGGGTGCGAACCGCCGGACCCGGTTGCGCCCCAGCCGCGTGCCGAGCCGGTCGATCAGCGCGGCCAGTTCGCGGTCGGCCACCTTGCCGCCGTCGAGCCGCAGCTGTTCGGGGGCGAGCGGTTCGACGACGTGGACCGCCAGCCGGATCATGTCATAGCCGAAGCCCGGATCGAGCGGGTCGGCCAGCGCATCGATGCGTTCGCGGAGCAGCCGGTCGAGCACGGCGGGGTCGCGCACCGGCTGGCCGGTCTCGACCGACAGCCGCGCGACATGGCCGTCGCTGCGGAACAGGGCGACCGAAAAGCGTCGCCCGCCGACGCCGCGTTCGGACAGGATGATGGCGGCTTCCGCCACCAGCCGCGCGAGAGTCGTCAGCACGTCCTCGTTGCGCGCAATGGGTTCGGCAAAACGCGCTTCGGTCTCGATTTCGGAAAGCTGGCGGCGCGGGGTGATGCGGACGTCCTCGCGCCCCATGATCCGGTTGAGCAGGACGGGCAGGTCCCTGCCGAAGCGTGCCGCCAGCGGCGCGGCGGGGAGGCGGGCGACGTCGCCGACCGTCTTCAGTCCGGCACGTGCCAGTGCGACATGGATGTCCGGATCGACCCGCAGCGCCGCGACGGGCAGCAGGGCCGGATCGGTGCCGCCATGGCGGGCGAGCGCTACCGCCGTGTCCGGCGTGCCCGCCCGCGACAGCCGCGCCGTCAGGCCTAGCAGCGCCAGGCGCTGCGCCAGATCGTCCGACAGGCCCGCTTCGCCGTCGGCAAAGGGATGTACGCAGCCGGTGATGTCGAGGATCAGCCCGGCGGGTGGATCGGCGGTGACCATGGGCGTGTAGCGGTCGCAGGCCTCCGCCAGCCAGTCGAGCAAGGCGATGTCCGCGCCCGGATCATGGTCGAAGGCCGCCAGTTCGGGCACGCGCGCCCGTGCATCGGCCAGCGGCAGCCTGGCTGTCAGGCCGAGCGTATGGGCGGCGAGATCGACGGCGGCCAAGCGCATGCTGCCGCGTTGTTTTTCGACAAGCGCAAACGGACCGTCAGGCAGCGCGCCGTTGCGGCCATGGCTGCGCCTGATCCGCTCCGATGGCAGGAAGGGCAGGTACACCGCCAGGTAGCGGCGCGAAGCTTCTGGTATCACGGTTCCACTCCACTCGGGTTTCGAACCCGGCGATGCCGCCACGATGGCGCAACAGGGTGATGTCGAAGGCAGGATGTCCCGGTGCTTCGGCAGGAAGTGGCGAAGAGGGTGCGCTTGTCACTTGCCACCGCGTCTGTGCCGCGCTCGGCATGGGGGCGGCTTCGACCCGCACGACGAGCGTCAGCACCCCCGAAGCCGCCGCCGCCATCGACAGCCGCCGCGAGGCCGTGAGGTCGAGCATCGGCGCCTTTCCCCATGGCTCGATCACCACGGCGCCGACCTGACCGCATTTGACGATATCGTCGCCGGCCCGCAGCGCCGCCAGCGTATCGGGCGTTTCGACCAGGATCAGCCCGGCCGGATCGAGCCCGAGTTCCAAAAGGCCCGGGGCGTGCAGCTGACCGCAGTTCCGGCTGCATCGCTGTTCGCGTACCCAGAGCACGGGCCCACCGGCAGGGCAGGCGCGGATGGCGGTCATCAAGGCAAAGCCCGTCGCGGCGCTGGCGTCTTCCGCCGTTGCGGCAAACACCTCGTGCAAGGCGTGCTGCACCAGCCCGCCACCAATGCGGCGGTCGAGCGAATCGATGCCGAACGTCACCCGCACATCCCCGCCCGCACGCGACTCCGCACTGTGCTGCGCCAAGGTGCGACAGAGGCCAGAACGGAACGAACGAATCATTTGTTCTAGTTATGTTCTATTTCAGGTTTTTGCTAGTCGCTATTCCTTGCCCCCTGAACTGGGTTTCGGACACACGCGCGCGCAGAGTTGCATTGTTGCGCCTTTTGGCGAGGATGCATCCCGCGCCGCGCGCCGGGCGAACAAAACACAAGAGCGCCGTTTTGGGGGGATGGATCTTGGGCCAGATACTGGTTGCGCTGGTCATCATGGCGGCCATCGCGCTCGCCACGATCGTGACCGTGAAGCGCGCACACCGCGGCCATGACGGCTCGGCGCGCGACATGTACCTGGCGGGCAACGGGCTCAACTGGCTGTTCGTGGCCGGATCGATCACGCTGACCAACCTGTCGACCGAACAGCTCGTGGGTATGAACGGCAACCAGATGCTGCTGGTGGCGTGGTGGGAACTCGCCGGCTTCGTCGGCCTGCTGATCCTCGCCTTCGTGTTCGTTCCGATCTACTACCGGGCGCAGTGCACGACGGTGACGCAACTGCTCGAGCAGCGCTATGGCGGCGGCAGCGTCCGCACGCTGATCAGCGCGCTGTTCCTGCTCGGCAACATCCTCGTCTACCTGCCGGCCGCGCTCTATAGCGGCAGCCTGTTCCTCAAATACATGCTCGGGGTAGACTGGCCGCTCTGGTACTTCGCCCTGCCGATCGCGATTGCCTCTGCATTTTACACGATCAGCGGCGGTCTGCGGTCGGTTGCGGTCATGGATACCTATGCGGGCATCGGCGTCCTCGCGATTGCTGTGCTCGTCGTCTACCTCGCGCTGGCGGCAATCGATTTCGACCTCAGCGGCATTCCGGTCGACCGGCTGACGATGGTGGGGGCGTCCGATTCGCCCATCCCGTTCCACACGCTGTTCACCGGCATGATCTTCATCCAGATCTTTTACTGGTCAACCAACCAGAACATCACCCAAAAAGCGATGACGGCGCCCACCGTCCGCGAGGCGCAGCGCGGCATCCTGGCCGCCGCCGCCGTACGTATCCTGATCATTCCGGTCATCGTCGTGCTGCCGGGTGTCGTTGCCTACAAGCTGTTCGGCGACATCGACGACGCCGCCTATGGCAGGGTCGTCGGCGCGGTCTTGCCCGCCTGGCTATCGGGGGCCTTCGCCGCGCTGATGGCCAGCGCGGTAATCGCCCATACCGCCTCGATCCTGAACAGCTCGGTCGCGCTCTATGCGGTCGACATCCATGCAAAATTCATCCGGCCAGTGCAGGACCACTGGCGCCTGTCGGCCATCGTATCCACGCTGTTCACGATCAGCGCGGTGATCCTGATGCAGCTGTTCGAAAAAGCGCAGTCGATCATCAACCTGCTGCAACAGCTCAATGGCCTGCTCTCGATGCCGATCCTGTCGGCCTTCGTCGTCGGCCTGCTGTTTCGCGGCGTGACGGCGGCGGCGGCCATTGCCGGTGTCCTGTGGGGCGTGGCGCTCTACGCGCTCTATACCTTCGCGCTGCAACCCTCGGGCATCGTCACGCTCCACTATATCGATTTCATGGTCATCACGCTGGCAACATCGGTCGCGGCGGCGCTTGCCTTTAGCTGGGCGACGACGGGACAACGGCCGACATGGTCCGGCCTGTCGGTGCCCAAACGCGATCCGGTGCCTGCCGCCTAGACGAAAGCGCTAGTGGACGGCGGCTGCCGCGCCCGCGCCGCCCCGGGCATCATGAGCCCCGAACAAGGTCGCACCGGCAAGCGGCGGTGCGCGCAGCGACAGGAACGCGTCGGCCTTGCCCGTGGTCGAACCTAGCCGCGGGTTGCCGACGACAATGCCCTCGGCAATGCCCCAATGTCCCTGTTCCTCGAACGTGTGGCCGCGCTGTTCCAGGATGCGGCGGGTGTCGGCCGACAAGGCAAAGGGTTCGAGCGCCACGACATCGGGCAGCCATTGCATATGGATGCGCGGCGCGTTGATGGCTTCCTGAACGTCCATGCCATGGTCGACCATGTTCAGGATCGCCTCCAGCGTGATCGTGATGATCCGCGAACCGCCGGGGCTGCCGACGACCAGCGCGACCTTGCCGTCCTTCAGCAGGATCGTGGGACTCATCGAACTGAGCGGCGTCTTGCCCGGCGCTACGGCATTCGCCGCCCCCTGCACCAGGCCGAACATGTTCGGCGAGCCCGGCTTCGACGTGAAATCGTCCATCTCGTCGTTCATGACGATGCCGGTGCCTGTCGCCACGCGGTGCGCGCCGAACCAGTCGTTGAGCGTATAAGTGACCGAAACCGCGTTGCCCGCCGCATCGACCACGTCATATTGCGTCGTGCTCTTGCCCTCGTGCGCAGGCGCCGCCGGCCCAAGCGAGGACGAAGGCGTTGCCCGTTCCGGATCGATCGAGGCACGCAGCCGGGCGGCATAGGCGGGATCCAGCAGTTCGGCGACCGGATTGGCGACGAAATCGGGGTCGCCCAGCTTGTTGTTGCGGTCGACATAGACACGGCGCAGCGCCTCGACGAGAACATGCACTTCTGCGGCGGAATGGAAGCCCATGGCGGACAGGTCGTAGCCCGACAGGATGTTCAGCGTTTCGCAGATGGATACGCCGCCCGAGCTTGGCGGTGGTGCCGACACGACGTGGTACCCACGATAATCGCATTCGACGGGCTTCATTTCGCGAACGCGGTACCGCGCGAAATCCTGCGCACTCAGGATGCCGCCGCCCCGTCTTGCCGCGGCAACGATCGCGGTGCCGACTGCTCCCTTGTAAAAGGCGTCGGGGCCGACGTCCGAAATCAGCGACAGCGACGTTGCGAGGTCGGATTGCACCAGCCGGTCGCCCTTGGTCAGCGGTTTGCCTGCGGGCTGGAAGATCCGCGCGGCTTCGGGATCGCGCGCAAGCTTTTCGCCCTCGAGCGCCATGACGCCCGCGTCTCCCTGTCCAAGGACAAACCCCTCGCGGGCAAGGCGGATGGCCGGTGCCATGAGTTTCGCGCGCGGCAGGGTGCCATAGCGGACGCGGGCGGTCTCCAGCCCCATCACCGTGCCCGGCACCCCCACGGCGAGCCAGCTGTCGGTCGAACGCGCGGGTACGGCATTGCCTTGCTTGTCGAGGAACATCGTCGCCGTCGCGTCAAGCGGTGCCTTTTCGCGGAAGTCGAGGAAAGTTGAGCGCCCGCTCGCCAGATGCAGCGTCATGAACCCGCCGCCGCCGATGTTCCCGGCCTGCGGGTAGACGACGGCCAGGGCATATCCCACGGCAACGGCGGCATCGACGGCGTTGCCGCCTTCACGCAGGACCTCGACGCCGACATCGGTCGCGAGTTTGTGCGCGCTGACGACCATGCCACCCGATCCGGCAACGGGTTCGGGGTCTGCGGCAGCGACGGGCGTAGCAAGGACGGCGAGGCACAGGGCCGAAAAAATGATGCGCATGGCTCAACCGTGACGCACGCACGGACGGTTGGGAAGCGCTTTGTCGCTAAGCCCCGTAACTCGGGACCCTTCCGTCAGGCCGTGGCTCGCGCGTAGCGCTCCCGCCGCGCCTGCGCCGCCTTGCGCGCTTCGGCGATCTGACGTTCCTCGGTGGCGAACAACAGGCTGTCGATGACCTGCGTCAGATGACTGCGCATGGCGGCACGTGCGCCCGACGGATCGCGGGCGCGCAATGCATCGAGGATTGCTGAATGCTCGTCGACCACGGGCTTTATGTTCGCGGTTCGGGCCTTCTCGTGGAGCAGCGCGGCTTCCGGCGATGTGGCGCGCAATTCCCATAGCCTCTCGACGGCGTCAGTGATGGCATTGTTGCGCGTGGCGCGCGCGATGGCGACGTGAAAGGCACGGTCGGCGCTTTCGGTGCCGCGCGGGTCGTTGTTCTCGCGGGCAATGTCGCGCACCAGCTGTTCGATCGTCGCGATCTCGTCATCGGTGATCTGGGTCGCGGCCAGGGCGGCAGCCTCACCTTCGAACATCAGGCGCGCCTCGGTCAGCTCGAAGGCGCTGATGTTGAAGCCCGGCTTTGATTCATCGTCCGGCAGGCGCCGGACATAGGCGCCCGACCCGACGCGAACCTCGACCAGCCCCTGGACTTCGAGCGCAATGATCGCCTCGCGCACCGTCGGGCGGCTGACGCCGTATTTCGTGGCCAGCTCGCGTTCTGCGGGCAGTCGTGTGCCCACGACGTATCTGCCGGAGGCGAGTTCCTCGAGCAGGCTACGCGCCAGATCCTGGTAGAGGCGATCCTGCCCCCGCTCCACACTGTCCGCCACGTGACACTCCTTTGGCCTTACCAATTAGATTGACAGCCTGATCCCTTTTGGTCAAGGTCCTGCCGTTGGCCCTCTTATCAGCCTCACGGGGAATCGCATGAAGATTCGATCAGCAAGGGTCATCGTGACATGCCCCGGGCGCAACTTCGTCACGCTGAAGATCGAGACCGACCAGGGCGTTTATGGCATTGGCGATGCGACGCTCAATGGCCGCGAGCTGTCGGTCGTTTCCTATCTCGAAGATCATGTGATCCCTTGCCTCATCGGGATGGACCCCCGCCGTATCGAGGATATCTGGCAGTATCTCTACAAGGGCGCCTATTGGCGGCGCGGGCCGGTGACGATGCGCGCGATTGCCGCCGTCGACATGGCGCTGTGGGACATCAAGGCCAAGATGGCCGGCATGCCGCTGTACCAGCTGCTCGGCGGGCGCAGCCGCGACGGGATCATGGTCTACGGCCATGCCAATGGCAGCGACATCGAGGAAACGGTCGATGCCGTCGGCCAATATATCGAAATGGGCTACAAGGCGATCCGGGCACAAAGCGGCGTGCCCGGCATCAAGGATGCCTATGGGGTGGGCCGGGGCAAGCTCCATTATGAGCCGGCGGATGCGGCCTTGCCGTCGGTAACCGGCTGGGACACGCGCAAGGCCCTGAATTATGTGCCGAAACTGTTCGAAAAGCTGCGCGCAACCTATGGGTTCGACCATCATTTGCTGCACGACGGCCATCATCGCTATACCCCGATGGAAGCCGCCAATCTGGGCAAGATGCTCGAGCCTTACCAGCTGTTCTGGCTGGAGGATTGCACGCCGGCCGAAAACCAGGAAGCGTTCAAGCTGGTCCGCCAGCACACGACGACGCCGCTTGCCGTGGGCGAGATCTTCAACACGATCTGGGACGCCAAGGACCTGATCCAGAACCAGCTGATCGACTTCATCCGCTGCACTGTCGTGGGTGCCGGCGGCATCACGCACCTGCGCCGCATTGCCGACCTTGCCGCGATGTACCAGATCCGCACCGGCAGCCATGGCGCGACCGACCTGTCGCCCGTCACCATGGGCTGCGCGCTCCATTTCGACACCTGGGTCCCCAATTTCGGGATCCAGGAATATATGCGCCACACCGAGGAGACCGACGCGGTCTTCCCGCACGATTATCATTTCGACGCCGGCGAACTCTTCTGCGGCGAAACCCCGGGCCACGGCGTCGACATCGACGAGGCACTGGCCGCCAAATATCCCTATAAACCCGCCTATCTTCCGGTCGCCCGGCTCGAGGACGGCACGATGTGGAGCTGGTAGCATGAAGACCCTTCGTTTGCTGACGGCCACTGCAGCCTTCGCCCTGACCGCCGCGGCGGCACCTGCGCCGCTGCCGCTGGACCGCCTGGCGAAAACGGGGACGGTCGACGCGCGCTTTCAGGGCTACAACATCGAAATGGTCGAGGTCACCGGCGGCCGCTTCTGGGCACCCTATGGCGGACCCAAGGATGAGGTTTATCGCCAGCGGCCGCCGATCGACCTGACCAGCCCGAAACTCGTGGCGCTGGCTCGCAACCTGGGCCCCAGCCTGCTGCGCGTGAGCGGGACCTGGGCGAACAATACCTATCTGCTCGCCGAGGGTGAGACGCTGACGACCCCGCCAACCGGGTACAGCCAGATCCTGACGCGCGACCAGTGGCGCAACGTCGTCGCCTTTTCAAAATCCGTCAACGCGCCGATCGTCACGAGCTTTGCCGCCAGCGGCGGGACGCGCGATGCCAATGGTGTCTGGACAACCGCCCAGGCGCAGCGGATGGTCGACCTGACAACATCTGCGGGCGGCAGCTTCTATGCGGCCGAATTCTTCAACGAGCCCAATATCCCCGGCGCCACCGCCGGCATGCCGCCCGCCTATGACGTACCGAACTATGCGACGGATTTCCGCATTTTTCGCGACTGGGCACGCAAGACCGTGCCGGGCATGAAAATCCTGGGCGCGGGCGGCGTGAGTGAGGGAACGCTGATGCGCAATCCGCCCGCGATGATCCGCGGGGGCAAGTTCCTCTCGAGCGACGCGATGCTGGGGGCCAATCCGGGCACGCTCGATGCGGTCAGCTACCACTTCTACGGCAATGTCTCGCCGCGCTGCGGCGGGCCCGCGTCGCTCGACAAGGCGCGCGTCGATGCGCTGTCGCCCGAGTGGCTCGACCGTACGCTGATCGACGCCGACTTTTATGGCGCGCTGCGCGACAAGCACGAACCCGGCAAGCCGCTGTGGAATACCGAAACGGCGCAGGCTGCCTGTGGGGGCAGCCCCTGGGCGCCCACTTTCCTCGACAGTTTTCGATACCTGAACCAGCTCGGCGCGCTGTCGCAGCGCGGCGTGAAGGTCGTGCTGCACAACACGCTCGCCGCGTCGGACTATGCCTTGCTCGAACCCGACACCCTGACGCCGCGACCGAACTACTGGGCCGCCGTGCTGTGGAAGCGGACGATGGGGTCGACCGTCCTCGCGCCGCCCGCGTCGCCGTCGCCGGAATTGCGCATTTACGCCCATTGCCTGCCAGGGAAGCCCGGCGGCGTCGGCCTCCTTGCCATCAATACGGGCGCGGCACTCCAATCGCTTGCGCTTGGCCGCAAGGCTCTCCTGTGGACGATGCGCGGCACCCCCATCGAAACGCGCACCATCACCGTCAATGGTAAGACGCCCGCACTCGACGCGCGCGGCACGTTGACCGGACTTGCCGGTGTGGCCAGCCCTGGTGCGTGGGATGTCTCGGGTCAGGCGATCAGCTTTGCGGCGGTCGCGGACGCGCGCAATCCCGCTTGCCGGTGAGGCGTAGCACCGGCATGTCCGACCGATGCACGCCGTGTAAGGAGTGCCCTTGGGTCGCATAAGGCATCTTCGCTGGTGGATCGTCGCGCTGATCTGTTTCGGCACGATCGCCAATTACCTGGCGCGCAATTCGCTCGGTGTGCTGGCACCGCAACTCAAGACCAGCCTCAACATGACGACGCAGCATTACAGCTATGTCGTCGGCGCCTTCCAGCTCGCCTATACCGTCATGCAGCCGATTGCCGGTGCAATTGTCGACCGGTTCGGCCTGCGTACGGGCTTTGCACTCTTTGGCGTGGCGTGGTCGGTCGCCAACATGCTTCATGCGCTCGCCGGAGGCTGGCTCGCGCTGGCCTTTTTCCGCGGGCTGCTGGGCCTGGCTGAATCGGCGGCCATTCCCTCGGGTATCAAGGCGATTGCAGCGTGGTTTCCCGCGCGGGAACGCTCGGTTGCGGTTGGCTGGTTCAACGCGGGGACTTCGCTCGGCGCGCTGATCGCGCCGCCCATCGTCGTTGCGGTGACGCTCTGGGCCGACTGGCGCGTGGCCTTCATCGTGACGGGCGCTGTCGGGCTGATCTGGGCGGCCGCCTGGTACGCCTTTTACCGGGAACCCGGCGAACATCCGGCGATCACGCCCGAAGAGCAGGCGATGATCGCCGAGGATCGCCCCGCCGTGCCGGCCCGGCGCGCCAGCCCGCGCGAGATCCTGCGCAGCGCGCGTTTCTGGGTGCTCGCGGTGCCGCGCTTCCTTGCCGAACCGGCGTGGCAGACGTTCAGCTTCTGGATCCCGCTGTATCTGGCCACCGAGCGCGGCATGGATCTGAAACAGATCGCGCTGTTCGCCTGGTTGCCGTTTCTCGCCGCCGACCTAGGCGGCGTGCTCGGCGGCTATTTGTCGCCGTTCCTGATGCGGCGGCTGGGCATGGGGCTGATCCGGTCGCGGGTCTCGGGAATTGCGTTTGCGGCCGTGCTGATGATCGCGCCAGGCTGCATCGGTCTTGCCGCCAGCCCCTATATGGCGATTGCCCTGTTCAGCGTCGGCGGCTTTGCCCACCAGATGATCTCGGTGCTGATCAACACCTTGTCGGCCGACGTGTTCACGCCCGAGGAAGTCGGCACCGCCAATGGCTTCATCGGGCAAGCAGGCTGGGTCGGGGGGCTGCTGTTTTCGCTGCTCATCGGCCAGTTTGCCGATACCATCGGCTATGCCCCGCTGTTCGGCGCGCTTGCCGTTTTCGACCTGATCGGCGCGGTGGTGCTGATCGTCTGGATCGCCAAACTGACCCTGCCGGAGCACAAGGCATGAGACGCGCCACCCTGTCCGACCCGCCGCGCTTCGAACTTGCCGAACAGGCGGAGGGGCGGATCACGCTGACGGCCGATACCGGTGCCGTGGCGCACGTCTTCGTGCTGGAGGACGATATCGTCCGCCTCTTGCTCTTGGTCGACGGCACCGTCACCTTGCCGCCGAGCTGGGCGATCGCGCCGGGGGCGGCGGACATCGACGACCCGGGCCGCGACCGGCTCGACGTGGCGGGCTTCGCCTGCCCCGAGCCCCGCATCGACAGCGACGGCACCACGATTATCGTCACGACGGCCCGGTTGCGGCTAACGGTGCGCCTGCATGGGCTGCACTGTACGTGGGAACAGCGCGCCGACGAGGGCGAAGACTGGCAGCTGATGGCGGCGGACCGCCCGACCCAGGCCTATGACTTCGGCTGGTGGGACGGGCGGGCGCATCACTATGTTGCGCGGCGCCCGGGGGAGCGCTTTTACGGCCTCGGCGACCGGAGCGGCGATTGCGACCGCGCGGGCCGCAGCTTTCGCCTGACCAATCTCGATGCCATGGGCTATGACGCCGAACACAGCGACCCGCTGTACAAGTCGATACCCTATGTGCTCGTGGCCGATGCGGCGGGGCGGTGCCACGGCGCCTTCTACGACACCATGGCCGACGTCGCGTTCGATTTCGGGCGTGAGATGGACAATTACCACGGGCATTACCGGCATGTCGTGGCGGACGCGGGCGACCTCGACCTGTGGATGATCGCCGGTCCCGATCCGCGGGCGGTCACGCGCCGCTTCACCTGGCTGACGGGGCGCCCGGCGCTGATGCCACGCTGGTCGCTGGGCTATTCGGGCTCGACCATGACCTACACCGATGCGCCCGATGCGGCCGCGCAGATGGCGGGATTTCTAGACAAGCTTGGCGAGCACGACCTGGGCTGCACGTCGTTCCACCTGTCGTCGGGCTACACGTCGATCGGCGACAAGCGTTATGTCTTCAACTGGAACCGCGACAAGTTTCCCGATCCTGCCGCCTTCGTCGCCAGTTACCACGAGGCGGGCGTGCAGCTGGTGCCGAACATCAAGCCTGCCTTGCTGCGCAGCCACCCGCTGTACGACGAGGTTGCCCGGGCCGGGCTGTTCGTCGGCGATGCGGACGGGCAGCCGGTCGAGGCGCAGTTCTGGGACGAGGTCGGCAGCAACATCGATTTCACCAACCCCGAAGCAGCGCAGTGGTGGCGCGACAAGGTCAAGACGGCGCTGCTCGACCATGGCATCGAGGCGACATGGAACGACAATAACGAATATGAGATCTGGGATGCGCGCGCATGCTTCCACGGGTTCGGTGCGTCGTGCGCCGCCTCGGCCATGCGCCCCGCCCAGCCGCTGCTGATGAGCCGTGCGTCGCGCCGCGCGCAGACCGAAGCCCGCCCCGACAAGCGCCCCTATGTCGTCACCCGCTCGGGCATGGCCGGGCTGCAGCGCTACGCGCAGACATGGAGCGGCGATAACCTGACCGAGTGGAAGACGCTGCGCTACAATGCGCGCATGGCGATCGGGCTGGCGCTGTCGGGCGTTTCGAACAGCGGCCATGACGTGGGTGGCTTTGCCGGCCCCGCGCCGTCGCCCGAACTGCTCGTGCGTTGGGTGCAGGCGGGCGTGCTGATGCCGCGGTTCAGCATCCACAGCTGGAACGACGACCGGAGCGTCAATGAGCCGTGGATGTATCCCGAAGCGCTGCCGGCCATCCACCGCCTGATGGCGCTCCGTCAGACCCTAGTGCCGTTCTTTTACGACCTGCTGCATCGCTACCATGCCGCATACGAGCCGATGGTCCGGCCGACTTGGCTCGATTTTTCCGGTGATGCCGGGGCCTGGGCCGAATGCGACGAGCATTTGCTGGGCCCCAACCTGCTGGCCGCACCGGTCATGGAACCGGGGGTCGACCGGCGAACGGTCCGGCCTCCGGCCGGGGCCGACTGGATCGACGTCTGGACCGGCCAGCGGCTGCCCGGCGGTGTTACCGCAGAGGTGCCGGCGCCGCTCGATGGCCAGCCGCCGCTGCTGGCACGTGCAGGCTCGGCGATGCTCGTCGACCTCGCCCAGGGGGGCCGGACCCCGTGCCCCTACCGACGCGGCATCTGGCTGTTTCCACCGACCGAGGGGCCGTTCGCATGGTCGGCCGTGGAGGACAGCGGCGACGGTGACGGCGTGGTCGACCATTGGCATGTCGACGGCTTCGCCGAAGCGGGACGCGTCGTCCTGGCGGTCCGGCGCGACGGCCAGGGGTGGGGCGGGGATGAGGTCGCGATCCTTCTGCCGCCCGGCGACCGGCGTGCGTTGTTCGTGACCGGCGCCAGTACCCATGCGGCGGAACAGGGAAACCGGCGTGGGGTCGCGCTGACGGTTCCAACAGGGGCCTAACGTTACGTCCCCTATATTGTTGACCAAAGACTTGCATCTGGTCAGACCATTTGTTAGACCGCCGAGATCAGACGGGCAAAGCCCGCAAAACAACAACCGGGGAGGTTACCGATGAAGCAACTCCAGACATCCGTTGGCCAGGGCGCGCTGGCGCTGGCGCTCTTGATCGGTGCGACCCCGGCGCTGGCACAGACGCCGCAATCGAGTGATCCGCAAGCCGCCTCCGGCGACGCCGTTGCCACCGGCGATATCATCGTGACGGCGCAAAAGCGCGAGCAGAACCTGCAAAAAGTGCCATTGGCCGTTTCGGTCGTCGGCGCCGAACAGCTTGCCGCCTCCGGCGTCCGGCAATTCCAGGATCTGGGCAACGTGGCGCCGTCGCTGACGGTGCGCCCCGCCGAGCATCCCGTGAATGCCAACGTTTCGCTGCGCGGCGTCGGGACGTTCGCCTTCGGCATCGGCGTCGAGCCGAGCGTCGCCGTCCTTGTCGACGAAGTGCCGCTGGCTTTCCAGGCGCGCGCCTTCACCGACCTGCCCGACGTCGAGCGCATCGAAGTGCTGCGCGGTCCGCAGAGCACATTGTACGGCAAGTCGGCGTCGGCGGGCCTCATCAACATCATCACGCGCGCGCCGACCGACACGCTGCGCGTGCGCGCCAATCTGCTGGCGACGACGGACAGCGAATATGGCGGGAATTTCAGCGTGTCGGGCCCGATCAGCCCCGAACTCGGCTATGTGCTGTCTGCCAGCTATTCGCAGTGGGACGGCAACGTTCGCAACCTGTTCAACGGCAAGAAGGTCAACGGGCGCGACGCCTATAATGCGCGCGGCAAGTTGCGCTGGGAGCCGTCGGACAACGCCACGTTCACGCTGTCGGGCAATTACCTCAGTGGCCATTCGACGGTAGGCCGTCCGTTCATCAGGATCGATCCGACCGCGCTGTTTCGGCCCCCGGCCGGCCTGACGCAGCCTGTTATCTTTCCGGGCGTCACGGTGAGCGAACAGAACCAGGATATCAGCAACAATTACGATGCGCGCACGAATTACGAAGGCTATGGCGGCTATCTGCGCGGCGAGATCGGCCTGGGCGACCACACGCTCATCTCGATCACGTCCTACGACAAGTTCAAGCTGAACGACTTTCTCGACCACGACGATACGTCGGCGACGGCAGATCCGCGTGGCAGCAACATCCAGGTCGGCACGTTCCGTTCGACGCTGTTTACCCAGGAATTCCGCCTGTTGTCGCCCAGCACCAATCCGCTGCGCTATACGCTGGGTGCCTATTACGCGAACGTGAAGTTCGACCGGCCGTTCTACCGCGGCCCCGCCTTCTCGCTCGCCAACTGGGTCGCCAGTTCGAAGTCGCAGCAGCTTGCCGGCTTTGCCCAGATCGACTGGGAAGTCGTGCCGAGCCTGACCCTGACGGCGGGCGGGCGCGTCCAGAACGAGAAGGTCTCGTACACCTTCCTTGACATCCAGAACGGCAACGCCGCCTTTGCCGGCAATGCCGAGGATACGGCCGCAACCTATCGCCTCAACGCAAGCTATCAGGTCACGCCCGACATCATGTTGTTCGGCAGCTATTCGACGGGGTACAAGGGCCAGACCTACGATCTGACGACCGGTTTCAACCAGAACCGTGCACTCGCCGGGCCGATCAAGCCGGAAAAGTCGCGCGACAAGGAAATTGGGGCGCGCATGCAGTTCTTCGACCGTCATCTGACGGTCAACCTGACGTTCTTCGACACCGACTTTTCAAACCTTCAGGCACAATCGATTGAGACCTTGGCCGACGGGTCGACCAATTTCCGGCTGACGAATGTCGGCGGGTTGAACACGCGCGGCATCGAACTGGATACCTCTGCGCGGCTCGGCAGCGACCTGACGCTATCGGCATCGTTCGCCTATCTGGACGCCAAATATACCTCGTTCCCGCGTGCACAGTGCTATCCCTTGCAGGTACCGGCTACGGGTTGCGTCGCCGCGGTGCCCGCCGGCCCCGGAGGAGTGCCGCCAGCCCAGCCATCCTATCAAGTGCTGACTGGCGCGCGTGCCGTGCAGGCGCCGCAATTCAAGTTTTCGCTCAGCGCCGATTACTCCCCCGCGCTGACCGAAACCCTGCGCGGCGTCGCGCAGGTGAATTGGCAGCATCAGAGCAGCGTGTTTTATGTCGCCGAAGACCCGCAGACGTTCCAGCCGACCTATGACATCGTCAACGCAGGTCTCGGTGTTCGGGCCGAAGACAAGAAGTGGGAAGTGGTCGCCTTCGTCAACAATCTGTTCGATACCCAGTACTTCCCGTCGCTGGTGAATACGGCGGGCAATTTCGGGACTAAGCTTGCCACCCAGGCGATCCTCCCGCGCGACTTCCGCCGCTATGGCGGCATTCGCCTCAACCTGAACTTCTAAAGGTCGTGTACCGGGGGAGCGGCGCTCCCCCTCCCTTCGTTTCCGGGAGTGTGGCCATGCGTTATCCCAAGCTTTTGACGATCTTTGCCCTGGCAGCAGGCGCAACCGCCGCCACGGCGCAGACGGCACCCCCCGTGCTCCCGCTGGCGACCGCCCAGAACGAGCCCCTGCTCGTGTCCGCCGACATGCGCGACAGCACCGAATTGTCGGGCGAATGGCGCTACTCGATCGATCCGTATCGTTCGGGAATCGCGGGATTTCATGGCGAGATGCCCGACCGGGGCCAGCAACGTTACCTCGACGTCGACGTGCGCAAGGAAATGGCGACCGATAGCCGCACGCTTTTCGAATTCGACATGGCACACGCGCAAAGGGCGACGTTGCCGGGCGCGTGGCTCGCGCAATCGGCGGAAATGCGCCATTATCAGGGACTGGTCTGGTACCAGCGCAGCTTTGCGGCGCCGGTCGCGCGCAAGGGCCGCTACTTTCTGCGCTTCGGCGCCGCGAATTATTCGACCGTCGCCTATGTGAATGGCAAGCCGCTCGGTCGGCACGAGGGCGGATTCACGCCCTTCGCGTTCGAGGTTACCGGCTTGCTGCGTGATGGCGACAACCAGGTCACGATCGGCGTCGATTCGCAGGCAACCGCCGCAACCGTCCCGCCGCCGGTCACCGACTGGGAAAACTATGGCGGCGTGACGCGCGCCGTGACTCTGGTCCATACGCCCGATACCTATGTCGACGATGCCTGGGTGCGGCTGACGCGCGACGGGAAGATTGCGGTGACCGCGCACCTGAACGGACCCGAGGCCGCCAATCGCACTATCCGCCTACGTATCGCCGAGCTGAAACTCGATCTTGCGGGCCAGACCGATGCGAAGGGCGACTGGAAAGCCACGATGACGGCGCCGCGCGCCCTCGTCCGCTGGTCGCCCGAACAGCCGAAGCTCTATGACGTTGCGATTGCGGTCGGCGACGACAATTGGCGCGACCGCATCGGTTTTCGGACCATCGAGCGGCGCGGCACGGACATATTGCTCAATGGAAAGCCCGTGTTCCTGCGGGGTATTTCGATGCACGAGGAGGAAATCAGCGCCAATCCGGCGCGCGTGATCACGCCGCAGGCGGCGCGCGCGCTGCTCGGCGAGATCA